>JBDZVC010000138.1:0-9985 GCA_040255475.1 Phyllobacteriaceae bacterium | reverse complement strand
ACCGCAACACCTACGGCCTCGTCGTCGGCCGTCTCCTGATGCCGAGCTTCATCGTTTCGGCGGCATCGCCCCTCGTCTATGCAAGCGTCATCGAGCAGTTCGGCAGCCAGGCCGCGCTCGTCCTGTCGGCTGTCGTCGCCCTTCTGGCGCTGGGCGCCGCGATCGTCCTGCATCTGCGTTTCCGGAAAAGATAGCGGCCGGACATCAGGCCGCGGCCGATGTCTCCGCGGCCTTGCGGCGGCTTATGTGGTCGAGCACGCTTGCGACGCTGGCACCGTAGCGCGCGCGCGGCTGCCGAACGCCGTGGCTCAGGAGCATGCGTCGCACCTGCGGCGACGCGCCGGCGATATAGAAGCGTACGCCGGCGCGGGATGCTTTGCGCACGGCTCCCTCGATGACGTTGGCCGCGGTCGAATCGAGGAACGGCACCTTCGAGCAGTCGAGCACGAAATTCCGGTGCCTGTCGGCGATGCGGTCGAAGACGGAGCCGACCGTTTCGGCTGCGCCGAAGAAGAAGGCGCCGGAGATGCGGTAGACGACCGTGTCCGGATCGCTCGCTTCCGAGGCGTCGTACCGCTTGCGGTCACCGTTGGTCGTGTCGGGCAGGTCCTCTATCGCGGGCGGCGCATGGGCCTCCACGGCGACCGCATGCGCCATGCGGTTGATGAAGAGCAGCGCGCCGAGCGCGAAGCCGACGACGATCCCGGTAGTGAGGTCCCGGAACACGACAAGGGCGAAGGTTACGATCAGCACCAGCGCGTCGCCGCGCGAGGAGCGGATGAGCGCCGCGAAGGCCGGCCGCTCGACCATGTTCCAGGCGACCACCGCAAGCACGCCGGCCAGCGCCGCAAGCGGCACGTAGACGGCAAGCGGTGCGGCGATCGCCATGAACAGGAGCACGAACATGGAGTGGAAGAAGCCGGAGAGCGGGCCATGCGCGCCGGCGCGGATATTGGTTGCGGTGCGCGCGATGAGGCCGGTGACGCAGATGCCGCCGAAGAGGGGCGAGACGACGTTGGCGAGACCCTGCGCGACCAGTTCGCAATTGGAGCGATGGCGACGCCCGGTCATGCCGTCGGCGACCACGGCCGACAGGAGCGATTCGATGGCGCCAAGGAGAGCGAACGAGATCGCGTCGGGCAACAGCGTTAGCATCTTGTCCAGGCTGACGACGGGAAGCGTCGGCTCCGGCAGGCTGCGCGGGATGCCGCCGAAGCGGCTGCCGATCGTCTCCACCGGCAGGCCGAATATGGCGACGGCAAGCGACGCGACGGCGACTGCGATCAGGAAGGCCGGCCAGGCGGGGCGCAGGCGCTTGACCGCCAGGATTGCGCCGATCGTCAGCGCCGCGACCAGCACCGCCGCCGGGTTTGTCGTGCCGGCCGCCTTGCCGAGCACGATTATCTTGTCGAGGAAATCGCCAGGCTCCTTGCCCGCTAGCGTCAGCCCGAAGAGGTCGTGCAGCTGGCTGGCGAGGATGATGACCGCAATACCGGCCGTGAAGCCGACGGTCACGGGGTAGGGGATGAATTTCACATAGGTGCCGAGCCTGAGATAACCCGCCGCGATCAGCATCGCGCCGGCCATCATGGTGGCGAGGAAGAGGCCCTCGATCCCATGCCGGTCAACCGTTGCGGCAACGAGCACGATGAAGGCGCCGGCCGGACCGCCGACCTGGAAGCGGCTGCCGCCGAAGAGGGCAATGATAGTGCCGCCGATGATCGCCGTGTAGAGGCCGCGTTCGGGCGTGACATGCGAGGCGATGGCAATCGCCATGGAGAGCGGCAGTGCTACGATCGCCACGGTCAGCCCGGCGATGATGTCGGCACGCAGATGCGCCGGCCGGTAGCCTTCCCTGAGAACGGTGATCAGTTTCGGTGTGTAGAGATCCCAGAAGCCCGGCGCTTTGGTATGCGGGCGAGATGAGGCGTCCATATCGACAAACCGGCGGCGCGGCCCGGCGCGTCGGAGAAAAGCCCGTCTCGTCGGCCCATGGGCGCCGGCGGCCTTTCAGCGGGCGGATCCCTCCGGTGGCGTCTTCAGCCTGACCCCGCGGCCGCCACCGTCGCTCGGCTGGTTGTCGCCGATCAGCACGACGCCGGCTTCCTCGAGCGCCTGGATTACCTTGACCAGCGTATCCACCACGCCGCGCACGACGCCTTCCGAGGCCTCCATGCGCTGCACGGTGGGCAACGAGACGCCGGCGCGTTCGGCAAGCGTCTTCTGGTCCATCCCGGTCAGCGCGCGCGCGGCGCGCATTTGCGCGGCCGTGATCATGCCGATATGCCCGTTGAAAGTGCAGTATGCACGTATAAACCCTTCATAATGATGTTTCAAGCATCAGTATTGGCGTTAAATCGATAAACTTGAGTCAGCGGCTGCCGACATACGGGCCGAAGGTTATGAGGACGACGGCGACGATGGCAAGGGCGATGCCGGCACCTTGCAGCGCATTCACCTGTTCGCCGAAAGCGAGAAAGGCGAGCGCATTGACTGCGGCAAGTTGGACGACGGCGGAAAGCGACAGCGCGACGCCCATGCCGACGCCTTGTATAAGATGCATGATGATGATGTTGCCGAGCGAATAGAGGCCAAGCGTGAGAAGGAGCCGGCCAATGCCCGGTTCCAGTGCCCAGCCCTTTGCGGCGACAGCGGCCAGAACAAAGACAAGCGTCGAAGCGGCAAGCTGCAGCAGGGACCAGACGCGCACGCAAAGGCTCCGCGAAGCAGGGATCGGTCGATTGTTCCAAGAACGACGCAGGCGTTTCGGCTCTCGCCCGCGACATCCGACCTTGTCGGTCAACGCAGGCAGGGCGTCAAGCGGCATTCCGGCGGAGGGCATCGCCATCAGGCGGAACTGACCGTTGCATCCCGGTAACATATGTGTCCGGCCGGTAACAGTTGGCGAAAGAGTGAGAGTAGGAGCCCGAAACGCTCATAAAAGCGATGGACGGGAATCAGCGGCTTTGGCAGCATTATGGTTAATGGAGACGGCGGCGACAGAGCATCGGGGGCGGGCTGCAAGGGGCTTCGGCCTACGGGGGTGCTGCCTCCAGACGTAGGAGATCGGACCGCGGTCTCCGACGCGATCCGTCCCGGTGAAAGCCGGTAGACGGCCAGGACACAGGCCAGTGGTTCGGCGGGGCTGAATTTCAGGGACCACTGGCCCGCGTCAGGGACGCGGGGCGTTTTCCCGTTCGGCCAGCCGCCATTTTTGACCGCTTTCATAAGCTCACGATCTGGCATCCAAATCGCCCGGCAAGCGTTATCCCCAGCCGGCGCATCGGCCGGTCGACGATTGTCAGTGTTTTTCGGAAAGGATCGGATCGATGAAAAAAGCGGTTTTCGCCGTGCTGGCGCTGGGTCTTGCCGCTACGGCGGCCTATGCGCAGACCGACACAACGCCATCGGCAGAGCCCCATTCGCCGCCCGCGGCCGGGCCGGACGCCACACCGTCCACGCCGCCGGCCGGCCCCGACACAATGCACGGGACCGATGGCATGCGTGGGCCGGATAATATGCGTGGTCCGGGTCGCCACGGCCCAGGCAACTGGCAGAGGCACGCAGGCATGATGATGGGATCGAAGGCAGCGCATTTCCGCATCAGGAGCGGCGATACGACGATCGACGTCAAATGCGCGGCCGCCGACACTACCGCCGCCTGCGGCCAGACCGTCATGCAGCTTCTCGATAAATTGCAGGCCGGGCAGCCAACCGACGAGGATCAGGGCGGCGACGATTCACCGATGAACGAATAGGACGAAGCGATAGAACCGGCCGGCGTGTCTCTTCCCGCACCATTCCGTCTTGCTGCGAAGTATCGTAAATAGCCTGCGATATGGCATCGATGGAGGCGGGCGGATGACGAGGACGCTTATATCAGGCCTCGCGGCGCTGGTCGTGCTATGCACGCCGGCTTCGGCATTCGAACTGGCTCAGGACCTGACCTGCGACCAGGCGATCGCC
Organism: Phyllobacteriaceae bacterium; assembly: GCA_040255475.1. Lineage (GTDB taxonomy): Bacteria > Pseudomonadota > Alphaproteobacteria > Rhizobiales > Rhizobiaceae > Mesorhizobium_L. The sequence goes on along the minus strand of JBDZVC010000138.1, from coordinate 6,019 downwards.
TATTATGAGAAGAACCACGTCATCTATATTCTCAGCCACGACGTGATCGCCCTGCCCATCCGCGTCGGCGTGCCGGTGAAGGATGCGGCGACGCTCCAGTGTCCCGACGAGGGTCAGAACCCGCACGGCTATAGCGTTGCGACGAAGGATCGCTGGCGCTGCGTCATCGCGGTGACGTGCTGACCGGAACCGCTCAGTTCCCCAATATGCCGGGCAGCCTCAGCCCCTTCTCCTTAGCGCATTCGATCGCGGTCTCGTAGCCGGCGTCGGCATGGCGCATGACGCCGGTCGCCGGATCGTTCCACAGGACACGTTCCAGGCGTCGGGCGGCCTCCGGCGTGCCGTCGGCGCAGATGACCATACCGGCATGCTGTGAGAAGCCCATGCCGACGCCACCGCCATGATGTAGCGACACCCATGTCGCGCCCGACGCGCAGTTGAGCAGCGCGTTCAGAAGCGGCCAGTCCGACACGGCATCCGATCCGTCCTTCATAGCTTCCGTCTCGCGGTTGGGCGAGGCGACGGAGCCGGAATCGAGATGATCGCGGCCGATGACCACCGGCGCCTTCAGTTCGCCCTTCGCCACCATCTCGTTGAAGGCGAGGCCGAGCCGGTGGCGGTCGCCGAGGCCCACCCAGCAGATGCGCGCCGGCAACCCTTGGAAGGAGATGCGCTCCTTGGCCATGTCGAGCCAGTTGTGCAGATGCGTGTTGCCTGGCGTGAGTTCCTCCACCTTCTCGTCGGTGCGGAAGATGTCTTCCGGATCGCCCGACAGCGCCGCCCAGCGGAACGGGCCGATGCCGCGGCAGAAGAGCGGACGGATATAGGCCGGCACGAAGCCTGGAAAGGCGAACGCGTTTTCGAAACCCTCGTCCTTGGCGACCTGGCGGATATTGTTGCCGTAGTCGAGGGTCGGCACGCCGTCGTTCCAGAAGGCGACCATCGCCTCGACATGCTCACGCATCGACGCGCGGGCGGCTTTCTCAACCGCCTTGGGGTCGCTTTCGCGCTTCTCGCGCCATTCGGCCAGTGACCAGCCTTTCGGCAGATAGCCGTTCAGCGGATCATGCGCCGAGGTCTGGTCGGTCAGGATATCGGGCCTGACGCCGCGCCGGTGAAGCTCCGGCACGATCTCGGCGGCGTTGCCGAGCAGCCCGACCGATTTCGCTTCGCCGGCCTTCGTCCAGCGCTCGATCATGGCAAGCGCCTCGTCGAGCGTGTCCGCGCGCTCGTCTACGTAACGGGTGCGGAGTCTGAAATCGATGCGGTCGGAATCGCATTCGATGGCGAGGCAGGACGCGCCGGCCATCACGGCGGCGAGCGGCTGCGCGCCGCCCATGCCACCGAGCCCTGCGGTCAGGATCCACTTGCCTTTCAGGTCGCCGCCATAGTGCTGGCGGCCGGCCTCCACGAAGGTCTCGTAGGTGCCCTGCACGATGCCTTGCGTGCCGATATAGATCCATGAGCCGGCCGTCATCTGGCCGTACATCATCAGTCCCTTGCGGTCCAATTCATTGAAATGGTTCCAGTCGGCCCAGTGCGGCACGAGGTTGGAATTGGCGATCAGCACTCGCGGCGCGTCGGGATGCGTGCGGAAGACGCCGACCGGCTTGCCCGACTGGACGAGCAGCGTCTCGTCTTCCTTCAGCGTCTTCAGCGTGGCCACGATAGCGTCGAAATCGTTCCAGGTGCGCGCGGCGCGGCCGATGCCGCCATAGACCACGAGTTCGTTGGGATTTTCCGCAACACCCGGATCGAGATTGTTCATCAGCATGCGGAGCGGCGCTTCCGTCTGCCAGGAAAGCGCGTTGAGCTCCGGGCCGCGCGGCGCATGGATCTCGCGGATATTGTGACGGGGATTGGTCATGACCGGGCTCCGGATTTCATCGAAAGGGCGATCTCTTCGAGGCGCTTCAGGATGGCACCGAGATGAACGCGCAGCCTGTCCGCCTTCGCCTCGTCATACGCGAAGGGAAGCACCTCGCTTTCGAGATGGGTCGATTGCGCCAGTTCCATCTGGATGGCATGGACGCCGTCCTCCGGCCGACCGTAATGCCGAGTCGTCCAACCGCCGCGGAAACGGCCGTTGAGGATGGAGGTGTAGGCCTTGGCCGAGCGGCAGATGTCGGCGACCGCCCGCTCGAATTCCGGCGCACAGGTCTTGCCGTTGTCCGTGCCGATGTTGAAGTCGGGCAGGACGCCGTCGAACAGAAACGGGCATTCCGAGCGGATCGAGTGGCAATCGTAGAGTACTGCGATGCCGTGGATCTCTTTCACGCGCTCGATCTCGGCGGCCAGCGCCGCATGGTAAGGCGCATGGAACAGCGCCTTGCGCCGCTCGATCTCCTTCCCGTCCGGTTTCCTCGACCAGAGCGGCTGATTGTCGAAATCGGTGAGCGGCACAAGCCCGGTCGTGTTCTGCCCCGGATAGAGGCTGGCGCCGGAGGGGTCGCGATTGGCGTCGATGCAATAGCGATGGAAGGTGGCGCGCACCGTCGTCACCTCCGGCAGGAGGCCGCCATAGAGCGTATGGACGTGCCAGTCGGTGTCGCGCAGCTTGCGCCCTTCCGCGTTGAGGTCGGCCCATATGTCGGGCGGCACATCGGTGCCGGTATGCGGGAAGCCGAGGATGACCGGCGAGGAACCGCGCGTGATTTCAAAGGGGGTCATGGACGAAGCCTTTCAAAATCCATTATTCCAGCCCCGGCAAAATCCCGGCCGACACGCTGTCGCAGAGCGCGCTGGATCGGACCAGTTCGCCTGCGGCGGCAAGATCGCCGGCCATGTAGCGGTCCACGTCCAGCGCCGGCACCGCCCTGCGGACCGCGTGATGCGCCTTCTGCAACTCTCCGCTGGTCTTGAGCGGCGCGCGAAAGTCGATGCCCTGCGCCGCGGTCAACGCCTCGATGCCGATGATGGCGGCGAGATTTTCTGCCATCTCGAGCAGCCGCCTTGCGCCGTGGCAGGCCATCGACACATGGTCCTCCTGGTTGGCCGATGTCGGCGTCGAATCGATCGAGGCCGGATGCGCGCGCTGCTTGTTCTCGCTCATCAGCGCGGCGGAGGTGACCTCGGCGATCATCAGGCCGGAATTGAGCCCCGGCTTCTTCGCCAGGAAGGCCGGCAGGCCGAAGGAGAGCGCCGGATCGACCAAGAGGGCGATGCGTCTTTGCGCGATGGCGCCGATCTCGCAGATGGCGAGCGCGATCTGGTCGGCGGCGAAGGCCACCGGCTCGGCGTGGAAATTGCCGCCCGACACGACCGAGCCGTCCGACAGCACCAGCGGATTGTCGGTTACCGCATTGGCTTCGACGGTGAGCGTGTGCGCACATTGGCGCAATATATCGAGCGCGGCGCCGTCGACCTGCGGCTGGCAGCGTATGCAATAGGGATCCTGCACGCGCTCGTCGCCGAGCCGGTGGCTTTCGCGGATTTCCGAACCGTCGAGCAACCGCCAGAGCGCCGCGGCCGTGTCGATCTGGCCCCGGTGGCCGCGCAGCGTATGGATTTCGGGATGGAACGGCGCGGAAGAGCCCATCGCCGCGTCAGTGGAAAGCGCACCGGTCACGAGCGCGGCGTTCGCCGCCCGATGCGTCTCGAAAAGACCGGCGAGCGCCAGAGCGGTCGAGACCTGCGTACCGTTGATGAGCGCCAGCCCCTCCTTGGCGGCGAGAACGACCGGCTTCAGCCCGGCCTTCTCCAGCGCCGCGCGCGCTGCCAACCTTTCGCCGGCAAAATAGGCCTCGCCTTCACCGATCATGGCGGCAGTCATGTGGGCAAGCGGTGCAAGATCGCCGGATGCGCCGACCGAACCCTTTTCGGGAATGACCGGAACGACGCCCTTTTCCAGCATCGCCTCGATCAGCGAAACCGTTTCCATGCGCACGCCCGATGCGCCCCTCCCGAGCGACATCAGCTTCAGCGCCATGACGAGGCGGACGATTTCCGGCTTCAGCGGCTGGCCGACGCCGCAGCAATGCGAGAGGATCAAATTGCGCTGGAGGGTGGCTACGTCCGCTGCCGGGATACGTACGCTGGCAAGCTTCCCGAAGCCGGTATTGATGCCGTAGACGGCCTCCGCTCCACCCGCGATCTCGGCGATGCGGGCGGCGGCGGCCCCGATGCGCGGATGCGAAGCGGGGTCGAGGCGGACAGGTTCGGACCCGCGATAAATGCGCTCCAGCGTTTCAAGGTTGATGGAGCCGGGATGAAGGGTGAGGGTCATGGGCGCGACTTTGGTGAAGCTGTGAGCGTCCTGCGGCCGAACTCACCCCCCTCTGTCCTGCCGGGCAACTCCCCCTCAAGGGGGGAGATCAGCCGGCCGCACACTCCGCTCCCCTTCTGCAGGTTTGGAGATTGGCGAAGGCCAGGATGACAGCCGATCTCCCCCCTTGAGGGGGAGATGTCCGGCAGGACAGAGGGGGGTGCGAAGGGGCGCGGTACTGAGCGAATTATCTCCATCATCCCACGATCGCTCCATCCAGCGCATTGAACCCGATCCGATACGCCAGTTCGGCCGGATGTCCGACGTCCCACACCGCAAGCTCGGCGCGTTTGCCGACCTCGATCGTCCCGATTTCTTCCGCCAGCCCGAGCGCTCGCGCGGCATTGCGGGTCACGCCGGCAAGCGCCTCTTCCGGCGTCAGGCGAAACAGCGTCGAGGCCATGTTCATGGCGAGAAGCAGCGAGGCGAGCGGCGAGGAGCCGGGATTGCAGTCGGTGGCGACGGCGATCGGCACGCCCGCCGAGCGCAGCGCATCGACCGGCGGCGACTGTTTCTCGCGCAGGAAATAGAAGGCGCCGGGAAGCAGCACCGCTACCGTGCCGGCCTTCGCCATGGCCTCGGCGCCGGCTTCGTCCAGATATTCGAGGTGATCGGCAGACAGCGCGCCGTAGGAGGCCGCGAGCGCCGCCCCGCCCAGATTGGAAAGCTGCTCGGCATGGAGCTTGACCGGGATGCCGAGTGCCTTCGCCCTTTCGAAGACGCGTGCGATCTGTGCGGGCGAAAAGGCAATGCCCTCGCAGAAACCGTCGACGGCATCGACCAGCCCTTCGGCCTGCGCGGCGTCGAGGCCGGGCAGCACGATTTCGTCGATATAGGCGTCGGCGCGGCCCTTGTATTCGGCTGGCACTGCATGCGCGGCGAGATAACTCGTCCTCACCCGCACCTTGCGCAGTTCGCCGAGCCGGCGCGCGGCGCGCAGCACCTTCAATTCGTCTCCGACCGTCAGCCCATAGCCGGACTTGATCTCGACGGTACCGACCCCTTCGGCCATCAGCGCGTCGAGCCGGGGAAGGGCGGTTTCGACCAGTTCGTCCTCGGAAAGAGCGCGGGTCGCGGCTACCGTCGAGACGATGCCGCCGCCGGCGCGCGCGATCGCCTCATAGGTTGCGCCTTCCAGCCGCATCTCGAATTCCTTCGCCCGGTTGCCGCCGAAGACAAGATGCGTGTGGCAGTCGATCAGGGCCGGCGTGACGAGCCGGTTGCCGCAATCTTCGACAGTGGCGCCGCGCCATTCGGCCGGCACCATATCGGCCCGCCCGACCCAGGCGATGCGGCCGTCTTCGATGCCGATCGCGCCCTCGGCGACGAGGCCGTAGGCGGCCCCGCCTAACACCATCGTGGCGATGTTTGCGGCTTTGACTATTTTTCTGGTCATGACGCCCGAGGCAGTTCACATCTTTCGATTTGATGCTATTATGTCTAGACAAAATAAGTCAACACGGAAATGGCCATGCAGACGATATTCGCGGCGAAGGCGCTTCTCGAAGATGGCTGGGGGAAGGATGTTCTGGTCGGGATCGACGCCGACGGCCGCGTTGCCTCGGTCGCCAAAGACGCGAAACCTGTGCCGGATAGCGTCAAGGTCGAGACCCTGCTGCCGGCGGCCTGCAATCTGCACAGCCACACCTTCCAGCGCGCCATGGCCGGACTGACGGAGCGGCGCGGGCCGTCCGAGCGAGACAGCTTCTGGACATGGCGCGAGGTGATGTACCGTTTCCTCGACCTGCTCTCGCC
>JBDZVC010000619.1:0-1938 GCA_040255475.1 Phyllobacteriaceae bacterium | reverse complement strand
GGTCGCGAAAGAGCTTCATATTGAGCTCGTTGTCTTCGACGATCATCACCTTCTTAGGCATTCTTCCCGTCCCGATACGGCTCTGCGGATGGCGCGGCGAAAGCGTGCTCACCCAGCCAAGCCGATTCCCGTTGTTTTTCCTAATGCAATTTGATTGACGAAAGGCAAACCATCGCCCCGAAATGCAAAGTTTGGCCCCCTGGTTCCCGTAGATGTATAGAACCTTCCCGAAACCATCGATTCTCGCCAGCAAGGGAAAGCGCTTTCGTGGCACGGGCCGGATATTCCAGCGAGCAAGCCGAAGCGACCGCCATATCGGCGCTCGGCTTCATCGCGGGCGACGCGGAACTGCTCCCGCGCTTCCTCGCCATCACCGGCATCGAGGCGGCGTCGATCAGGGAGGCCGCGCGGGAACCGGGGTTCCTCGCCGGCGTGCTCGATTTCCTGCTTGCCCATGAGCCCAGCCTGGTGCGCTTCGCGAGCGAAACCGCAACGGACCCCGCTTCGGTCGCCGAAGCGCGACGGGCACTGGCGAACGGCAATGACCGTTTCGAAGCTTCCACATGAGCGATGACCCCGAAACCGCTCGGCAGATTGCCGAATTGGCGCTCGACGACCGGCCGCTCCTGGTGCTCGACGTGGACGACGTCGTGCTCGAATTCATCCGGCCTCTTCCGCGCTACCTCGCTTCGCAAGGTCTCGAATTGAGGCTGGAGACATTCCACATTCACGGCAATGTCTTCGACGTGGCCACCAACGAACCGGTAGCGGCCGAACGCGTTTCCGCCGCGATCGACGCCTTCTTCGCGGTACAGGCAGACTGGCAGGAAATGACGGAAGGCGTGGCCGAGGCATTGGCCTCCTTCGGCGGTCGCGCAGAGATCGTTCTTCTGACGATGATGCCGCATCAGCACCGGACGGCGCGGCGCGCGCATCTCGACAGGCTCGGCCTTCCCTACCCGCTGCTCACCACCGGGATGCCGAAAGGGCCGGCGATCGCCATGCTGCGAGGAGAAAAAGGGCGCCCGGTCGCTTTTGTCGACGATCTGCCGCGCAACCTCCTGTCGGCAAGGGAGAGCGTGCCGGATGCATCGCTCTTCCACCTGATGGCCGACAATTCGATCCGCGCCCTGCTGCCACCTTTTGACCCGCAGGGGATCATGGCGGTGGCGAACTGGAAAGACGCGCGGCGGAAGATCGCCGAGGCTCTGGGCGTCTGAACGTCAGGATCCGGAGATCGTCAATCGGATCCGCTCTTCCCTCCAGCCTCCTGATTTTCCTGAAAAGCGAGCCGCACAAGCGGCCGGCCGGACTTGCGCTCCGCTATCCTCTGGAAACCGGCCTTCTCGAAGACCCGCGTCGAGCCTACGAACAGCCCAAGCGAGCGGGAATTCTTCGACTGATCCATCGGGCACGCCTCCAGATAGCGCGCGCCCGCCTTCCTGGCATGGTCGATCCCGGCCGAGACCAGCGTATGGGTCAGCCCCTTGCCGCGTGCACCGGAGCGGATGAAGAAGCAGGATATCGCCCAGACAGACGGATCGGCTTCCTCGCCGGCCTCGAACGGCGCTGAAGCGCGGCCAGCATTGTTCCATTGCGGAATGTCGGGACGTGGCCCGACCTGCATCCAGCCGATCGCTTTTGCTTCATCGAAAGCGAGAATCCCGGGCGGCGGCCCCTCCTCCACGCGCCGGTGCATGTGGTCCCTGTTGCGCTCATGGTTGTTTTCCCGTCGCACGGCCGGCGGCAGCCTGAAGGCCGTGCACCAGCAACCGTAGCAAGCGCCCTGCTTGCCGAACAAATCCTCGAAATCCGGCCAGCGTTCGGGTGTCAGCAGTTCCGTGGAGATCACCATCGGCCCATCTCTCTTGTCTCACCATTGTGGTATGAAACAAATCTGGCAAGCCAAATCGTTCTCTTTATGTTCGCAAGCTCCGC
>JBDZVC010000137.1:0-10041 GCA_040255475.1 Phyllobacteriaceae bacterium | reverse complement strand
TGGTGACGCTGGTGAGCAGCGATTCAAAGATGCGCGGCGGCGCGAAATAGAAGGTCGGACCGATTTCCCTCAAATCCTGCGGCACCGTCTCCTGGCTCTCCGGGCAGGCCATGCAGAAGCCGGAAACATAGCTCTGCGCGAAGTTCAGGTAATGGTCGCCGACCCAGGCGAGCGGCAGATAGGCGAGCACGCTGTCCTTCTCGGTCAGTCTATCGAACGAAACCGTGTCGACCGTCGCCTTCACTGCCGCCGCCGACCCTATCATCACCCCCTTCGAGCGGCCCGTCGTGCCGGACGTATAGAGCATGACGGAAACGTCCTCGCCGCTTGCGGCACGGACTTTCTCCTCCCACCGGCGCGCCGCGTCCGGATCGGCCGCGATCTGCTCCCTGCCGCGCTTCTGCACGGCCTCGAAGGAATGAAGCGTTGCCGGATCGTAATCCTCCAGCCCGCGCGGCTCGTCGTAGATGATGTGTTCGAGCACAGGGATGCGGTCGGAGAAGGACTGGATCTTGTCGACCTGCTCCTGGTCGCTGACCACCGCGAAGCGCGCGCCGGCATGATCGAGCACATAGGCCATCTCCTCGGCCACCGCGTCGGCATAGACGGGAACGGGAATGGCGCCGAGAGCTTGCGCCGCGGCGAATGTCCAGTAAAGCCGCGGCCGGTTCGGTCCGACGATCGCAACCTTGTCGCCATGCCGTACACCGAGTTCATCCAGGCCGAGCGAAAAAGCGCGTACCTCGTCGAGCTGCTGCGCCCAGTTCCAGCTCTGCCAGATGCCGTAATCCTTGAAGCGCATGGCAGGCCGGTCCGCGAAGCGCGAGGCGTTCAGCAGCAGATATTTTGGGAACGTGTCGAGGGGTTCGGCGGCACCCGCCGTCGAATTCATCTTCGTCTTCCTCCCAGCCGTCCTCGCATGGTTCGCGATGTTGGACCAAACCTATCGCGCGCGCTGATCCAGCCGCAAGTAGCCAATCGGCCTATGCCTGCCGGGCGGGCGATGCGGGCAGGATCGTTTAAATAGGCCCGTCAGGCAACAGATGCCTTGACAGACGGAATGGTGCGATGCGTGATAGGTGAGCGTTTTTGTGTGCTTCAGCTTCTCGATTCCACGCATGCCTCTATCCCGAAACCGGCTTCCACTTTCGGGAGACATGCTTCAATAGGTTTTGAGCGCGGCCAGATCGAGCACCCATATCTCTCCGTGCTCTGCGCGGATCAGCCGTTCCTCTTCGAGTTCGGCCAGGCTGCGATTGGCGACCGCGCGCGAGACGCCGGCGAGGAGCCCGAGTTCTTCCTGGGTGATCTCGATCTGCGAGCCCGCGCCCGGATAGAGGACCGGATTGAAGAGCCACGAAAGGTTGCGGGCGACGCGCGCCTTCGCGTCGAGTATCCGGTCGTGCTCGATCGTGGCGATGAACTGCCCCATGCGCTCGTTGAGCTGGCGTACGAGGAACCGGTTGAAGCCGGTGCTGTTCTCGTAGAGCCAGAGGAAGGTGGCGCGGTTCATCATGGCGAGCCGCGTCTCGCGCAGCGCCACGAGATCGTATTGGCGCGGTTCGTCCTTCAGGATCGACCCCTCGCCGAACCAGCCGCCCTTGCCGATGCCGGCAAAGGTCATGGCCTTGCCGCTGAGCGATATGGTGCTGATCTTGACGAGGCCCTGCACCACCCCGGTCCAGTAGTCGAGGCGATCGCCGCGATGGCAGATATAGGCGCCTTTCGCAAAGACCTTCTCGATCGTGCCTTTGCGGGCACGGTCGATTTCCGCGTCGCCGAGATCACCGGCCCAGACGGCCTGGCGCACCAGCTCATCCCCTCCGGCCATTCTTCACCGAACCAGCGTTATCGTCGAACCCCATCCTATTGACGGGCCCTCAAAGCGCAAGTTCGGCTGGATCCGCGCGCGAGGTTATCAGGCGGCGTGACTGAGATATCTTGCGCTCGGAAGGATCGTCAGCGGCGCCTTGTACGTGCCGTGCGACCGTGTGAACAGCATTCTTTCCTCGAGCGGCGTCGAGCGGAAGAATGCGAAGCGGGCCATTCCCTGCTCCCACATCAACGGGCAGGGCGATTGCCACAGATCGGCCAGGCAGTTCAGGCCCGGATATTCTCTCCCCTGAACCAGCGGCTCCGCTGCGTGCACGCGCTTGTAGAAGGCCGCATGCTCCCCCCGGATCGTCTGCAGACAGGCCGACACATTGAAATAATGGCACGCGAGCATGGCGAGCCTCGAGGTGATGTAAGGCAGCACCTTCAGCGTAGAGGACCACTCCAGGTCGGCTGCGAGCCTGCCCGGATCGATGAAGGTCTCGCCCGCTGCTATCCTTGGTTCCAGGACGTCATGGAAGAGCTTGATGCTCGGCGAATTCGGGAACTCCCGGGTCACATGCTGCAACCGAATGGTGCTGACAAGATTACCTTCGTAGTAGACGCCGTAATTATAGGAATTCGGCATATCGTCATAACTATCGACAATCATATGCGAGGTATTGGGGCTGAGCAATCCGGTCGCAAGATACGAATTATAACGAAGACGGAAAATATCTTCCAAATCTTCTCCACTTTCGCACAAGCGATACTCGATATCCTCCATAATCCCCAAAACGTTGCGTGAAAACGCTGTCATGCCGGGATCGACTCCCAGCCCCTGCTCGGCCGAATTGGCCGGTTTTGCGAATGGATTGCCCAAGATTCCGCCTCCCTGATGGGTAGGAAGATAGTAAACCACTCCTTAATCTTGAGCAAAGGTGAAAAAATTACATGGACTGTTTACCGGGAATTAACGTTAATTCTTCGTAAAGAATTTGTCAGCACCCCTGTCCCAACGGACAGAGAGGCTGCTAGCGGCCGGCAGCGGTTTTGGCGACGCTGATTTCGTTGGCGAAAGGCCAGACCGTGGTCGACATCGTATCGATGCCGGATGCGGTCAGCGCCGAGCCGAACAGGAAGCCCTGGACCAGGTCGGGCCTGACTTCGAGTGCCAGGATCTTGAGTTGTTCGAAGGTTTCCACGCCCTCGACCGTGACCAGGAGGCCGAGTTGCTTGGACAGTTTGACGATGCCCTTGAGCAGCTCCAGCGAACGTTCGTTGCGCGCGACGTCGATCAGGAAGCTGCGGTCGATCTTGATCTTGTCGAGCGGCAGCGTGTGCAGATAGCTCAGGCTCGAATAGCCGGTACCGAAATCGTCGAGCGATATCCTGACGCCGAGCGCCTTGAGTTCCTTGAGATAAAGCTGTGTCGATGCCTTGTCGTCGAGCAATGCGGTCTCGGTCACCTCGATCTCGAGCCGGTGCGGCTCCAGTCCGGAATCCTTGAGCGCCTTGCGTACCTTGTCGACGATATCGCGATTGCGGAAATCCCGCGCGGACAGGTTGATCGAAACCGGAATCTGGCGCGGCCAGCGGGCGCACTCGGTACAAGCGGCCGCGAGCATGAAGGAGGAGATTTCCGAAACGATCCCCATCTCCTCGGCCAATGGAATGAAGACCGACGGCGAGATCGGCCCGAGCTGCGGATGGTCCCACCGGCAAAGCGCCTCGCAGCTTGCGATGCGCATCGTGTCCATGGCCACGATGGGCTGATAGACGACCCGCAGCGCCCGCGCCTCGACCGCGCTCCTCAGATCGGCTTTCATGACCTGCCGTTTACGGAAAGCCTCGTCCATCGACGCCTCGAACGGGCGCCAACCGTTCTTGCCGAGATCCTTGGCCTTGTAGAGCGCCAGGTCGGCCTTGACGATCATGCCGTCGACATCCGTCTCGCCAACCGTGTTGAGCACGGCGCCGGCGCTGCACTGGATGCGCAGACAGTGACCGGCAACATCGACTTCGCCTTGCAGCCCCTCGAAAATGGTGTCGAGCTTGCGGGTGAAGTCCGCCTCGTCGGCGATGCGGTCCAGGAAGATCATGAACTCGTCGCCGCCGAAACGGCTGATCAGCACGCTCTCTTCGGCGAAGGCGCCCAGCCTTTCGGCCACGGCGTAGATGAGGCCGTCCCCCACGGGGTGGCCGAGCGTATCGTTGACGCTCTTGAAGTCGTCCAGATCGAACACGGCGAGACCGCACAGCCGGTCGCGGTCTCCCGCCGCCATCATCTCCATCACCCGCTCATGGAAATAGGCACGATTGGGAAGGCCCGTGAGATTGTCGTAGCGCGCCATGAAGCGGACGCGCCCCTCCGCCTCGACGCGTGCGGTGACATCTTCGAAGGTGATGACGCCGAGTTCGTCGCGGCCCTCTCGGGTCGAGAGTTCGAAATGGCGCCCGTTGGAGAAGCTGAGCAGGAGCTTGCGGTCGCGGCCCTCGTGCAGGGCGCGGGCGAGTTGCATTTCAGCGAACTGCGCGTCCTTGCGGCTCAGATAACCCGCCGCCGCGCCGCGCATCATGAGCGACGTCAGGGACCGGCCCACGAGCAATTCGGGCGAGGCTGCCGCCATTAGATGCGCCGCCTCGGTGTTCGCGACCACCACGCGGCCGTCCGGACCGAGCATCACCAGGCCGTGCGGCATGGTGTTGAGAGCTCGATCGAACTGCTGAGCGAGTTGCTTTGCCTTGCGGTGGCCGATAACCGCCGAAAACAGGACCCGCCTGATCTGGGCGGCAGTCTCCACCACCATGAAAAAGACGGGGATCACCACCGCGCCGAGCAGGAGATGCGGAATGTCGCCCTTGAGCGCCAGGCCGATGCCAATCGGCAGAAGCAAGGCCAGGGAAAAAACGACCACCATGCGCGATGAGCCGTAATTGCGGCCGGCCACCGAAACCAGGGAGCCGAAGCATAGGTAAACCGCCGCCATCTGCGCGAAAGAATCGGTGACGAGATAGGTCGCCGTAAAGCAGAACAAGCCGATCGGCACGACCTGCACGGTCCCCTGGAAAAGGTAGCTGCGCTCCCATCTGCGCGCGTCGGCCTCGTCGGCGATGACGCCGGACCGCGTGAACTTCAGCATCTGGAGATAACGCCAGGTGCCGACCGAGAACAGAAGCAGGCTCAGGCCTGCGTAAATCGGCGAACCGTTCTTCCAATAGACCAGGAATATGACCAGCGCGTAGATCAGCGCCCCGACGAGAACAGTATGAACGCTATTGAACAACGAGCGAACAAACTGGACGTAGACGTCGGCAGGGATGTTTCCCGGTTTTGTTCGCTTCATTGGTCGGAATCCACCGGCTGACGGCGGATAGTTGCATGCCCCCTCTTAATAAATCGCTTATATAAGGCTAAGGGATCGGTGTTCTAAAAACCCTTTTTATTCAGCGGCCTGCAGCACTTCGGATGCCTCCGAACCTTCCAGGAATCGGGCCGTAAGGCGCGCCCGCTCGCCGGCGGCTTTTGCCGCGTTGGCCGCCTTCACATGACCGAAACCGCGGATGATCGACGGCACCGAGGCGAGCGCCACCGCGGCATCCATCCGCTCCGGCGAAAGTGTCCCGGCGATGCTGTCCAGATCGCTCTCATACTCGGCAAGGAGGCGCTTCTCCATGCGCCGCTCCTCCGAATATCCGAAGATATCGAACGCCGTCCCCCGCAACCCCTTCAGTGTCGCAAGGGCGCCGAACGCCTTCATCATCCACGGGCCGAATTTCGACTTGCGCAGGCGGCCGTCCGGCCCGCGCCGGTTGAGGATCGGCGGCGCCAGATGGAATTCGAGCTTGTCGTAATGCTCGAACTCGGCGGCAATCTGCCTCCGGAACGAGCCGTCCGTATAGAGCCGGGCGACCTCGTACTCGTCCTTGATCGCCATCAGCTTGAAGAGGTTGCGCGCCACGGCTTCCGTCACCACCGTCGAGCCCGGCGCGGTCTTCTCCTCGGCCGAACGGATCGCTGCGACGCGCTTGCGGTAGCGCTCCGCATAGGCCTTGTCCTGATACGAGGCCAGGAACGCGGCACGCTTTTCGACGATCTCGTCGAGCCCTTCCGCGAATTTGCGCTCGGCCGTCCCGCCGCGCGCCTTCTCGACCATCGCACGCACGAATTCAGGCTCGTGCGCGGCGCGCCGGCCCCAGCGGAAAGCCGCGACGTTCATCGCCACGGCCTGCCCGTTGAGTTCGATGGCACGCTCGATCCCCTCGGCCGAAAGCGGCAGTCCGCCATGCTGGTAGGCGAAGCCGAGCATAAACATGTTCGCGCCGAGCGAATTGCCGAAAAGGACGGTCGCAGTGCGCGTTGCGTCAAAGAAATGCGCGTTCTCCTCGCCCGCTGCCGTGCGGATCGCCTTCTTAAGACGCTCGGTCGGCAGAGAGAAATCGGTCGAGCGGGCGAAATCGCCCGGCATCACTTCGGCCGTGTTGGCGACGAAGATCGTATGACCCTCGCGGGCCGCGGCCAGTACCTTCTTGGCGCCCGACACGACGAGGTCGCAGCCGAGGATCAGGTCCGCCTTGCCGGCGGATACGCGGATGGCGTGGATATCGGCAGGCGATTTCGCAACGCGGATATGGCTGTAGACGGCGCCGCCCTTTTGCGCGAGGCCGGCCATGTCGATCATCCCGCAGCCCCTGCCCTCCAGGTGCGCGGCCATGCCGAGAATGGCGCCGACGGTGACGACGCCCGTCCCGCCGATGCCGTCCACGATGGCCGACCAGCCTTCGTCAAGCGTCGCCGGACGGGGTGTCGGCACGCCTTCCAGCGGATCGTGCCGGCCGGCCGCGCCCTCCGCCTTGCGGATGCGCGCGCCATGCACGGTCACGAAGGACGGGCAGAAGCCGTTGACGCAGGAGAAATCCTTGTTGCAGCTCGACTGGTCGATGCGCCGCTTGCGGCCGAACTCGGTTTCGAGCGGCTGCACCGAAACACAGTTGGAAGCGACCCCGCAATCGCCGCAGCCTTCGCAGACCAGTTCGTTGATGACGACGCGCTTGTCCGGATCGGGGAACGTGCCACGCTTGCGGCGGCGGCGCTTCTCTGCCGCACAGGTCTGGTCGTAAAGCAGCACCGAGACGCCCGGCGCCTCGCGCAATTCGCGCTGAACGCCATCCAGATCATCGCGATGATTGATGCTCGCGCCTGCCGGGAAGTCGGCTCTGCCGGCATATTTCTCCGGCTCGTCGGTGACGATCGCGATCCGCTCGACGCCCTCGGCCCGCACCTGTCGGGCGATGGCATCGACCGAAAGACCGCCCTCGTGCGGCTGCCCGCCGGTCATGGCGACCGCGTCGTTATAGAGGATCTTGTAGGTGATGTTGGCACCCGACGCGATCGCGAAGCGCAAGGCCAGAAGGCCGGAGTGGTTATACGTTCCGTCGCCGAGATTCTGGAAGATATGACCGCGCTTCGAGAACGGCGCCTGGCCGATCCATTGCGCCCCCTCCCCCCCCATCGCGGTGAAGCCAACGGTGGAGCGGTCCATCCAGAGCGACATGAAATGGCAGCCGATGCCGGCCGACGCCAGTGAGCCTTCAGGCACCTTGGTCGAGGAATTGTGCGGGCATCCCGAACAGAAATAGGGCGTGCGGGTGGCGACGTCGGTCGTATCGGCAAGCATCGCCTGGAACTGCCGCATACGGTCGACGCGGGCGGCAACCTCCTCCGAAGGCCCGATGATTTTCAGCACGCGTTCGCCGATGGCGATGGCGACCTCGTTCGGGTCGAGCGCTCCCTTGGCCGGGAAGAGCCAGTCGCCGCGCTCGTCCTTCTTGCCGACGATGACCGGTTGCATGGCGGTGCCATAGAGGCTTTCGCGCAACTGCACCTCGATCAGCGACCGTTTCTCCTCGACCACGATCACCGTTTCGAGGCCCTTGGCGAATTCGCCGATATGCTCGAAATCGAGCGGCCACGGGCAGGCGACCTTGAACAGGCGGATACCGAGTTCATTGGCGCGCGTCTCGTCGATGCCGATATCGTCCAGCGCCTGGCGCACGTCGAGATAGCTTTTTCCCACCGTGATGATGCCGAGCTTCGGGCTTCTACCGCCCGAATAGACGATGCGGTTCAGGCCATTGGCGCGAATGAAGGCCGCCGCCGCCCGGCGCTTGTGCTCGTGCAGGCGCTCCTCCTGACCGAGCATGTCGATCTCGTGGCGGATCGAGAGCCCGCCGCTCGGCATATCGATCTCCGGCAGGGTGATGCCTAGCCGGTCGAGCGAGACGTCCACCGAAGCCGTCGATTCGATATTATCCTTCACGCATTTCATCGCCGACCACATGCCGGCGAAACGGGAGAGCGCATAGCCGTAGATGCCGTAATCGACCATCTCTTGAACGCCGGCGGGGTTGAAGATCGGGATCATCGCATCGACGAAGGCGAACTCGCTCGAATGCGCGGTCGTTGAGGATTCGGCCGTATGGTCGTCGCCCATCAGGGCGAGAACGCCGCCATGCGGCGATGTGCCGGCGAGATTGGCGTGGCGGAATACGTCGCCGGAACGATCGACGCCCGGCCCCTTGCCGTACCAGAGCGCGAAGACGCCGTCATATTTGCCCTCGCCGAGAAGTTCGGTCTGCTGCGAGCCCCATGCGGCGGTTGCGGCCAGTTCCTCGTTGAGGCCGGGCTGGAAAACAATGTCGGCGGCCGACAATTGCTTCTTCGCCTTCCACAATTGCTGGTCCAGTCCGCCGAGAGGCGAGCCGCGATAGCCCGAGATGAAACCGGCCGTGTTCAGCCCCTCGCGGCGGTCACGCTCCCGTTGCATGAGGAGCATGCGCACAATCGCCTGCGAGCCGGAGATGAAGATCCGCTCCTTGGAAAGGTCGTATTTGTCGTCGAGCGCGACCTGGTGCAGCGTCATCCGCTATCTCCTTCCGACTCGGCGCGGGTTCGACGAGTTCTGATAGGGTAGCAGATAGTGTTTCGCCGCTTTCTTACCACGTCAAACGAAATCGTGCCCGATGGAGGCGGCGACAGGAAGCGTCTTCACAAGCCCGCGCGCGGAAATATTGCTGCGCTGAAACCGTCTTTCCCGCACGAAAATTATGCACTTCGTCAGCTTCCAGGCTTGGATGCCTGCATGGCCGGGAAGAATTTCGACGACGCATATTCCTTGCCGAACATCTGGTCGTATTGGATCAGACGGAAATTGTGGAGGATAGGCTCGGCCGGCTCCTTTTTCTGCCAATCGTTCACGGCACTGCCATCGGCGCCGATCAACATCTGGCGATAGACCACCGAATAGTGGTCGCGCACCTGGCTCAGGAAGCCGGTGTAATAAGGATGCTCGATCCCGGCGAGTTTGAGCACATAGAGCGGAATAAGCGAAGGGCTGATCGTGCCGACATCGCGCAGCGGGCCGGAACGGTTCGACCAGATGACGAGCGGCGTCTCATGGTCGAGTTTCATCTTGTCGACGGGGCCGCTGCGCGGAGCGACATTGTCCTTGAGCATGCCCGTCTCGACGTAAGCGGGACCAAGCGGCGGCAGATGGTCGCCGAACATGACGAGGATCGTGTGCCGCTCGCGGTGCTTGGCCCAGTCCATCAGGCTTGCCAGCGCCTTGTCGCCATCCGCGGTGCCCTGAGCATAGCTCAGGATCGATTGCTTGGAGGCATCGTCAGCCGTCGTTTCCACATCGATTGTCGGGTCCGTATAGCGGAACGGCTCGTACGGACCATGGTTCTGCAGTGTGACGGCGAAGAAGAAGAAGGGACGCTTCTGCTGATCCGCCTCGCGCTTGATCTCGTTGAAGAGAGCCTCGTCGGAGACAAGCGGCCCGCGCGTGGCGAGCGGCGGCAGGTTCTCCTCCGACATGAACTCGTCGAAGCCGAAATCCTTGTAGGCCGTGCCGCGGTTCCAGAACCATTTCGCGAAAGGATGCAGCGCGCGCGTCACATAGCCCTGCGAGCCGAGGAAGGAGGCGAGCGACGGCATCGGCCGGCGCATATATTGCTGATAGGGAATGCTGCCATAGGGCAGGAAAGCGTTCGAAAAGCCTGTCAGCGCCTCGAATTCGATATTTGCGGTGGTCCCACCGAATTCAGGCGAGAACATATAGCCAGAGCGGTTGGCGCGCACGGTCGGGATCGGATCCGGCGTTATCTTGGTATTCGGCAGCCGGGTCGCGTCCCAGAAGGATTCGTTCATGACGATGATGATGTCGG
>JBDZVC010000618.1:0-1942 GCA_040255475.1 Phyllobacteriaceae bacterium | reverse complement strand
TCGACACGCTGACCGGCGAATACATGGTCGAGCGCACCGACATCCTGCACGAGACCGGCCGCTCGCTGAACCCGGCCATCGACCTCGGCCAGATCGAGGGCGGCTTCATCCAGGGCATGGGCTGGCTGACGACGGAAGAGCTCTGGTGGGACGACAAGGGTCGGCTGAGAACCCATGCGCCCTCGACTTACAAGATACCACTCGCCTCCGATCGGCCGAAGATATTCAACGTCACGCTTGCCGATTGGCCCGAGGCCAATGAGCCGACCGTCCACCGCTCCAAGGCGGTCGGCGAGCCGCCCTTCATGCTGGCGATGTCGGTGCTGCATGCGCTTTCCGACGCCGTCGCCTCGGTCGCCGATCACAAGGTCTGCCCGCGCCTCGACGCGCCGGCGACGCCGGAGCGGATCCTCACGACGATCGAGCGGTTGAAGAAGACGCGCGGGGGGCACTGATCGCTCCGCGGCATTCGGAGCCGGGCAAATATGGCCAGCACCAGACAGGGCGTCGAAACTTTCCTCAACAATTCGCCGGCCGCGGCACTGATCGAGGTCGCGGAAGCGAAGGGCTCGACCCCGCGCGAAAAAGGTGCATGGATGCTGGTCTCGCCGACAGCCACCTTCGGCACGATCGGCGGCGGCCAGCTCGAATTCATGGCGATTGCGCGAGCAAGGGAGGCGATGGCGTCATTCTCCCCGCTCTCCCTCGACATCCCGCTCGGGCCGGAGATCGGCCAGTGCTGCGGCGGGCGGGTGGAACTCAGCATCCGCCATGTCGATGGCAGCCTGCGCGCGGAACTGATCGAGACAGCGGCGTCGGAGGACGCAGCCTATCCTCATGTCTATCTCTTCGGCGGCGGCCATGTCGGCCATGCACTTGCCTCCGCCCTTTCGCTCCTGCCGCTGAAGGTCACCATCGTGGAGACCCGCGCTGAGGCGCTTGAAGGCATGCCGGAAGTGGCGGTCAGCAAACTCACGCCGATGCCCGAGGAAGCCGTCCGTACGGCGCCGGCGGGCTCCGCCTTCGTCGTCCTGACCCACGACCACGCGCTCGACTTCCTGATTGTCGGCGAAGCGCTGAAACGGCCGGATACCGCCTATGTCGGCATGATCGGCTCGAAGACGAAGAAAGCGACCTTCAGGAACTGGTTCCTGAAGACGGCCGGCGGCACGGAGAAAGAATTCGCCCGCCTCGTCTCTCCGATCGGCGGCAGCGCGCTCCGCGACAAGCGTCCTTCCGTGATCGCCGCGCTCGCCGCCGCCGAGATCATGACGGCATTGGCAAAGCCGGAATAGCGGATTTCAGTAAATCCACTCGCCGTTGCCGAGCCCCTTCACCGCCTCGACGATGCGGGTGAAGCTGGTGCGCGCGCGGCGGACACTGTGGCGCGCCCTCAGATAGCCGTGCACCAGCCCCTTCTCGTTGAACCACGCGCAGCGACCGCCATCCGCCGTCACGCGCTCGCAATAGGCCTGCCCGTCCGAGGAGAGCGGATCGCATTCGGCAGAGACGATCACCGTCGGTGGTAGATTGGCGAAGTTCGCATCCTTGAGCGGCGCATAGGCGATGTCGGCCGAAATATCGGCGCCGCCGGTGCGTGCCTCGTCGTAAAAGGCCATGTCGCTCACCGTCAGCATCGGCGCCTCGGCATGCGTGACATAGGAGCCTTTCGACTGGTCGCCGCCGAGCGTCGGATAGATCAGCACCTGTCCGGTCGGGCGACGGCTATGACCGCGCGTCGCATGACTGACGCCTGCCGCCAGATTGGCGCCGGCCGAATCCCCGCACAGCACGATGTTGCGCTCGCTCGTGGCGATCGCCCATTCGAACGCGGCTAGCGCATCGTCGAAGGCTGCTGGATGCAGATGTTCAGGCGCAAGCCGATAGTCAACCGACACGACGTCATAGCTGGTTCGCTGGCAAAGCTCGGCGCAGACGTCGT
>JBDZVC010000136.1:0-10046 GCA_040255475.1 Phyllobacteriaceae bacterium | reverse complement strand
AATTCAAGGGCTTATTGCTCCTCCTTCAACTTCCGTGGCGGCGACCAGCAGCAGAAGGTCGGCAATCTTTCCGGCGGCCAGCGCAATCGCGTTCACCTCGCCAAGATGCTGAAGAACGGCGGCAACGTGCTCCTCCTCGACGAGCCGACCAACGACCTCGACACGGAAACGCTGGCGGCCCTGGAGGATGCGCTGGAGAATTTCGCCGGCTGCGCCGTCATCATCAGCCACGACCGCATGTTCCTCGACCGCATGGCCACCCACATGCTGGCCTTCGAGGGCGACAGCCATGTCGAATGGTTCGAGGGCAATTTCGAGGACTACGAGGCGGACAAGGTGCGCCGCCTCGGCCCCGAAGCGCTCAACCCGCACAAGATGACGTATAAGAGGCTGACGCGGTAGGAGACTCCCGGGCAGGACTTCAGGGTCCTCTTTCACTACCCAAGATACGCCCGCGCGAAGAAGACCAGCGTCACTGCGGCCGTCCAGGCGAGCGTCGCCGCGCGGGCCACGTTGGCAGGAATTGTGCGGCCGATCCTCGCGCCGGCGATGCCGCCTGCGAGTCCGCCGACCAGCATGGTCAGGGTCTCCGGCCAACGGACTGCGCCGGCGAGCGCGAAGGTCACGACCGCAATCGTGTTGGCGGCGCTGACGAGTAGCGTTCGCGGGCCGTTCAGCGTCTTTATTTCCCGTTCGCCGAGGGCGGACCACGCAGCCACCATCATCAAGCCGACGGCGCCGCCGAAATAGCCGCCGTAGACGCCAAGCGCGAACTGGATCAGAGCCACCGGGCCCCGCCGTCCGTTCAGGCGGTTTTGCAGCGCCGGCCCGATCCGGCGCCCGAAGGCGAGTGCCAGCGTCGCCAATAAAAGCAGCCAGGGCAGGATCGTGTTGAAGGACGAGGAGGGCGTCCAAAGGAGGAGGAGGCTGCCGGCGAACCCGCCCGAGAGCGTTATGACCAGCATCGGGCCCATCGGGATTCCGCATATCGGCCGCCGGCCCTCATGATAGGTCCATGCGCTTGCCGCACCGCCCGGCCATAAAGCGACCGTGCTCGATGCATTCGCTTCGACCGAAGGCAGGCCGGACGCGATAAGCGCCGGCAAAGTGGCAAACGAGCCGCCGCCGGCAAGCGCATTCATCAATGCACCGGCAAAGCCGGCGCCCAGAAGGAAAAGATATTGGCCCATTGCGCGAGAATGCGCTCGGCTGGTTTCTGGTGCCAGCGGGCTTTTACGATGCCAGCCTTCGGATATAACGAAGCCTATGCCGGCTCGTTTCGATCTGACCGATCTCCGCCTCTTCGTCGCCTCCGTCCGTGGCGGTTCGATTACGCGTGGAGCAGAGGCCGTGCATCTGGCTCTCGCTTCGGCCAGCGAGCGCATCAGCGGGCTTGAGGAAGCCATTGGCGCTCCGCTCCTGGATCGCGTTCCGCGCGGCGTGCGGCCGACGCAAGCAGGCCTGGCCCTGCTCTCCCATGCGGAGGATATACTGGCGCGTACGGATCGGATGCAGGAAGAACTCGGTGGCTTTGCAAAAGGCGAGCGCGGCCGCATCCGCCTTCTTTCCAATACCGGGGCGCTGCTCGGCCTTTTGCCGCGCGCATTGGGACGGTTTCTGTTGGAACATCCCGGCCTCGATATCGACATCGGAGAACAGCCCAGCATCGAGATCGTCAGGCTGGTGACCGAACGCGCGGCCGAACTGGGCGTCATCGCCGATGTCGTGGATGTCGGCGGGCTCCGGTTTCACCCGCTGGCGGAAGATCGGCTTTTCATTGTGGCGGCATCATCGCACCCGCTGGCGAACGAGCAGCAGGTCGCGTTCGCGGATCTGTTGCGCGAACCTCTCATTGGACTCCTGGGGACCGCACTCGATCGTCACCTGGCGGAGCATGCCGCCCGACGCGGCGCGCGTCTTTCCTACCGTGTTCGGCTTCGCGGTATTGGCGATGTCTGCCGTATGGTCGAGGCGGGCGTGGGTGTTGCCATTCTGCCGGAAAGCACCTTGCCGGAACTGGAGGGAATGGCCGTTCGTGCCGTGCCTTTGGCGGAACCGTGGGGACGGCGCCGGCTGGCCTTGTGCTGCAGGGACGAGGATGAACTGTCACCTCATGCCCGGCTTCTATTCGACCATTTGCGTGCGGTTGCAGTGGACTTAATGGAGGGTGGACAACAGTGAGAATTGCCGCCGGCGCGAGCGGTCGATGCTCTCTGCGCTCCAGGCGCAAAACGGCAGAGCGGGCGCCGAGGCCGTGCAGGGTGCGAGGCCGGCGGAAACTGAACAGGATCGCGCAGGCGGGTTCCTCAACCTGTTCTTTTCATTCACCATTCGCATTTTCTTCTCTCGTTTTCTCCCCGCTTCCCGATTTTCAATGGCCAGGACCGGAAGGCGGCGTGGCGGGGATGAAGATTTGCCATTGTCCGTCCGCGCCCATCTTGCATCGGCAGGGGATGCGGTTTACCCCCTGACCGCCTTCGTCAAGGATCGGTTCGACCATGCACGACATAAGATGGATACGGGAAAACGCGGAAGAAATGGCGGCCGGGCTCGCCAAGCGCGGTTTCTCGGCGGACGAGGCAAGGCGGCAGGTCGATGACCTCATCGCGAAGGACGAAGCCCGCCGTGCGCACCTTGCTTCGCTGCAGGAGATGCAGGAGCGCCGCAACTATCTGTCGAAGGAGATCGGCAACGCCATGCGCGCCAAGGACATGGCGCGTGCCGAGGAACTGAAGGCCGAGGTCGCCGAGATCAAGTCGGTGATCCAGAACGGCGAGGGCAGGGAGCGCGAGCTCGACCAGGCGCTGGCCGACGCGCTCGCCGGCGTCCCGAACCTGCCGCTTGCGGACGTGCCGGTCGGCAAGGACGAGCATGACAATGTCGAGCTTCGCATGGTCGGCGAGAAGCCGCGCATGAATTTCGAGCCGAAGGAGCACTTCGAGCTTGGCGAAGCGCTCGGCATGATGGATTTCGAGACCGCGGCAAAACTGTCTGGCGCCCGTTTCACGGTGTTGAAAGGCAGACTTGCCCGGCTCGAACGCGCGCTCGGCCAGTTCATGCTCGACCTGCACACGACCGAGCATGGCTATACGGAAGTGCAGCCGCCGCTTCTGGTGCGGGATGCGGTCCTCTTCGGAACCAACCAGTTGCCTAAGTTCGAGGAGGATTTGTTCTTCACCCCGCATGGCGAAGGCAGGCTTGGCCTCATCCCGACCGCCGAAGTGCCGCTCACCAATCTCGTACGCGAGCAAATCCTTGAGCAGGACAAGCTGCCGCTGCGCTTCACCGCGTTGACGCCCTGTTTCCGCTCGGAGGCCGGCTCGGCAGGCAAGGACACGCGTGGCATGCTGCGCCAGCACCAGTTCGACAAGGTCGAAATGGTCTCGATCACGGATGCCGATTCTTCGCTGCACGAACACGAGCGCATGACCGAATGCGCCGAGGCTGTATTGAAGCGGCTCGAACTGCCGTTCCGCACTGTCGTGCTCTGCACCGGCGACATGGGTTTCGGCGCGAAGAAGACATACGACATCGAGGTGTGGCTGCCCGGCCAGAACACCTATCGTGAGATTTCGTCCTGTTCGGTCTGCGGCGATTTCCAGGCGCGGCGCATGGAGGCCCGTTATCGGCCGAGCGAAGGGAAGGGCACCCGCTTCGTCCATACGCTGAACGGTTCCGGCGTCGCCGTCGGCCGCGCGCTGATCGCGGTGATGGAGAACTACCAGAACGCCGACGGCAGCGTCACAATTCCGCAGGCTCTTCGCCCCTATATGGGCGGGGCCGAAAAGATCGATTAAGCTCCTTGTCCAGAAAGTCCCATGCGTATTCTCCTGACCAATGACGACGGCATCCACGCCGAGGGCCTGAAGGTGCTGGAGCGCATCGCGCGCCAGCTTTCCGACGATGTGTGGGTCGTGGCGCCCGAAACCGACCAGTCGGGCTTTGCCCATTCGCTGTCGCTTTCCGAACCGCTCAGGATGCGCAAGATCGACGACCGGCATTACGCGCTGCGCGGCACGCCGACCGATTGCGTCATCATGGGGGTGCGCAAGATCATGCCCGAGCCGCCGGACCTCGTGCTGTCGGGCGTCAATTCGGGCGCCAATACCGCCGACGACGTCACCTATTCCGGCACTGTCGCCGGCGCCATGGAAGGCTGCATGATCGGCCTGCGCGCGATCGCGCTCAGCCAGGCCTATAACGTGCTGGAAGAAGGCCGCGTCGTTCCGTGGGAGACGGTCGAGGCGCATGCGCCGGAACTCCTGTCGAAGCTCATCGAGGCGGATCTTTCGCGCGGCACCTTCCTGAACGTCAATTTCCCGCGCTGCCGGCCCGACGAGGTCGAGGGCATCACCGTGACCGATCAGGGCAAGCTTGTGCACGGCCTTTGGATCGACGAGCGCAAGGATGGGCGCGGCTTTCCCTATTACTGGCTGCGCTTCGGGCACGAGCCGGCCGAAAACCGGCCGGGAAGCGATCTTGCGGCGCTGAAGGACAATTTCATATCCGTCACGCCGCTCAAGCTCGACCTGACAGATCGCGACGCAAAGGCCGAACTGGAGCGGCTCATAGCATGAGCGGCATGGACGACGAACGCGAGGGCTTCGCCGCCTTCCTTTTGCGGATGCGCCAGCGCGGTATCGGCTCCCGGGAGCTCTTCGCGGCTATCGAGGCGACGCCACGGCACAATTTCGTGCCCGGGCAGTGGCATGACGCGCTCTGGTCGGAGGGCATGCTTCCGATAGAGTGCGGCGAGGCGATCGAGGGCATCGACCTGCAGGCCGCCGTCATGACGGCGCTCGATCTCGCGCCCGGCCAGCGCGTGCTGGAGGTCGGAACCGGCTCCGGCTTCACGGCGGCGCTGCTCGGCAGGCTTTCCGGCCGCGTGCTGAGCGTCGAGCGTTACAAGACGCTTGGCGAGCTTGCGCGCCAGCGGCTGGAAGCGCTTGGCATAGAAAGCGTGGTCGTGCGTCATGCCGACGGCTCCAGGCCGCTCGTGTCGGAAGGCCCGTTCGACCGTATCGTGGTATGGGCGGCGTTTGACAGCTATCCGCGCAGCTTCGTGGAGATGCTTTCGACGGGCGGCGTCATGGTGGCGGCCGTCGGCCCCGGCGACGGAGCGCAGGAATTGATGCGTCTTTCAAAGGTCGGCAGCCGCTTCGAAAGGGAGGATATCGGCAAGGTCAGGCTGCAGCCGATCATGCCGGGCATGGCCGCGGCGCTTTGATTGCGGCGGATTTTAGGAGAATTTGCCTCTTTCTTTAACCGTTTAACCGACCGGTAACATTAACGCGCTTTAATTTCGCACAGTTGTCTTGTGTGCGGGTAAAGCGATGCGTAATCGGGTTCTGGGTACCATCGAACGCAGGTTGGCGCTTGGCGCTGCTGTTGTTCTCATTGGCGGTTTGGCGTCGGGCTGCAGTTCCGACACGGCGCGCTTCTCCGATGTCCTAACAACTGGTTCGACCTACCGCGGCGATACTGTCGTCCGGCCTCCGGCCAACCAGCCATACCCCGGCGATAACATGGCGTCGAACAGGAGCGTCGATCCAACGCCGACCGGCACTGTCCCCGGCAATTCGGGCACGGGCTCGGTATACGGGTCGAACATGTCGCCCGTCACGGGATCGAGCCTGCCGCCGGTCGCTTCGTCCGGGTCCGTCCATTCGGCTCCGAACAGCGGTTACGGTTCGCATCGGGTCGCGAGCTATGAACCGCCGGCTTCACGGACCTTGCCGCGTGCCGAAGAAGGCCGGAATTACGACGCGGCTCCGGTGCGGACGCATGGCAGTGGCGCCGGAAGCTGGTCGCGGGCAGGGGGCACCGAGATCACCGCAAACGCGGGCGATACGGTCTACAGCCTGTCGCGGCGCTTCGGCGTGCCGGCCAAGGAGATCATGGCGGCGAACGGCATGCGTTCCGAGAAGGCGCTGCAGTCCGGCCAGAAGATCATCATCCCGACTTATCACCAGGGCGGTACCAGCCGCGTCGCCGATGCTCGGCCGATGCGGGATGAGCCGAAATCCACGCACAAGCAGGAGCAGGTGGCCGTTCTGCCCCAGCAGCCCCGCATCAAGGAAGATCGCAACGCGAAAACCTCGTCATCGACCCCGGCCAGAACCGAGGCGTCGACGGGCAAATACACGGTCCAGCCGGGCGATTCGCTCTATGCCGTTTCCAGGAAGACCGGCGCCAGCGTGGCTGATATCAAGGAAGCCAACCGGCTGAGCAGTTCGACTCTTCGGGTCGGGCAGACGCTGACCATTCCTTCGGGCGACAGCGGCGCGAAGGTGGCGCGGGCCGAACCGGCGAAGGTCGATCCGGTGAAGACCGGCACGACGCCGCCGGTGCAGAAAGCAAGCGCGGCCAGTACCGAGGAAGCCAAGCCGGCGGGCTATACGCCGCCGCACAAGGACGACAAGCAGATCGCCGCCGTCGAACAGGACGACAAGGCGACCGCGCCCGATGCGACGGGGATCGGCAAGATGCGCTGGCCAGTGCGCGGACGCGTGATCTCCGCTTTCGGCGGCGGTGGAGCGGACGGCGACGGTATCGATATCGCGGTTCCGGAAGGGACGCCGGTGAAGGCTGCCGAGAACGGCGTCGTCATCTATGCCGGCAACGGCCTCAAGGAATTCGGCAATACGGTTCTCGTTCGCCACGAGGACGGGCTGGTGACGGTTTACGGGCACGCCAAGAGCCTTGAGGTCTCACGCGGCGACAAGGTCCGGCGCGGACAGGAGATCGCGCTGTCGGGCATGAGCGGCAACGCCGATTCGCCGAAGCTGCATTTCGAGGTTCGCAAGAATTCGGCACCTGTTGATCCGCGCAAATATCTGGAATAGCCAGGAAGAGCAGCATAGGGCCGGTCAGACCTCCGGCCGGCCCGCCACCTCTACCCGTCCTCCAGAGGGCGGGTCTTTTCGTTCGTCAGCCATCAAGCTTCTGCCCAAGCCGCCCTGCGAGATCCTGCACGAATTGCCAGGCGACGCGCCCCGACCGGCTGCCGCGCGTCGTCGCCCATTCGAGCGCCGAGGCGCGCAGATCCTCCGGGTCGATGGCGAGCTTGTGATGCTCGACATAGCCTTGGATCATTTCGAGATATTCGTCCTGCGAGCATTTGTGGAAGCCGAGCCAGAGGCCGAAGCGATCAGAAAGGGAAACCTTCTCCTCGACGGCCTCCGAAGGGTTGATCGCGGTGGAGCGCTCATTGTCGATCATGTCGCGCGGGAGGAGGTGCCGGCGGTTCGACGTGGCGTAGAAGATGACGTTGGCCGGCCGGCCCTCGACGCCGCCTTCGAGCGCGGCCTTCAGCGATTTGTAGGAGGTATCGTCATGGTCGAAGGAAAGGTCGTCGCAGAACAGGATGAAGCGGAAGGGCGCCTTCTTGAGGATGCCGAGGAGCGCCGGCAGCGTGTCGATGTCCTCGCGGTGGATCTCGATGAGCTTCAGCGGCGGCTCGCCGGGCCTGCGCGCCGCATTGATCGAGGCGTGAACGGCCTTGACCAGCGACGACTTGCCCATGCCGCGCGCGCCCCACAGAAGCGCATTGTTCGCCGGCAGCCCGGTTGTGAACCGCTGCGTGTTGTCGAAAAGGATATCGCGCACCCGGTCGACGCCGCGGATGAGATCGATATCGACCCGGTTCACCTTTTCGACCGGTTCGAGATGACCGGGATCGGCCTCCCACACGAAACAGTCAGCGGCGGAAAGGTCCGCCTGGGGCACGGGCGGCGGCGCCAGCCGCTCGACGGCCTTGATGAGGAGATCGATCTTTTGGGCAAGCAAATCGGTGGTCGTATCCGGCATTTCTCATTCGCATATTCTGGTAAGATGGCGCCAAGCCTGTAACACGCGCCTTTCGCAGGGAAAAGCGGGCTGCTGCGGCAAAGGCGCGGTTGCAAACGGCCTGCAATGCCTATATTCGGGCCACTTTCGGGCCCCGGCGTTTTTCAGGAGATTTGGATGTTCGTGACACCCGCATACGCGCAGACGGCTACGGGCGGCACCCCGGACATGCTGATCAGTGTCCTGCCTTTCATCCTGATCTTCGTGATCATGTATTTCCTGATCATCCGACCGCAGCGTCAGCAGTTGAAGAAGCGCAATGAGATGCTTTCGGCGCTGAGGCGCGGCGACACGGTGGTGACGGGCGGCGGCCTCATCGGCAAGGTGACGAAGGTGACCGACGATAACGAGGTCGAAATCGATCTCGGCGGCGGCAACAAGGTCACTGCGGTGCGCTCGACCATTGCCGAAGTGCGTGTGCGTGGCGAGCCGGTCGCCAACCAGAACGCCAAGAAATAACCATCTTCCGGGCGGTATTGCCCGGGACTTGTCGACGGATAACAAACGCATGCTCCATTTTTCGCGTTGGAAGACGGTTCTGATCTGGCTTTCCGTCCTAGCCAGCGTGATTTTTGCCGCGCCGAACCTTTTTCCCAAGGCAACGCTCGAGAAACTTCCCAACTGGCTGCCGAAGACGCAGATGACGCTCGGCCTGGACCTCCAGGGCGGCTCGCACATCCTTCTCCAACTCGACCGCAAGAGCCTGGTCGACGAACGGATAACGTCGATACGCGACGAGATCAGAAGCAAATTGCGCGATGCCCGGATCGGCTATACCGGCCTCAGTGGGTCGGGCAAGACGGTTCAGGTACGTATCCGCGACACGTCGCAGGTCGATGCGGCGAAGAAGGCACTGGCGGACCTCACCAACCCGGTCCAGTCCGGCCTTTTCGGTGGCGGCTCCCTGACCGAAGCGACGGTTGAACAGCCTGAGCCGGGCCTGCTTCGCTTCACCCTCACCGACGAGGGCATCAACTACCGTGTTTCATCGGCGCTTTCCAAGTCGATCGAAGTGGTCAGCCGCCGCGTCAACGAATTGGGCACGACCGAGCCGATCATCCAGCAGCAGGGCACCGACCGCATTCTCGTCCAGGTGCCGGGTTTGCAGGATCCGCAGCGGCTGAAGGAAATCCTCGGCAAGACCGCCAAGCTCACCTTCCAGATGGTCGACCAGTCGAATTCGGTCGAGGATGCCGTCAAGGCGGGGCGCGCGCCGGCCGGCGACACGATCATGTATTCAACCGACAATCCGCCGGTACCGTACCTGATCGAGAACCGCGTCATCGTGTCGGGTGAGGATCTGGTCGACGCACAGTCCGGCTTCGACCAGCGCACCGGCGAGCCGATCGTCTCCTTCAAATTCGACAATAAGGGCGCGACGCGTTTCGGTATTGCCAGCCAGCAGAACGTCGGGCGGCTTTTTGCGATCATCCTCGACAATAAGGTGATCTCGGCGCCTGTGATCCGCGAGCCGATCCTCGGCGGCACCGGCCAGATCTCCGGTAATTTCACCGTCCAGAGCGCCAACGACCTCGCTGTCCTGCTGCGTGCGGGCGCGCTGCCCGCCAATCTGACCATCGTCGAGGAGCGCACGGTCGGTCCGGGCCTCGGGCAGGATTCCATCAATGCCGGCAAGATGTCGGCCGTGGTCGGGTCGATCCTCGTGGTCGTCTTCATGGTCGGCGCTTACGGGCTGCTCGGCTGGATCGCCAATCTGGCGCTTATGGCGAACCTCGCCATGATCGTGGCGGCGCTATCGCTGCTGGGCGCCACGCTCACGCTCCCCGGCATCGCCGGTATCGTGCTCACCGTCGGCATGGCCGTCGATTCGAACGTGCTGATCTACGAGCGCATGCGCGAGGAGCAGCGAAACGGCCGATCGATGATCCAGACCCTCGATCTCGGCTTCGGGCGCGCATTGGCGACAATTGTGGACTCCAACATCACCACGCTTATCGCCGCTGTGGTCCTGTTCTTCCTCGGGTCCGGTCCGGTTCGCGGCTTTGCGGTGACGCTCGCCATCGGCATCCTGACGACGCTCTTCACCGCCTTTACCTTCACGCGCTGGGTGGTTGCCGCGTGGTATCGCCGCTCCCGGCCGAAGCAGCTGCCGAGGGGTTATTTCCGGTTGGTGCCGGAGGTAACGCGCATCCCCTTCATGAAGGTGCGCCTGCAGGTCTTCGTGCTTTCGCTTTGCC
>JBDZVC010000135.1:7098-10049 GCA_040255475.1 Phyllobacteriaceae bacterium | reverse complement strand
ACACTGCGATTCGGCAGCTGCGGGAATATTAACCTTAATGAAGAAGGTTAGCAAACGATTCACCAAAGACGGGTCGAGCACATACGGTCGGCGATGCGGTTCCGGAGATAAATTTTGGTCAGGCGACCTTGGCGCGCCGGTCGGAAGAGAGGCGGCGGCGGAGGCTTTCCAGGCTCATTGGACGCCCGGTTATGAAGCCTTGCGCGATATCGCATTCCATCTCGGCAAGTAGCTCGAGCGCCTCGCGAGTCTCCACGCCCTCCGCGACGATCGACCGGCCGAGCGAATGGGCGAGCGCAATCGTCGAACTCACCATCAGCCGCTCGCTTCGGTTTTCAATCATGCCGCGGACGAAGGTCTGGTCGATCTTGATCTCGCTCGCGGGGATTCTTTTCAGATAGTCGAGCGTCGACAGACCGGTGCCATAGTCATCGATCGAGATGTTGATCCCCAATTCCCGAAGCTGGTTCAGCATGTCGAGAGCTTCACCGCTGCCGGCGATGGCTGCCGTTTCCGTCAGTTCGAGGGTGAGGTGGCAAGGATCCAGCTTGTGACGCTCCAGAAGGATCGCGATCCGTCCGACCAATGCCTTGTCGCCGAGGAGCCGTCCCGACAGGTTCACCGACATGTCGAAGTCACGGCCGCCCCTGTTCAGTGAAGCTGCAGCAGCAACAGCCTGGTCGAGCATGAAGGCGGTGAGCTTGCCAATGCGATCGTTCTGTTCGGCCGCAGCGACGAATTCGGCAGCAGCGATCGGGCCCTTTTCCGGGTGAGTCCAGCGGGCCAGCGCCTCGGCGCCGATGATCCTGCGCGTCCTGAGGTCCACCTTCGGCTGGTACGCGGCCCAAACTTCGCCGCGATCGATCGCATCGTCGAGTTGGCTCAGCATCGACAGCTTCCACGATGCGTCCTGGAGCGACTCTGGATCGTGGTACTTCCATTTCAGGCCGTCGTGCGCAGCCTGCTCTGCCGCGAGAAGGGCGCTCGCAAGCCTGTTGGCAAGCGAACGGCTGCTTCCGATTTCGACGCCGAAGCTCACCGACAAATCGATCGACATACCGCTGACGCGGACCGGCGTGCGGAACAGCGCGTAAAGCGCCTCGAGGTGGTGCCCGAAAGGTTTTGTCGGCTCGTCGAACCAAGCGAAAATCCCGTCATCCCCCTGGTAGAGCGTCCGGCCCTGAGCACCGACCGACAATCTCCCGACCGTCTGCTCGACAAGTTGCCGTTCGTCGGTTGATGGAAGCGTCGCGACAACCTCGGCATAATTGAGAATGCGCGCCACGATCATTGCTTTGTCTCGTCCGCCCCGGTCTGACTTGAGGGCTGTCAGATTCGGCAGCCCCGACACGGAATCCACGAGCCCGCGTTTGCGAAAGCGATCAACCGTGACGGCAGCCGCCGTGAGCGCCATCACGACTAGAGCGGGAGTGACACTCAAAAAGATGAGGTGCATCTCGAGCAATGCTGGGCCGGCCGCAAGCGCGACTACGGAAACCGCAATGACGGTATATTGGCGGCGCGTTCCCATCCCCAGAACCAAAATTCCTGCGATCAACACGCTCGCCAAAAACGCCGGAATCCAGCCGAGATCGATAGGCGCACCCGACTTCAGTGTCTCTGCGCCGATGACATGGACATAGACTGCGCCCATCTGTCCCACTCCGGGGATGAGAAAATTGTCCCCTAGCGAATGCGTCGTCGCGCCTACGACCACCTCCTTGCCGCGTATCGCAGCCGGGTCGAATTTTCCCTGAATTATCGAGCCTGCCGAAATTGCAGGAATCGAGTGTACGTCTATCGAGTAGTCGGGCTTGAACCAGGAGTCGGGCTTACCGGCCCGTCCCGATAGAACGGACGAATAAGACGGAATCGGATTTCCGCGGTTCGAAAGGCCATATGGCAGTTCGGTAATCGAATTGAGCAAATTATAGTGAAGGCTCACTGTCGCGAGTGGAGCGTGGGCGGCAAAGATTTCCGGCGGCGGCTCGGCGTTTCCGCTCACAAGCCTAGTATCCGATGGGCCGCGAGCCGCTAGCACAACACGCCCGGACCTTTCGAGCGATTGCGCCAGCAAGTTGTCGTCAAGCGGGTCGCTCTTCTCGTGGAACAGGACGTCGAAAAAGATCCGCTTTGCACCCGCCTTCGTCAGCTCGTCGATCAGTTGCGCATGATACCGCCGAGGCCACGGCCACCGGCCGACATCCCGGAGTGAATCATCGTCGATCTTTACGACGACTATATCGCCGCTCGCCTTATGCATGTGCAAACTATTGCGAACGGTCCGCAGCATATCGTCGGCCATGTCGCCGATGCCAAACACGCCAAAAATCAGCCCCACGATGGCGATCCACAGCAAGGTGCGCCAGGGCTTCGGCTCAGCTCGTTTCTGATCGGACCTGTCCACCGCGCACACATGCGCGCGTAAAGGTTAGGAAACAGCTAACCGCGTGATGGTTAATGCGGGTGCCCCTCGACAGCCTTGCCTCGACCCGCCACAAATGCGCGCTCAGTTGGGAGGGATCATGGACTTCATCTCGATCCTGTCAATTTTCGTTCTGGCCTGCTTCGTGGGTTACTACGTCGTCTGGTCGGTTACCCCGGCGCTTCACACGCCGCTGATGAGCGTCACCAACGCAATCTCCTCAGTGATCGTCGTCGGAGCGCTGATTGCCTCCGTCGCCGGGGGCCACGCGACGTCGAAGTGGCTCGGCCTCGTCGCGGTCGCACTCGCCAGCGTGAATATCTTCGGGGGGTTCGCTGTGACCCAGCGAATGCTCGCGATGTACAAGAAGAAGGAGCGCCCAGCCCCGCAGGGAGACAAGTCCAATGCATGAGGCGGCGGCGACGCCCTCCTGGGTCCTCCTTGCTTATCTCGTCGCCGGAGTTTGCTTCATCCTGGCGTTGAGGGGGCTCTCAAACCCCGAGAGCAGTCGACGGGGCAACATCAC
>JBDZVC010000135.1:0-6998 GCA_040255475.1 Phyllobacteriaceae bacterium | reverse complement strand
TCCTGGCGTTGAGGGGGCTCTCAAACCCCGAGAGCAGTCGACGGGGCAACATCACCGGCATGATCGGAATGACGATCGCGGTGGTGACGACGCTCATCACGCATCTGACGCTGCTGCCGAAGTTCGTACCGGCGCTTGGCCCTCCTCAATTTGATGTGCCAACTACGCCTTGGAGCACTGTCGGCGAGATTATAGCTGCGATCGCTATCGGCGCGGTCATCGGCCTTGTCATCGCCCGCAAGATCCAGATGACAGCCATGCCGCAGCTCGTCGCGGCATTCCACAGCCTCGTTGGAATGGCCGCGGTGCTGGTCGGAGCGGCGGCCTATCTCAACCCGGAAGCGTTCGGGATCGCCGTCCGCGTGACGCCCATCGCTTCTCCGTCGTTCGTCAGCATTTTCCCCGTCAGCCGGATCGAGATGGGCCTCGGAGTCGCAATCGGCGCCATCACATTCTCAGGCTCGGTGATCGCGTTCCTGAAGCTCAACGGCAACATGAGCGGAAAGCCGATTCTGCTGCCGCTGCGGCACCTCATCAACCTCGGGACGCTGGCCGCGATCCTGCTGCTGATCGCTTACTTCACACAGGACCAGAGCCCGTGGGTGTTCTTCACCGTCATGGGGCTGAGCTTCGCCATCGGTTTTCTCCTGATCATCCCGATCGGCGGTGCGGACATGCCGGTCGTGATCTCGATGCTGAACAGCTATTCGGGATGGGCCGCGGCGGCGATGGGATTCACGCTTCACAACAGCGCGATGATCATCACCGGCGCCCTGGTCGGAAGCTCGGGTGCGATTCTTTCCTACATCATGTGCCGGGCGATGAACCGAAGCTTCATCTCGGTCATCGCCGGCGGTTTCGGAGCGGTGTCGAGCGGCGGCGATGCAGCGGCCATCGACCGCCCCTGGAAGCGCGGCTCCGCCGAGGATGCCGCCTTCCTCATGAGCCAGGCCGAGCAGGTGATCATCGTCCCCGGTTACGGAATGGCGGTCAGCCAGGCCCAGCACGCGCTCAAGGAGATGGCGGATAAGCTCAAGGAGGAGGGGGTTCGCGTGAAATATGCGATCCACCCGGTCGCCGGGCGGATGCCGGGGCACATGAACGTTCTGCTCGCCGAGGCCAACGTGCCGTACGACGAGGTTTTCGAGCTGGAGGACATCAACAGCGAGTTCGCCCAGACCGACGTCGCCTTCGTGATTGGCGCCAATGACGTCACCAATCCGGCTGCCAAGAGCGACAAAAGCTCACCGATCTACGGGATGCCCGTGCTCGACGTGGAAAAGGCTCAAACAGTACTGTTCGTGAAGCGCTCGATGGGCGGCGTCGGCTATGCCGGAGTCGACAACGAGCTCTTCTACCGCGACAACACGATGATGCTGCTGTCCGATGCGAAGAAGATGGTAGAAGAGATTGTAAAATCGCTCGACTAGGACCGGGGCAGATGGATCTCGGCGATCATGCAGCGAACGCTTCCGCCGCCAACCGCCTCGATCGTCGGGATGTCCGTTGCGACAAGGTTCCCGAACCGCTCTAGCCTTTGCACCTGGTCCGGATTGAGGTTCGATAAAGCCTTTGCGGACAGCGCGATCACTGGATCGCCCTTGGTGGTTCGTATCTCCAGCAGATTGCAGCCAAAGCGGCGTAGTTGCGCGAAGCCCAGCTCGATCACAGTGCGGCCGCTTTCCTCGATGTCGGAAAGCAGGGCCTTGCGGTGCTCCGGAACGACGCCCTCGACGCAGATAATAGCGAATTCCGTCCCGATGCTGAGCAACACATTGGTGTGGTAGATCGGCCGCCCGCCGGGATCGCGAGCATCGAAGACGAAAGTCGAATAGCCGAGCGACCGGTCGAACTCGGCGATGACGTCGGGGTCGGTGCGTGGACCGACGTTCGCGTAGCCGCGGCGCCTTGGACGATCGAGGACGAGGCTGCCGGTGCCTTCGAGAAAGCGGCCGTGGTCTTCGTTCGCGCTGAGGTCGATCACCCGGCGAATAGCGAAGCCACTCGATTTCAGGGCCGCGCGCAGGTCATCGGTCCTCCGCTCGAGCCGCCGCGGCGCAGTCGCCATCGGGTACAGAACCAGCGTTCCATCGGCGTGGGTGGAAAACCAGTTGTTCGGAAACACCGCATCCGGCTTCGGCGGGGAAGGGGTATCGTCGATGCGGACGATCTGGACCCCCGCATCCCACAGCCGCTTCTCAAGCAAATCGAATTCCGCAATCGCCTTCGATGCGAAGTCCGGATCGGCCGAGGCGTGCGAGAAGACGTTGGAGGCTGCCGCCTCCGCGTTGAAGCCGAAACAGGCCGGACGGACGAGGAGCACGGCGGTTGCGGATTGCGGTTCCATTGCCATGTTTTCCCGCCTGCGCCGCGCCCGGTCAATTGCGTCCCAGCCTCGCAATAATCCCGAGTGCCGCTTAGATACGATGCATGGACCGAACACCGGCCGGCCGTCCCGATCAGCCCAACGCAGCGGAGCGTTTCAACGAAGAGCAGGCGACCTATGCTGTTCGCGGTGCCGACAAGCCGGATCTCGAAGTCGGCGTTGCAGCGATCCGCAATGTGCTGAAGACCTTGCCCCGCCGCCCGGGCGTGTACCGGATGCAGGATGCCCGCGGCGACGTCCTCTACGTCGGCAAGGCGCGAGCGCTGAAGAATCGGGTGATCAATTACACCCAAGTCGCAAAGCTACCGAAGCGGCTACAGCGAATGGTGTCGCAGACGCGGTCGATGACCATCGTCACGACCCGGACAGAAGCCGAAGCACTGCTTCTCGAAGCGCAGCTGATCAAGCGCTTCCGTCCCCCCTACAACGTCCTTCTCCGCGACGACAAAAGCTTTCCCTTCATCCTGCTTCGTGAGGACCACGTCTTCCCGCGCGTGCAGAAGCATCGCGGTGCAAGACGGGCGAAAGGACAATATTATGGTCCTTTCGCTAGCGCCGGGTCGGTCAATCGAACTCTTAATGCGCTCCAGAAGCTCTTTCTTTTAAGAAGCTGTTCTGACGGCTTTTTTGAAACGCGGTCGCGTCCCTGCCTGCTGTATCAGATTCGGCGTTGCTCCGCGCCCTGCGTCGGTCGGATCAGCGAGGAGGATTACGCGGAACTGGTGAAGGACGCCAAGGCATTCCTGGCCGGCCGCTCGACCGGGGTCCAGGAACGGCTCGGCAAACAGATGGCCGAGGCCGCGGAAAAGAAGGATTACGAGCTTGCCGCCGTTTATCGTGACCGGCTTCGGGCACTGACCTACGTCCAGGGCTCGCAGACGGTGCATTCCGAAGGCCTGGGCGATGCCGATGTCTTTGCACTGGCTTGCAAGGCCGGGCTCGTTTGCATCCAGGCCTTCTTCATCCGTGGCGGGCAAAACTGGGGTCACCGCGCTTTCTTCCCGGCGCACACCAGCGACGTTCCCGAGGCGGAAGTGCTGTCGAGCTTCCTCGTTCAGTTCTACGAGGATGTCCCGCCGCCCAAGCTGATCCTTGTCGATCGGGACCTGCCGGACTGCGGCCTTCTGGAGGAGGCTTTCTCGACCAAGATCGACCGCAAGGTCGCAATCCAGCAGCCAAAGCGCGGGAAAAGAGCGAGGCTGATGGAGCAGGCCCGGCGCAACGCCGGCGAAGCGCTCGACCGCAGAATGGCCGAAACCGCGACCCAGACGAAGGTTCTTCGCCAGCTCGCCGACACGTTCGAGCTTCCGGAAGTTCCAAAGCGTATCGAAGTCTATGACAACAGCCATATCATGGGGACCAACGCGATCGGCGCGATGATCGTCGCGGGGCCCGAAGGCTTCCGGAAGAACAATTATCGCAAGTTCAACATCAAGAGGGCGGAGACGACGCCGGGCGACGATTTCGCGATGATGCGCGAAGTGCTTGAGCGGCGTTTCGCACGCCTTGAAAAGGAGGATCCCGAGCGCGCCAGCGGGGAATGGCCGGACCTGCTCCTGATCGATGGCGGCAAAGGCCAGCTTTCCGCGGTGTGCGAGGTCATGGAAGATGCCGGAATTCACGACGTTCCGGTGGTGAGCGTCGCCAAGGGGCCGCACCACGGCCGCGAAGGCCGCGAGGTCTTCCATGTCCCGGGCGGCCGCGAGATCACGCTTCCACCAAACTCCGCACTCCTGTTCTACCTCCAGCGGCTTCGCGACGAGGCGCATCGGTTCGCGATCGGAACGCACAGGCAGAAAAGGGCGAGGAGTCTCACGACCTCCACATTGGATGACGTGCCGGGGATCGGACCCACGCGGAAGCGCGCCCTGTTGATGCACTTCGGCACGGCGCGCGCGGTGAAAGGGGCCGCGCTCGAGGACCTCGAGCGGGCGCCCGGAATTTCGAAAACGATGGCGCGCCAGATTTACGATTACTTCCATCCGGCCGGCTGATGCAGTTCGACACAGACGCGATCGTCTGCTCCGTCCGGTCCCATGGCGAACATGGGACGATCGTCCGGATGCTCACCCCTGATCACGGACTGGTCGCGGCCTATGTTCGGGGAGGGCGCGGACGCCGAATGCGCCCGGTCTTGATCGCCGGGAATCTGGTCTTGGCGCAGATTCGATCGCGTACTGAGACCCAGCTTCCGCAGGCGACGGTCGAGCTCGCCCACAGCCGAGCTTCTCTTCTCGGCGAGCCGCTGCAGTCATCGGCGATCGAATGGACGACCGCACTGGTTGCTTCCGCGCTTCCCGAACGCCAGGCCTGTCCGCCGATCTTCCAGGCGCTGGCGGGGCTGCTCGACGCGATCGAGGCAGCGCCTTCGGCAAAGGGGTGGAGCACCGCTTTGGCCCGCTTCGAGGAGGTGATGGTGACCGAACTCGGTTATGGCCGGGGAAGCGACTCGCCGCCGGATCTATTCGACTCTTTACGATGGTCGGGGGATCGGCTGTTCGGCGAGGTGCTTCCCGGGCGGACGAGCGCGCTTCGGGACAGCCGGTCAAGGCTAATCGAGCGGCTGCGCCGGGCGCTTGTCTGATTGCAGCGGCGCATCTAGCGTGCGGCTATGGGTTCCGATGCGCTCTCCGTTCTGTTTCCGAACGTCGCGACGACCCGCGAAATCAGCGTCAGGGTCGCCGTCAGCTATCTCGCCGAGCAATCGAACCCGGCGTTGAACCGCTGGTTCTGGTCCTATCATATCCGGATCGAAAATCGCTCGCTGGTATCCGTTCAACTGCTGGCGCGTAGCTGGAAGATCGTCGACGGGCGCAACGCGACTCACGAAGTCCACGGGGAAGGCGTCGTCGGCGAAACTCCGTTGATCGCCCCCGGCGGAAGCTTCGATTACGTCTCTGGATGTCCGCTCGACACGTCGTCCGGTTCGATGTGCGGAAGCTACCGAATGGTCGATGAAGACGGCGCGGTATTCGACGTCGACATTCCCAAGTTCGCGCTGATCGCACCAGCGAACTGAATCGGGGTACCCGTCAGACTGGACTGATTGGCGTTGGGTTGCCGTGACCGTTGTGGTCTCCGGAAATGATCAGTGCCGCAACCGCGATGATCGCCGCCAGCCCGAGCAGGATGGGGAGCGTGCCGATCGTCTTTGGAGCGCCGGCCTCCACCACGGGCGGCGGCGGCGGAGCGGCCTGAGCGACGGCTGGCGGCGGAGCGGTCACCGGAAGGACGCAACCGGGAGCGCCCTGCAATGCCGCTGTTGCCGCCGCAGTCGCGGCAGTCGCTGCCGTAGTCCCCGTGCAGACGGCGGCATTCGATGGCCCGCCAGCAAGTGCGGCGAGAGAAACCAAAGGATCGATTGCCGGCGATGGAGCCGCATAGGCGGCCTGGCTCGACAGGAAGGCGGCTGTACCAACAGCCAGGAAGCTACGGCGGAGTGATGTCATGCGATCTTCCCCGTTCTTTGCAAATCGGGAGAACCTTTCTCCGAAGTGGATGTAACGCGGCATCTGAGCTTCGGTTGCGCGGAGCTCTAAAATGTTGGTCGATGGCCGCACGGTTTGGCACGGTGGATCGACGCTGAGCCCTGCCGAATGAAACCATGTCCGGGATGGATGGTTTTTCTAGGTCTCACCATCCGGCAGGAGCGCGCGCTATGACAAGGACAGGATTGTTGAAGGTTGCGTTTTTCGGAGTGGCCGCAGCCGCCCCGATTGGCAGCGTCGCCGCGCAGGCGTGGATGCCCGGTTCCGAAATCTCCGGGCAAACGGTCCAGGTTCAGACAAATGGAGTCGTCAACAGCATCACATTCAACGCCGACGGCACGGCAACGATCACGACTCCGGAAGGAACTTCGGTCCCGGGATCCTGGTCAGCCGCGAACAGCATGCTTTGCCTGAGTGCCAACGGCGGCCAGGAATGCTGGCCCTATTCCCAGCCGTTTCAGGCCGGACAGCAGGTTGCGCTCACGAGCAGTTGCCAACAGGTCACGACTTTCATGCCGCAATCGACCAATCCGCCAGTTCAGCGGAGCAGCGGCGAACGGGGCTGACGTCTCTCGAACGCAAACGAAAAGGGCGGCCGTGGCCGCCCTTTTTTAAATGTCGCGAAACAATCAGTCCGGGCTGATCGGATTGAGATTGCCGTGACCGTTGTGGCCGCCAGACGTGATTGCAACAACCAACGCGATAAACGCCGCGATTCCGAGCCCAAGGAGCAGCGGGCTGAACGACTTCGGCGTGCCCTGGCCCTGCGCTGCAGTGGCTGCCGCCGTTGCAGCGGATGTCGCTGCCGACGCGGAAGCCATGGAAGCCGGAACATTGCATGCCGCATCAGCGGAGCAGACAGCCGCACGGGACTGCTGCGTTCCGAGGATGCTCAGCGAAACCAGCGGATCAACGCCCGAAACGGGCGTCGGTGTGGTCCCGGCCGGCGGCACCCTGGTGCGCCTGGTGCGGCAGATCCCGCATGCCGTGGCCATGGAGCTTATGCTCACCGGCGAACGCATCGACGCCGCGACCGCTCGCAGCATCGGGCTCGTCAACCGCGTCGTCACCGCCGATGCGGTGCTCGACACTGCCATGGGCATGGCGCGCGAGCTGCTCCGCCG
>JBDZVC010000134.1:0-10106 GCA_040255475.1 Phyllobacteriaceae bacterium | reverse complement strand
CCATCAAGGCGGGCATGCGCGACGTGCGCGCGCCGCTCTATTCGCACCTGACCTATGATGTGCTGCCGGGGGAATTCGTCACCGTCGACCGCCCCGACATATTGATCTTCGAGGGCATCAACGTGCTGCAGACGCGCGACCTGCCGAGCGACGGCAAGGCGGTGCCTTTCGT
This sequence comes from Phyllobacteriaceae bacterium, assembly GCA_040255475.1. Classification (GTDB taxonomy): domain Bacteria; phylum Pseudomonadota; class Alphaproteobacteria; order Rhizobiales; family Rhizobiaceae; genus Mesorhizobium_L. Next base: position 9,934 of record JBDZVC010000134.1, on the reverse strand, counting down.
GTCCGATTTCTTCGACTTCTCGATCTATATCGACGCGGAGGAGACGCTGATCCGGCGCTGGTATATCGACCGCTTCATGCGCCTGCGCGAGACGGCGTTCCGCAAACCGGAGAACTTCTTCCACCGCTATTCGCAGCTTTCAGAGGATGCCGCCCGCGCCATCGCAGAGGGGCTGTGGACCAACATCAACCTGAAGAATCTGCGCGAGAACATCCTGCCCACGCGCCCGCGCGCCGATCTCATCCTGCGCAAGGGCGCCAACCATTTGATCGAGAAGGTGGCGCTAAGGAAATTGTAGGAAGAATACGGCCCCGGCGGAAGGAAACCGGGGCCGCGTTTCAAGCCTGAATTCCGGCCTTATTGCGCGTTGACCAGGGCCGCGATGATGCCCGAGGTGATGCCGACCAGAAGATACTGGTTGTCGACCCGGACCCAGTGCTGACCACGCGGGGGCTGGCGCAGGTGATAGCGGCCATAATCCTTGACCACCGTGTAGTGCTGGCCATGCGGCAGGCGGTGGCCGCGCTTCCAGTCCCGCCTCGTGACGACCTTCTTCGTCACCACCTTCTTCTTCACGACGTGCGTCTGCTGCGGACGCTTGTGATGATAATCCTGCGGCTGGGCGAATGCGGCCGGCGCAGCGAGAAGCGAAAGCGCGACGGTAGCAAGCAAAAGACGTTTCATGGGAGGTCTCTCCTTTGATTGAAGACACCTCCTTGTAGATACCGCCTGTTGAACGCGACATGAACGACGCGTTCAATAATGATAATGCCTCCAAGAGGTTAAGGGTGAAACACAGCCAGGCTGGCTGTTCCGAGCAAGGCCATGGTACAGGCCGCGCGCCGAACGCCCTCCTCGCCGACCTATGGCGGGGCGCTCGATATTATGCATGACCATTTCCCGCAATCACTCCATGAACCGCATAAGCAAACGGCCGGCTAAATCGAAGCCTGAATTTGACTTTAATCAATCGATTGATTAAAGTCACCTGTATGAACAGGAAGAGGAGACCTCAATCGGCCGAGCAGACCCGTCAGGCACTCGTCCATGCCGGGCTGAAGCTTTTCGGGGAGAAGGGCTTCGACGGCACGTCGACTCGCGAACTCGCGGCGGCGGCGAATGCAAATATCGGCTCCATCGCCTATCATTTCGGCTCCAAGGAAGGTTTGCGCAGCGCCTGCGCCGACTTCATCGTCGAAACCATGAAGGGCATGGCCAGCCAGGCACTCGCCTCGGCCGGTGAACCGGCCAATGCGGACGCGGCCCGGCAACAGCTTCTCGCGGCGCTCGAACGCCTGGTCGCCTTCATGGTCGCGAGCCCCGAGGCGGGGATTATCGTGCAGTTCATCCTGCGCGAGCTTTCCCACCCGACCGCTGCGCTGGACATCATCTATGAAGGCGTCTTCGAGCCGACCCACCGGCGGCTCTGCCGGATATGGGCAGCTGCGACGGGTGAGGAGGCCGAAAGCGAGCGCACCAAGATCGCCGTTTTCACAATGATCGGCCAAATCGTCTATTTCCGCATCGGTCGGGCCGCTGTCCTGCGGCGCATGGGCTGGAACGACATCGGTACGCCGGAAGCGTCGGCCATCGCCGCCGTCGCCGGGGACAACCTTGCCGCCATACTGGCTTCCAGGAAGGGCGAACGGCCATGAGCCTGCTTTGCGCAATCCCTCTCGCTGCCTCGCTCTTCTCGGCCTGCGCTGCGCCTGCGCCGCTCGCCGTCGGTTATGTAGAGGGCGAATACGCACTGCTCGCGCCGATCGAAGTGGCCGAGGTGAAGAACGTGTCGGTCCGGCGCGGTGACCGCGTCGCCGCCGGGGCGGCCATCGCCACGCTCGAAGACAGCGATGCAAGGATCGCCGTGGCGGAGGCCGAAGCCGCGCTGGCGCAGGCGGAAGCGCAGCTCGCCAACCTCAAGATCGGCAAGCGGCCGGAAGAGATCGCCGTGCTGAAGGCCGCTGTGGACATGGCGAAAGCCGAGCAGGCCGACGCCCAGCGCAAGGCCGACCGGCTGAGCGACCTCTACAGGAAGGGAACGGCGACGCAGGCCGATTTCGATACCGCCGAGACGACGCTCAAGACCGCGATCGCCACGGTCGAGCAGGCGGAGGCCAATCTCGCGGTAGGCAGACTGCCGGCGCGGCCAGAGGAGATCAACGCCGCCGAGAGTGCGGTCAAGCAAGCGCAAGCAACCCTCGACAATGCGCGCTGGCGGCTGACGAAGCGGGTGATCACGGCGCCGGCCCCGGGACGCATCAGCGATATCATCCGCAACCCGGGCGATGTCGCAGGACCGCAGGCGCCAGTCATTTCCATGCTGCCGGACGGGGCGGTCAAACTGACCCTCTACCTGCCGGAGCAGGATTTCTCGTCGGTCAAGGTCGGGACGATGCTCGAGGTCCGCTGCGACGGATGCCAGCCGGGGCTCAAGGCGCGCGTCAGCTACGTGTCGCCCGATCCGGAATTCACGCCGCCGGTCATCTATTCGCTCGAGACGAGGCAGAAGCTCGTCTATCGGATCGAGGCGCGACCGGTCGACGGCGATACAAGGTTGCAGCCGGGGCAGATCGTGGATGTGAGGCTAGTTGATGGTACCGATTGAGGACGCCGGTCATCAGTCGTCGGTCGTCAGTCGGAATGGCCAATCGACCGACGACAGACGAAGCACGACCGGCGCCTACGCCATCGAGGTCCATGGCCTCGTCAAGCGCTTCGGGCCGAAGACCGTCGTCGACCATGTCAGCATGAATGTCGCCGAAGGCGAGATCGTCGGGTTCCTTGGACCGAACGGCTCCGGCAAGACCACCACGATCCGCATCATGTGCGGGCTGCTGACGCCGGACGAGGGCGGCGGACGGGTACTCGGCTACGATCTCGCAACCGAAAGCCTGAAGATCAAGAACGAAGTCGGCTACATGACGCAGCGTTTCTCGTTCTACGAGGATCTGACGATCGCGGAGAACCTCGCCTTCGTTGCGAGGCTCTACCGGTTGAAGCCCGTGGAAGAGCATGTCGCGCGCACGCTGGAGGATCTCGGCCTGACGAGCCGTAAAAACCAGCTTGCCGGAACGCTTTCCGGCGGCTGGAAGCAGCGGCTGGCGCTCGCCGCCTGCATCATGCATTCACCGAAGCTGCTACTGCTCGACGAGCCGACGGCCGGCGTTGACCCGAAGGCCAGGCGTGAGTTCTGGGACGAGATCCACCGGCTCGCCAATGGCGGGCTGACCGTGCTTGTCTCCACCCACTATATGGACGAGGCCGAGCGCTGCCACCGGATCAGCTATATCTCCTACGGCAAGATGCTGGCTACGGGCACGGTGGAGGAGGTGGTGCGTGACGCCGGGCTGACTACCTTCGTCATCCGCGGCCAACGCCTCGACCGGATCGAAGAGGCGCTTGCCGGCAAGCCCGGGATCGACCAGGTCGCCCCCTTCGGCGCGACGCTCCATGTCGTCGGTGCCGACAGGCAAGCGATGGAAAAGACGCTTCACTCGCTGAAGAAGGAGAGCGGAATCACGATCGAGCCCGGCGAGACCAGCCTGGAAGATGTCTTCATCCAATTCATGGGCAAGTCGAAGGACAATATGGGATGAGGAGCGGTCCGCGAAGCGAACGAAAAGCCCCAAAATGGACTTTTCGAGCGACGAATGGTGAGATGCTGGTTCGCCCATCGGGCGAATTGAAAGGTCCAGTGGACCTTTCAAAGGCGTCGAACGCACGAAGGGCAGAAGGTCATAGCCGAGGGCCGGGCAGCGGTTCGCGCGCCTTTCCTTCCGCTCAAGCGGGAGGAAAAGGCGCGTGACCTTCTCCCTTGCCCGGCTCGGCGCATTGCTCACGAAGGAATTCATCCAGATGCGCCGCGACCGCATCACCTTTGCGATGATGCTGGTGGTACCGCTGGTCCAGCTCGTTCTCTTCGGCTACGCCATCAACAACGATCCGAAACGACTGCCGGCCGCGCTGGTCGCCACCAGCCAGGACCACTACACGCGCGCGATGGTGACGGCCCTTGTCAACACGGGCTATTACCGCTTCGACCATGTCGTGCAGACTGCCGCCGAGGCCGACGACCTGATGGCGAGAGGCAAGGTCTCGTTCGTCGTGACCATTCCCGCCGATTTTGCGCGGCGGGTCGACCGGCAGGATCATCCGCAAATCCTCGTCGAAGCCGATGCTACCGATCCGGCGGCGGCAAGCGGAGCCATTTCGACTCTCGGCACCGTCGCCTCGCAAGCATTGCTGCGCGAGGAAGGCGCCCAGGCCGTGGCCAAGCAGGATGCCGCCAAGGCGCTCGATATCGTCGTGCACCGCCTCTATAATCCGGAAGGCATCTCGCAATACAATATCGTACCCGGCCTTCTCGGCGTCATCCTGCAGATGACCATGACGATGATGACCTCGATCGCGCTGACGCGCGAGATCGAACGCGGCACGATGGAGAACCTGCTGGCCATGCCGGCAAGCCCGTTCGAAATCATGCTCGGCAAGATCCTGCCCTATCTCGTTGTCGGCGCGGTGCAGGTGTTCGTCATCCTTGCCGCCTCCAAGCTTCTGTTCGGCGTTCCCTTTGTCGGCAGCCTGACGCTGCTTCTCTTCGCGGTGACGGCCTTCGTTGCGGCGCTGGTGCTGCTCGGCTACACGATTTCGACCATGGCGCGCACGCAGATGCAGGCGCTGCAGCTCACCGTCTTCTTCTTCCTGCCGTCGATCCTGCTCTCAGGCTTCATGTTTCCCTATCGAGGCATGCCTCAATGGGCGCAATGGTTCGGCGAGATCTTCCCGCTCACCCATTTCATCCGGATCATCCGCGCGGTCATGCTGAAAGGCGCCAGTCTGGGCGAAGTCAGCTTCGAGGTAAGCATACTCGGCGTCTTCATCCTCGCCTTTGCGGGTTTGGCGCTGCTCAGGTTCCGGCGAACGCTGGATTAGCCCATCACGTCACCGTGATCCGCGCGAAGGAATAAAGCGCCTTCTCCGCTGGTCTCCACGACATACGCCAAGCACGGCGTTGCAGGAGACCGACATGAGCCATCACCATCACGACGAAGGCGAGGGCATGACCCGTCGCCACGCATTGGAATGCATGATCTGGGCAGGCACGGGCGTCCTCTGGACGGTTTCGGGCGGCGTCCCGGTTTCGCTTGCCCTGCTGGACAAGGCCGCGGCCGCCGAGGCTATGAATTCGGGCTTCACCTTCCTTCAGATCTCGGACAGCCATATCGGCTTCGACAAAGCGGCCAACCCACATGCGATCGACACGCTGAAGGAGGCAATGGCCAAGGTACAGGCACTGCCAGCGAAGCCTTCCTTCCTGATCCATACCGGTGACATCACGCACCTTTCCAAGGCGGCGCAATTCGACAATGCCGCACAGATCATCGACGGTGCCGGCCACGAGGTACACTACGTGCCGGGCGAGCACGACCTGATCGACGAAGGGAACGGCCGCGCCTATCTCGATCGCTATGGCAAGGGCAAGAAGGGCGCGGGCTGGTATTCATTCGACCAGAATGGCGTCCATTTCATCGGACTCGTCAATGTGGTGAACCTCAAGGCCGGCGGCCTTGGCAATCTCGGCGCCGAGCAGCTCGCCTGGCTGGCAGACGACCTGAAAGCGGTGAGCAATTCGACCCCGGTGGTCGTCTTCGCCCATATCCCGCTCTGGACCGTCTATGCCGACTGGGGCTGGGGGACGGACGATTCGCAACAGGCGCTCGCGCTCCTCAAGCGCTTCGGCTCGGTCACAGTGCTGAACGGCCATATCCACCAGATCATGCAGAAGGTGGAAGGCAATGTGACCTTCCATACGGCCCGCTCGACCGCCTTTCCGCAGCCCGCGCCCGGCACGGCGAAATCGCCCGGTCCGATGACCGTGCCTTCCGGCAAGCTCCGTGGCCTGCTCGGCATCACCGACGTCGCCGTCAGGAACGGCAAGGAGGAACTCGCGATCGTGGACAGCACGCTCGCATAAGCGAACCGGTGAAGGGAAATCCCATGTTCTGCAAGCATTTCCGCACGTGCCGCAATGCCGCGGCCTGCATTGCGCTCGGTCTCGCCTTCATGGCCGCGACATCGCTTCATGCGGCGCAGCCGGCCCTGGTGAAGATCGACAATTTCTCCTTTGCCCCGGCGACCCTGGTGGTGAAGGCGGGCACCACCGTCACCTTCGAGAACGATGACGACATCCCGCATCTGGTCGTCGCCAATGACGGCTCGTTCCGCTCAAAGGCGCTCGACACCGGCGACAGCTACACCTTCATCGCCGGCAAGGCCGGAGACTATCCGTATTTTTGCGGGCTTCACCCACATATGCAGGGTACGATAAAAGTGACTCCGTGAGGGACGGTTTCCGCACCTGTCCCGGAAGGCCGGGCAAGACGGCAGTGGCGAGCAGCGAGCGCTCCGCAGAACTTTACCGCGAGGTGGTCCTTCCCCATCTCGCGGACGCATTGGCGCTGGCGCGCTGGTTGACCGGCAATGTCGATGACGCCGAAGACGTGGTGCAGGACGCATGCCTCAAGGCACATGCCGGCATCGGAAGCTACCAAGGCGGCAATGCGCGCGCCTGGCTTCTGGCAATCGTGCGCAACGCCTCCTACACTTGGCTTTCGCGCAACCGGACGCACAAGCTCGTCGCCGTCGGCGACATAAGCGATCTCGAAGACATCGCGCCTCCTTCGAGCCCGACCGCGGGGGAGGGTAATCCGGAGGCGGCGCTGATCGCGCGGGCGGATAGCGCCATGCTGGAAAGGACGGTCGAGGCGCTTCCGCACGCCTTCCGCGAGATCGTGGTCCTGCGCGACATCAACGGGCTGAGCTATCGCGAGATCGCGGCGATGCTCGACCTGCCGATCGGCACGGTGATGTCGCGCCTGGCGCGGGCGCGCGGACGGTTGATGGCTGAAATCAGGAGTTCCGATGAGCGAGCATGAGACGTTGCCGACGGACCCGGCCGACCTCCGCCTCCTCATCCACGCCCATGTGGACGGGGAACTCGACGCCGCGACCTCGTTGGCGCTGGAGCGCCGCATGGCCGCCGATCCGGCGCTTGCGGCCGAACATGCGCGCGTCACGGCATTGCAGCAGGCCGTCCGCCGTCTTCCCCGGCCCGAGGTCGGCCCGGAATTTCAGGCCCACATCGCCGCGCTCGGTGAAACCGGCCGCCGGGCGCGGCCCAAGATCGCGTTCCCCTCATTCGAATGGCGCGCGATGGCGGCCTCGATCCTGGTCACGGCGGTGCTGGCGAGCGGCATCACCCGCTGGGCGATGCTGCGACCCGAACCAGACAGCTTCGCAGCTGCCATCGCCGATGACCATCGCCGCGCCCTGCTCGCGGCAAGCCCGGTCGACGTGGCATCGTCCGACCGCCACAGGGTAAAGCCGTGGCTCGATGCGAAACTCGGATTTTCGCCGCCGGCGCCCGATCTCGCCAAGGATGGCTTCATTCTGATCGGCGGCCGCGTCGAGGTGGTCGGCGACATGCCGATGCCGGCACTCGTCTACCGCCACAACGAGCATCTGATCACGCTCGTTGCCGCTCCGCAGGAGCCTGCGGCCAGGTCACGACCCGATGCGAAAAACCTCTCGGCAGCCGGCCTGTCGCTGGTCCATTGGAGCGACGGCGCCTTCTCCTACTGGGCGATCTCCGACACGGAGCGCTCCGTGCTCGACGATTTCGTCAGCCGCTTCAGAGCGGCGAGCACGGGCGGGTGATTTGTTTCCGGCCCCTCATCCGCCCCCTGTGTGAAATCGACCGGCGGCACCTTCTCCCTATTTCACAGGGAGAAGGACTCTGCCACGACCCGTTGCGTCAATCACCAAATGCGCGAATAGACGGCTTCATCGCGGCCGGCGATCTTCTCCCTGCTTGCGGGGAGAAGTGCCCACCTTCGATAAATCCAGGGGGGCGATGAGGGCTGACGTGCAGCAAAAAATCAAGGCGAGGCGCGGCTATTGCCGTGTTCCGCCGACAAGCGCCGCAAATGTCCCAAGGTCGACATTTCCGCCGGAAAGCACGACCGCGACAGTCCTGCCCGAAAGTGCGATCTCGCCAGAGGAAAGCGCGGCGAAACCCGCCGCGCCGCCGGGCTCGACGACCAGCTTCAGATGGGCCGCAGCATCGCGCATGGCGGCGGCGACCGAAGTCTCCGATACCGCAGCGACCCCGGCGACCAGCTTGCGGTTGATAGCGAAGGTAAGCTCGCCTGGCATGGGCGACATCAGCGCATCGCAGATCGACGTGCCGGCCGGATCGGCTCTCATCCGGCTGCCGGCGGCAAGCGAGCGGCGCGTGTCATCGAAATTCTCCGGTTCCGCGCCCCATATCTCGACGTCCGGCGACAGCGCCTTGACGGCGGTGGCGATACCCGCCATGAGGCCGCCGCCGCCGCAGGGCGTAACGACAGCATCGAGCCTGACACCGGTTGCCGCCGCATCCTCGACGATCTCCAGTCCGACCGTCCCTTGGCCGGCGATGATCAGCGGATCGTCGAAAGGCTTTACGAGTATCATCCCCTTCTCGACATAAGGGCGGGCAACAACCTCCCTGTCGTCGCGATAACGGTCGTAGGGCACGATCTCGGCCGCCATGGCGCGCACATTGTCGGCCTTGATCGCGGGCGCGTCGGTTGGCATGACGATGACGGCCCTGATGCCGAAGAGTTGTGCGGCGGCGGCCACGCCCTGTGCATGGTTGCCGGACGAGAAGGCGACGACGCCGCGCGTGCGCTCCTCCTCCGTCAGGGAAGCGATCTTGTTATATGCGCCGCGGAACTTGAAAGAGCCGGTGCGCTGCAGGACCTCCGGCTTGAAGAGAAGCCTGGCACCGAACTTGTCGTTGAGCGCCGGCGATTCCAGAAGCGGCGTCCGCCGCGCCAATCCGTCGATCCGGCGGGCGGCCGCGCGTATGTCGTCTATCGTGGGCATCGCGGCAAGGGCGGGCTGGGCGTGTACGGTCATTGGGGTCTCCGACAGCAGGCGGGCGAAGCCTTCATGCTGCGCCGGCCATTTCCCTTCTACCAGCGAATAATCGTGATGGAAGCCATCGCCTAGATTGACGGAAACAAACGGAGCTCATAGTTTAGAATAATTCTAATCTATGAGGCCCAGCCAATGCTCTCACGCTTTTTCGGCTTCGGCCGCCGCGATTTTTCCTCGCTCAGCGAGCAGGAGATTCTCGCGCTCGCTATCTCCTCCGAGGAGGATGACGGCCGCATCTACAGCGCCTATGCCGACGGACTGCGCGCGGATTTCCCGCAATCGGCAAAGGTGTTCGACGAGATGGCCGAGGAGGAGGCACATCATCGCGACGTGCTGATCGATATGCATCGCAAACGATTCGGCGAAAAGATCCCGCTGATCCGGCGCGAACACGTGCGCGGATACTATGAGCGCCGGCCCGACTGGCTGGTCCGGCCGCTCGGCATCGACCATGTTCGCGCACAGGCCGAGGAGATGGAGGAGCAAGCCTACCGCTTCTATCTCGAAGCGGCAAAGCGAACGGCTGACGCGTCGACACGCAAGCTCCTCGGCGACCTGGCGATGGCGGAGAAGTCGCATGTGTCGATGGCGCATCGGCTTGGGGTGAAGCATGTGCCGGAGGGCGTCGCCGCCGAGGAGCGGCAGCAGGAGCGCAAGCAGTTCATCCTGACCTATGTGCAGCCGGGGCTGGCCGGGCTCATGGACGGTTCGATCTCGACGCTGGCGCCGATCTTCGCCGCCGCCTTCGCCACCCAGAACACCTGGGCGACCTTCCTGGTCGGGCTATCGGCCTCCGTCGGCGCCGGCATATCCATGGGGTTCACCGAGGCCGCACATGACGACGGCAAGCTGTCAGGGCGCGGCTCGCCGCTGAAGCGGGGGCTCGCCAACGGCATCATGACGATGCTGGGCGGCCTCGGCCACACCCTGCCCTATCTCATCTCGAACTTCT
>JBDZVC010000617.1:0-1950 GCA_040255475.1 Phyllobacteriaceae bacterium | reverse complement strand
AGGTTGACGATGCCGCAATCCTCGCTCATCGCCAGATGCTCGGCATTGGAGACGCGCCAGAAATGGCGGTTGTCCCATTCGTTCCCGCGCACCGGCACGCGGTTGCCGTATTTCTGCAAAAGATGCTCGTTGGCGGCGTAGCCGTGGGCGCGCTCCCAACCGCCGAGTTCCATGAAATAGCCGCCCAGTTCCTTCTCGCGTTCATAGAAGGGCGAGCGGCGGATGTTGCGGCCGGTCGCGTAGGGCTCGCGCGGGTGGACGGCCGGGTTATAGACCTTCTGCGCGGCCTCGCCGCAGCGCCCCTCTACGAATTTCTCCTCCGTCTGATGAGGATAGAAGCGGGCATAGTCGATCTGGTGGTGGTCGATATGGGTGCGTCCGTCCGTCATCCAGTCGGCGACCAGCTTGGCCATGCCGGGTGCGTCCTTGACCCAGATAGCGACGGCGTACCAGAGCCCCCTCGCCTTCTGGCTCTCGCCGATCGACGGGCCGCCATCGGCCGTCACCTGCAAAAGCCCGTTGAAGGAGCGGCGCTCGTCATAGCCGAGTTCGCCAAGGATCGGCGTCAGCTCGATCGCCTTCTCCAGAGGCTCCATGATTTGTTCCATGTCGAGGTCGCGCTGCGACGGCGACAATCGCGCCTGGTCCTTCTCCAGAAGCTCGCGCGGATGGACGAGGCGCGGGTTCGTCTCCTCGTAGTAACCCCATTCGATCATGCCGCCTTCCGACGTCGTCGGATCGCCGGTGTCGCGCATATAGGCGGAATTGCCCTGGTCGCGCATGAGCGGCCAGCCGATCTCCTTGCCGGTGCCGGCGAATTCCGTGTAGGGGCCGAAAAAGGTCAGCGGGTGATCGATCGGCATGACCGGCAGATCCTCGCCCGCCATCTCGGCGATCAACCGGCCCCACAGGCCGGTGCAGACGACCACGTAGTCCGCTTCGATCGTGCCGCGATCGGTGACCACGCCCCTGATGCGGCCGTTCTCGATGACAAGCGATTTCGCCGGCGTGTTGGCGAAGACCTTCAGCTTGCCGGCCTTCTCCGCCTGGTCGACCAGCTTGCCGGCGACGGTCTGCGAGCGGGGAATGACGAGGCCGGCATCGGGATCCCACATGCCGCCCTGCACCTTGTCTTCCTCGATCAGCGGGAATTTCTGCTTGATCTCGGCAGGACCGACCAGCCGCACATTGGTGCCGAACGCTTTGCCCGACACGATCTTGCGCCTGATCTCGTCCATCCGCGCATCGTCGCCGACGCGCGCCACCTCCAGTCCGCCGACGCGGGCGTAATGGCCCATCTTCTCATAGAAATCGACGGAATAGAGCGTCGTCCAGCAGGACAGGAAGTCGTGGCTGGTCATGTAGCAGAAGTCGGAGGCGTGCGCGGTCGAGCCGATATCGGTCGGGATACCGGACTTGTCGATGCCGACGATGTCGTCCCAGCCGCGCTCGACCAGATGGTGAGCGACCGAGGCGCCGACGATGCCGCCCAGTCCGATGATGACGACCTTCGCCTTTTTCGGAAATTCCGCCATTGCCCGCTGCTCCGGATTCAAACTGCGGGAAAACTATAGGCGGATGCGGCGCGATTGCAGCCTGTTTGCGACATGCCGCAAAAGGCCCGCGACTCGCGCCGCACCTGCTATCGTTTTAGTTCCGTTCCTTGTCGACCAGCTTGTTCTTGGAGATCCACGGCATCATGCCGCGCAGCTTCTCGCCGACCTCCTCGATCTGGTGGCTGTCGTTCAGGCGGCGCGTCGCCTTGAAGCGGGCGAGGCCGGAGCGGTATTCCTGCATCCATTCCGACGTGAACTTGCCGCTCTGGATATCCTTCAGCACGCGCTTCATCTCCGCCTTGGTATCGGCGGTGATGATGCGCGGGCCGGAGACGTACTCGCCCCATTCGGCGGTGTTGGAGATCGAGTAGTTCATGTTGGCGATGCCGCCCTC
>JBDZVC010000616.1:0-1954 GCA_040255475.1 Phyllobacteriaceae bacterium | reverse complement strand
GCGATCCTCGACACCGCCCGTCGATGTGGCTGCGATGTCATCGTGATGGCTTCGCACGGCCGCAGCGGCATGAGCCGGATCATGCTCGGCAGCCATACGGCTGAAGTGTTGGCCAGCGCCGATGTTCCGGTAGTCGTGTTTCGATGAAGGCGCACCGGCGAGCGACGGAAACGGATGTCGTCTCATGCTTTCTGTTCGGCCGAAGAACTTCGACCTACACGCTCCTCCCCTTCCGGAGAAATCCGCAACGCGCGCAGTGCGTTCAGGATCACCGCGATGTCGATAGCTTCCTGGAGAAGCGCGCCCTGCACCGGGTTCAGGTAGCCCAGGGCCGCCGCGACCATTCCGGCCACTGAAAGGCCTATGCCAGCGATAACGCTTTCGAGTGCGATCCGCCGCGATTGGCCAGCGACGTCCAGCCCTGAAAGAAGCCGGCCGAGATCATCGACCAGCAGAACCACGTCTGCCGCCTCCGCGGAAGCGGCCGCTCCCCGCGCACCCATGGCCACGCCGACATCCGCCGCTGCCAGTGCCGGGGCGTCGTTTACGCCGTCCCCCACCATCATGACAGGCCCGTTCTTGCGTTCGGTCAGCACCAGGAGGACCTTCTGGTCCGGGGTCAGCTCGGCGCGGATCCCGTCGAAATCGAGTCCTTCGGCCACTGCCTGGGCGACGGCATGGCGATCGCCCGTGGCAAGCAGGATACGGCCGATACCCCGACGGCGGACGCGCGCAAGGAAATCGACGGTTCCCAGACGCAAGGGGTCGGCCAGGACCAGATTGCCGACGAGCTGGCTGTCCACGGCAATGGCGACGAGGGCCGAACCTACCTTCGATCCCCGATGCGGAACCCTTGAAGCTCCGATCTGGCGCATCACGAAATCCGTCCCGCCCACGACGACGGAACGGCCGTCCACCCGCGCCGCGACGCCCTCTCCCGGGACTTCCCTGATGTCGGTCGGCGCGGGCAGGATCATGTTTTTCTCATGCGCCGCGGCGACAATCGCCTGCGCCATCGGATGCTTCGAGGCCTGGTCGGCCGCAGCGGCAAGATAGAGAACCTCCTCAGGTGGCAAGGCGGCGCAGGTCTCTATCGATACGATCCGCGGGCGCCCGTCGGTCAAGGTGCCGGTCTTGTCCAGGACCAGCGTTCGCGCCTGCGTGAGGGCCTCAAGCGGTCGTGCGCCCTTGATCAGCACACCGAAATGCGCCGCACGCGACAGGCCCGCGACAAGCGCTACCGGCACTGCCAGAATAAGCGGGCATGGCGTGGCCACCACCAACACGGCCACTGCGCGGATGGGATCACCCGTCATCCACCATGCCGCCGTCGCCAACGCGACCGTGACCACGAGGAACAGGATCGAGTAGCGGTCCGCGAGCCGCGACATCGGCGCCTTCGAGCGCTGCGCATCCTCCACCAGGCGGACAATGCCGGCATAGGTGCTCTCAGCGGCCCTGCGACTGGCGCGCAGGTCGAAGGCTTCGCCTGCATTGGTCGAGCCGCTCATCACCTCCCGGCCGCGCGTCAGCCTGACGGGCATCGATTCTCCGGTCATCGCGGATTGATCAAGCACCGCGTGCTCGCTTTCGACGGTCCCGTCGACGGGAGCGACGTCCCCCTGACGGACCAGGAGAAGGTCGCCGGGTACGATTTCGCCGAGCGGAACCTCATCCAGCGCGCCGTCACGGTGACGAGTGGCAGTGCGCGGAACGCGCGAAAGAAGGTCGTGCATCTCACGCCGGGCACGGCCCTCGGCAAAGCTTTCGAGGAAAGTTCCTCCGGAATACATCAATGCGACGACGGCGGCGGCGAGCGCTTCGCCGAAGACGAGCGCGCTCGACATGGATAGCGCCGCAACGACGTCCAGGCCGACCTCGCCCCTCCAAAGGCTTCGCACAATCTCCACGACCAGAGCCGCGAGAACCGGAATGACGCCCCCGGTCCAGGCTA
>JBDZVC010000615.1:0-1957 GCA_040255475.1 Phyllobacteriaceae bacterium | reverse complement strand
CCGGTGATGCGGGCGATCGTCTCCGGCGACGCCGAAGCCTTCTACAGCCGCGAGATCGCCGAGCGACGGACTGCCGAATTGCCGCCGTTCGGGCGGCTCGCCGGTGTTGTCGTCAGCGCGGCTACAAGAGCGGAGGCCGAAGCCCATGCGCGGGGATTGCGGCGTGCCGCGCCCGCCGCCTCCGGCATCGAAGTGCTCGGACCGGCAGAGGCGCCGCTGGCGCTCTTGGCGGGACGCCATCGTTTCCGGCTGCTCGTCCATGGTGGGCGAGGGGCCGACATGCAGGGCTTTATCCGCGCGATGCTCGCGGCAGGCCCGAAGCCGCGCGGATCGGTGCGCGTTCAGGTCGATATCGACCCGCAAAGCTTTCTGTGACATATCGCCGGGGAGAACGGCCCTGAGCCGGCTTGTGGAGTTCTCGATGGGCGAACGGGGGAAGAAAGTAGCGGTCATCGGCGCGGGGATCGTCGGCGTCAGCACCGCCGCCTATCTCCTGCGCGCCGGCTTCGACGTGACGGTCGTCGATCCCTTGCCGCCGGGCAGCGCCACCTCTTACGGCAATGCCGGGATGGTTAGGCACGATTGCAACGTGCCGGTCGCCCTGCCGGGAATGCTGCGGCAGGTTCCAGGCTGGCTTGCCGATCCGCTCGGGCCGCTTGCTCTACGCCCGGCCTATGCCCTGAAGGCCGCGCCATGGCTGCTTCGCTGGGTGAGGGCAGGCCGCATGGAGGTGGTCAATGCGGCGGCGGACGCGCTTTCGGAACTCCATCGCGGCAATCTCGATAGCTATCGCGAACTGCTCGGAGCAGGGCCGTTCGACGATCTGATCCGCAAGGTCGGCGGCATCCAGGTCTGGGAGAGCGAGACTGAAGGCCTGAGCGACCGCATCACGACCGAAATCAACGCCCGGCACGGGATAGCGACGGAGCCTCTCTCGGTCGAGAATCTGAAGCGGCTTCTGCCGGGCATTTCCGGCATCGCCAAGCGCGGCTTGCTCTACCCGGAAAACGCCCACACGATCAATCCGCATCGGCTTGTGACGACGCTTGCCGACGGCGTGCGCCGGGACGGCGGCGCCTTCGTGACCGAACTGGTGCTCAAGATCGTACCGGCCGGGGGCAGCGGCTATATGCTCCTCACGAACACGGCGAATCGCCGGGCGGACATTGCCGTGGTTGCGGCCGGCGCCTGGTCGAACCGGCTCCTGAAGCCGCTCGATGCCGGCCTGCCGCTCGAGACCGAGCGCGGCTATCATCTGATGCTGCCCTCGCCGTCGATCGAACTCACAATGCCGGTGCAGATGAAGAACCGCGGCTTTGCGATGTCGCCGATGGAGCATGGCCTGCGTCTTGCCGGAACGGTCGAGATCGCCGGGCTGGATGCGCCGCCGGATGAACGCCGCGCCCGTATCTTGCTCAACCATGCACGGGCTCTCTTCCCCGACCTCAACGGCGGCGAGCCGACGATCTGGATGGGCTATCGCCCGTCGCTGCCGGACAGCTTGCCGGCGATTGGCCGGGCGAAAAACCAGGTCGGCCTGTTTGTCGCCACCGGCCACGGCCATACTGGAATGATCGGCGGCGGCTCGACCGGGAGGCTTTTGGCCGAACTGGTCGCGGGGACGCCGCCGCATATCGATCCGACGCCTTACTCGCCGGCGCGCTTCTGAAGCTCGCCTTGATCTCTCAATCGAGGTCTATATGGCGGGTGCCGCCGACCTTGCGTTCGGCCCAGCGCGTGAAACGCAGGACGGGATAGCAGTAGACGAAATAGATGGCGGCGATCAGCCCGTAGACGAAGAGCACGTCGCGCGGATAGCGCATGATGGTGATCTCGCCCTGGCGCGTTAGTTCGGAAATGCCGATCACCGAGAGGATGGCGGTGTTCTTGATGATGTTGACGTAGACGCCGCTCATCGGCGGCACGGTCAGCTTGAGCGCCTGCGGCAGGATGACGA
>JBDZVC010000133.1:0-10163 GCA_040255475.1 Phyllobacteriaceae bacterium | reverse complement strand
AATTCCTTTAGGATTTGCCGCCTAGCCTCCCGCCCAACAAAAAGCTCGAAAGGGCGGGGCGGGCGTGAAGAACAGAATAGTTCCCATGATCGGGATCGCAGCCGTATTCGGCGCGATATCCATATTTGCCGCGAATTTCTGGATCAAGAGCCAGGCCAATGCGCGCATGGAGACCGCCGTTGCCGTGCCCGCGAAGCCCGAAATCCGGTTCAAGACGATCGTCGTGGCGAAGACGCCTCTCCGGTTCGGCATGAAACCCGAGCGTGACAGCCTTGCCGAGATACCGTGGGCGGAGAACGCGCTTCCGAAGGGAGCGTTCGGGACAGTCGACGAACTTCTGAAAGACGGCGACCGTGTCGTCCTTTCGCCGATCGACGCCAACGAACCGGTGCTTCTTTCCCAGCTTTCCGGGCCGAACGGCCGCGCGACGCTTTCGAACCTTCTTGAACCCGGTATGCAGGCCGTCTCCATCAAGACCGACGAGATCGCAGGGGTGGGCGGCTTCATCGCGCCCGGCGACCGCGTCGACGTCGTGCTGACGCGTGACGCGGGTGCGATAGAGGAAGTGAAGAAGAACGCCGAGGGCGCGTCGGGATCGACCATCGCCACGGAGGTGGTGATCGAGGCGGCCAAGGTCCTGTCCGTCGGGCAGGCGGCGGACGAGCGCGCGACCCAGCCGAAAGTCGCCAATTCGGTGACGCTGGAAGTAACGCCCGAAGGTGCTCAGAAGATCACGCTGGCGCGGAACATCGGCAAATTGTCTCTGGCGCTCCGTTCGGCGCGGCAGGCCGGTTCGGACGGTTCCGGCATGACGACCATCTCTGCCTTCGGCGGCTCGATTGTCAATAAGGTCTCGGCGGCGGCCGGCGATGTGGTCAGCGCTATTCCACATGACAATGACGAGCCGAAATTCACGACCGTTGTCGTAACGCGCGGGATCAAGGAGGAGTCCTACAAGGTCAACCGCAGCGGGCCGGCTCGTACCGAAGACGCACAGGCGGCAGGCCCGGGGGCCTTGCCGCAAGAATAAAGGGTGTGCCGGCTGATGCCGGCGGGCGGAAGGGGTGCCGGCTGGGGCCGGTTTGGGGATAGGGCAAATGTCATTTCGCTTGAAAGCAGCAACGGAGGCGAAAGCCGCGCGCTCGTCCCTGATCGTGTCGGCCATGCTTTTCGCCGCCGCGGCGCTTCTTTCCGCTGTCGGCCCGACCAAGGCGCATGCGGATGGGGACGTGGTCTACATTTCCTCCGATACGCATAAGTCAATCAAGGTCGCCAAGGGCAAGCCGCAGACGATCCGGACAAGCGTGCCCTTCTCGCAGATCGTCATAGGCGATCCCGACATCGCCAACGTCAACCCGCTTACCGATCATTCGTTCTACGTGCTCGGCAACAAGCTCGGCACAACGGGCATCGCGCTGTTCGACAAGGACAAGCGGCTCGTTGGCAATATCGATGTCGAGGTGACGCTGGACACGAAGGATCTCGCCAAGGCGATCCGTGCCAACGTGCCGGGCGCCGATATCCGGGTCGATTCGGCGAACGGCCGGCTGGTCCTTTCCGGCACAGCCAAAGACGCCGTCGCTGCGGAGAAAGCCAAGAATATCGCCGATCGCTTCTCCGGCGAGGAGAAAGTCATAAATTCCGTAAACGTCTCCTCGTCGCAACAGGTGCAACTCAACGTCCGTTTCGTCGAGATCAGCCGGCAGGCGGGCCGCGATCTGGGCGTGACCTACAGCGCGAACGTTGCCTACGGCTTTGGTGGCCGCAAGGTGACGATCGATCCGGGTACCGAGCCCGCGGCCCAGACCGGCGAGATAATCGGTCGGCTGCTGTCGAACGGCGTTTCCATAGACGCCACGCTGAAGGCACTGGAGAGCCGGGGCGCCGCCCGCAGCCTGGCCGAGCCAAACCTGATCGCGCGTTCGGGTGAGACGGCGAGCTTCCTTGCCGGCGGCGAGTTTCCAATCCCAGTCTCATCGGACAACAACACCGTAACGGTGAGTTATCACAAATACGGCGTGGGCCTGGAATTCACGCCGACGGTGCTGGAAGACGGCCTGATCAGCCTCCAGATCGCGCCGGAAGTCTCCTCGATCGACCCCTCGGCCTCCTACAATTTGAACGGCATCTCCGTGCCGGGCTTCGTGGTGCGGCGCGCCAAGACTTCCGTCGATCTGAAGAGCGGCCAGAGTTTCATGATCGGCGGCCTGCTCCAGACGCAGAACAACACGACCACCCAGGCGCTGCCCGGCCTCGGCAAGCTGCCGATCCTCGGTCCGCTCTTCTCCTCCAAGGCCTATCAGCGCCGCGAAACCGACCTCATCATCATCGTGACGCCCTATCTGGTGAAGCCGATCGATCCGTCGAAGAAGGTCGCGACGCCGCTCGACGGGTCACAGCCGGCGAGCAATGTGGATTATTTCCTCGGCAATGCCGACGAGGTGAAAGCCGGGGCACCGCAATTTGCCGCCGCCGACACTCCGATTGCGCGGGCCGACAGCGGCCATTTCCTCGATCTGCGGTAGGACGAAGCCGATGCTGAGAACGATGATCCTCGTATCCCTGTTCGGCCTGCCGCTCGTGATGGCTGGCTGTACCAGTGACGAATTCGCGCGCAACGAAGGTGTGACGGGGAGGGCTGGCGACGCGATCGCCGCCGATACGGTCATGCAGATGGTGGATCCGTGGCCGCGCGGTGTCGGGAACACCAATCTGCGCGTGCCGGCAGATCATGCGCAATACCAGAGCAAGTCGGTTGCCGCCGGCGCCCCCGCGCCATCGGGCAGCGGCTCCTCCACGACGGATAACTGAGCCATGGCGAGTACGAACAAGAGCAAGCGTGTCGTCCTCGTCTCGCGGGACAGGGTCTTCCTGCAGGATACGCGCGCCGCGTTCTCCTCTTCCGAGGCGATCGAACTGGTGACGCTGGAGAAGAGCGTCACGGAACTGCGCGGCGAGATCGAAACGTCGGAATGCGGTGCGGCGATCGTCGATATGGATGTGGCGAGCCTGGAACAGATCGAATCGCTCCAGCGCGTGGTGCGCAGGCTCGAGGGCAGAGCGCCGGTCGTAGTGGTGACGCAGGAATTCAACGCGGCGGTGGTTCGTATCCTCGTCCAGCTCCAGGTCGCGGATTTCCTCGTCAAGCCGATCACCACGGCCGATCTCGTCCGCTCCTGCATCCGTGCGCTGCAGGGACCGGGGCGGCAGGACAACGCTGAATCGCAGGTCTACACCTTCATGCCGGCCGCTGGCGGCGTCGGTACCACGACACTCGCCGTGCAGACGGCTTTCCAGCTTCATCGCTCGGTCACCCGCGCGGCATCCACCTGCGTGGTCGATCTCAATTTCCAGCAGGGGGCCTGCGCCGAGTACCTCGACCTCGAGCCGCGCTTCGATATCAACGAGATCGAGAACCAGCCGGAGCGGCTCGACCGCCAGTTGCTCGACGTGATGCTGTCGCGGCATGAAAGCGGGCTGTGCGTGCTTGCTGCGCCGACCGATCCCGCCGACATGCGGTCCTTCAACACCGACGTCGTCGTGCGCATGCTCGATCTTGTCTCGGCCTATTTCGACAATGTCGTCATCGACATGCCGCGTACCTGGTTTCCGTGGACGGAAACGGTGCTGCTCGGCTCGAACAGGCTCTATATCGTCTCCGAGATGACGGTGCCGTGCCTGCGCCATACGCAGCGCCTCATCAAGGCGATTGAGGACAGGACCGCGCGCGAGGTGAAGCCCGCCGTCATCGTCAACCGCTTCGAGCAGAAGAAGGCGGGCGGCGGTATCCGGCAGGCCGATGTCGAGGAAATCCTCGGCGACCATTTCGTCGGCGGTATTTCCAACAATTACCGGCTGGTGCGCGAGGCTGTCGATCGCGGTGTGCCGCTGCACGAGATCGACCCGGACGCGAATGTCGTGCAGGATCTGAAGCGCATCATCCTGCCGGAAGAAGCGGAGGTGGCGGTGAAGAAGCGTTCGTTCTTCTCCTTGCCCCTCAGCCTCGGGAAAAAGGCGGGATAGGGCAGATGGCGAGCCGCTTTTCCACGCTGAGGGACCGCCCGAATGACATGCGCCCCGCCGATCAGCCGGCCGCTGACCGCGTCGCCGCCGTTGTGATCCCCTCCACGCGCAAAGTCATCAAGGCGGTGACGGCCGGGCCGAGCGCCGGCCAGGCCAAGGCCTCCAACCGTGCGCTCGATGCGCGCGACCGCATCCATCGCATGCTTCTGGAGGAAATCAACCTCGTGGCGCTGGAGAAGCTGCCTCGCGCCGAGATGGAACGCCAGATCCATGAGTTCGTCTCGGAAAAGACGCGCAGCGAACGTCTCGCGCTCAACGTCGCCGAACTGGACGCTCTGGTGGACGACATCGTCGACGAGATGGTGGGCCTCGGTCCGCTCGAGCCGTTGATGAAAGACCCGACGATCAACGACATATTGATCAACGGCCACGAGAACTGCTTCGTCGAGCGGCGCGGCAAGCTGGAAAAGGTCCATGTCCCGTTCAAGGACGAGGAGCATCTGCTCAGGATCGTCAACAAGATCGTCGCGGCGGTCGGGCGGCGGGTCGATGAATCCCAGCCCATGGTCGATGCCCGCATGCTGGACGGCTCGCGTTTCAATGCCGCCATCCGCCCGGTCGGCGTCGATGGGCCGCTGGTCTCGATCCGCAAATTCTCCAAATACAAGCTCGGCCTGCACAAGCTGATCGAGTTCGGCGCCATCACCCAGAACATGGCGGAGGTTCTGGCTGCCGCCGTCCACGCTCGCAAGACCACGATCATCTCCGGCGGTACGGGTACCGGCAAGACAACCATGCTGAACGCGCTCTCCGCTTTCATCCCGGAAGACGAGCGCCTGATCACCATCGAGGATGCCGCCGAGCTTCAATTGCAGCAGCCTCATGTTGCGCGCATGGAGACGCGTCCCGCCAATGTCGAGGGTCATGGCGAGATCAGGCAGCGCGACCTCGTCAAGAATGCGCTTCGCATGCGCCCGGATCGCGTGATCCTCGGCGAGTGCCGTGGCGAAGAAGCCTTCGACATGCTGCAGGCCATGAATACCGGCCATGAGGGCTCGATGGCCACTATCCATGCCAATACACCGCGCGACGCCATCTCCCGCCTGGAACAGATGCTCGGCATGACCGGCATGCCGATGACGGTGCAGTCGATCCGCAGCCAGATTTCGAGCGCCATCGACATCATCGTTCAATTGACCCGCCTTGCGGACGGCAAGCGCAAGGTGACGAGCGTGGCGGAAGTGACCGGCATGGAGGGCGATGTCATCCAGATGCAGGAAATCTTCCGCTTCGTCCGTACCGGAATGGAGGCGGACGGCACGATCAATGGGCATTTCGAGGCGACGGGCATCCGCCCGCGTTTCCTCGAGGATTTGCGTGCCATGGGGATCGAATTCCCCGGCAAGTATTTCGAGCCCGGTATCGCGCAGGAGTAGGCCGGGTGAACTCCCTCTACTTCATCTATGCCTCGGCGGCCGTCGCCGGCATCATGATCGCAGAGGCGATCTATCTCCTCTATGCCGGCCGCAGCGACAGGCGCGCGGCCATCAACCGGCGCATGAAGCTTCAGGAAAGGAAGCTCAGCCAGGAACAGGTGCTGATCCAGTTGCGCAAGGAGAGGGGCGTCGACGGCCGCAGCTCGCTGTTTTCGCTGGCAGGCCTGCGCCGGCTGCGCATGCAATCGGGCTTGACGAAACCGTTGCCGCAATTTCTGGGTATCACCTCGGGCGTGGCGCTCGGTATCGCCCTTTTCCTTTTGTGGTTCGGCATCTCTGTCAGGATCGCCGCCTTATCCGTGCCTGTTCTGTCCATGGTTCTCCCGATCATGGCGCTCAAATTCCTGCGCAAGCGGCGGCACAAGCATTTCGGCCTGCAATTGCCGGAGGCGCTAGAGCTGATCACGCGAAGCCTGAAGGCCGGCCACCCGGTGCCGGTCGCCATTTCCATGGTGGCGCGTGAGATGCCCGATCCAATCGGCACGGAATTCGGTGTGGTGGCGGATGAGGTGACCTACGGTTCCACGTTGGTCAATGCGCTTCATTCGATGTTCGAGCGGGTCGGGCACGAGGATCTGCCGCTCTTCGTAACGGCCGTATCCATCCAGTCGAGCTCGGGCGGCAATCTGCGCGAAATACTGGACGGGCTCTCCGGCACGATCCGCGAGCGCGGCAAGCTGCGTCGCAAGGTGCGCGCGATTTCCACTGAGGGGCGCATATCCGCCTACATTCTCACCGCCGTGCCGGCGCTTTTGATGGCGGCAATCTTCGGCCTGATGCCGGATTTCTACGGCAAGGTCTGGGGAGAGCCGATGACTTGGTATCTGCTCGGCGGGTCGATCTTCTGGCTCCTGCTCGGCAATGCGATGATGTTCAAGATGGCGAATTTCAAGTTCTGACATGAACATGCTTTCCCTATTCGATAGCATGGTCCCGGTCGCGCTCGTCCTGCTGGCGGCAGGCGGGGTGGCGCTTGCCTGGCCTCTTGTCACCGGACGGCAGGAGCGAAGCGACGTGAAACGCCGGCTACGCCTCGACCTGCGGACCGAAGAAGAAGCAAAGCCGGCGGGGGGACCCCAGAAGGCGAACGTCGTGCGCGAGAAAGCCGCGCGTACGGCACAGGAATTTTATGCAAGGACCGATCCCGAGAATGTCGCCCGACTGCGCCTTCGGCTGATCCAGGCAGGCTATATGAACCCTCGCGCCGTCGGGATGTTCTTCCTCATCCGTTTCGCGGCACTGACCGGCGGTATCGCGCTGGCCTTTCTCCTCGTTATGGCCTTCGGTTCCGAAGCCGTGTCTTTCAACCGCTGGGTATTCGTCGGCATGACCGGCATCCTGGGTTACTTCCTGCCAGGACTGGTGCTCGCGCAGAAGGTGAAAACCAGGATGCGGGAATACCGCAACGGGTTCCCGGATTTCATGGACCTGATGATCGTCTGCTCCGACGCCGGCATGAGCATGGAGGCGGGCATCGAACGTGTGTCGAAGGAATTGCAGCTCACCTATCCATCGCTAGCGGAGAACCTGCAACTGGTCTCGCTCGAACTCAGGGCCGGCCGCAGCCTCGACGATGCGTTGAAGGCGCTGGCCGACAGACTGAGCCTTGACGAGGTGCGCTCTTTCGCGACGCTTTTGCAGCAGTCGAAGGAACTCGGCACCAGCCTGTCCGGCGCGCTCAGGGTCTTTTCCGATGAGATGCGGCATAAGCGCATGTCGCTGGCCGAGGAAAAGGCGCACGCGCTGCCTGCCAAGATGTCGGTGCCAGTGACGGTCTGCATTCTGCCGGTCGTCCTGATGATCGCCATCATACCGATCATTGTGCAATTGACCGCGATGAGGCATTGAGCCGCCTGTACCGCGCGAGTGGCGGCGCGGTAATCAATTCGGAAGCTTTGAGCGCCATAGTCGTGGCTCTGTCCCGAGATGCGCACCATCGGCGCTTTCGAGAAGGCAAATCATGCAACTGGACTACAATTCTATTTTGCTCGCGCTCGGGTTCTCCGGCCTTTGCCTTGCAATGACGACGCTTGGCCTATGGCTTTCGGTGCGCGCAGAGCGTTTCATTATGACATGGGCGGCGGGGGTCGTGTTCGTCGTCGCCAATATCTTTGTCTACGACTATTATGTCCGTTCTCCGAGCGTGCCGCTGGGCATGTTCGTCCTTCCTTCGCTGATCTGCGGCTTTGCCGTCATCTACGCGGCAGCGCTGCAATATCGCGATCATCCGCACCCCTTTCGACAGCCGGTTTCGATCGCGATTGTCTTTAGCGGTCTTGCCCTGCTGTCCCTGTCGCTCGGCTATGATGGGGCAGGCTTCCTGGCACAGAATCTGGGCTGCGCCACGCTGCTTCTGCTTACGGGATACGTCTATTGGCGCGGCCGTGCGGAGATGCCGGTCTACCTGACGACGCTGGCCCTTCTCTATGCGGCATGCGGGCTGTCGTTCTGCATATGCGCCGTTGTCCTGATAGCGGACGGGCAGATGGTACTTGGCCATGCTCCCCGCAATTGGGCGGAGAACCTGAACATCGTCGTCTCGATCATTGGCATGACGGGTATCGGCGCCATTACCCTTTCGCTGACCCAGACGCGCCTCGCCCTTCGGCATCGCCAGGATGCCGAGACCGATCCGTTGACGGGACTGATGAACCGGCGCGCCCTGTTCGAGCGCTACGACCATCGCCGCCTCGGCGCCTTCGTGGCCGTCATTGCCTTCGACCTCGACAATTTCAAGCACATCAATGATTCCTACGGGCATGCGGTCGGCGATGACGTGCTGTGCCTGTTCGCGACCATCATGCGCCGCAACAGCCGTCCGATGGACCAGCTTGTCCGCCTCGGCGGCGAGGAATTCGCGCTGGTCATGCCTCGCATCCTGCCGGAGAAGGCCGAAGGCGCGGCGGAAACGATACGCACTGAACTCGCGGCCGAATTCCTGCAGACCGATATGGGCCCCCTGCGATGCACGGTGAGCGCGGGTATCGCTTTCGGCACCAAGGAGGGCAGCAGCTTCGAGGATGTGCTCCGGTGCGCGGATCAGGCTCTCTACAAGGCCAAGCGTGATGGCCGCAACCGGGTCATTGCAGGCAGCTGGCGTGCCGTTGGTTAGCAGCCGGTTGCCTGAAAGATCGAATCCACTCCTTTTTCGGCACCCAAGCTTAATCACCTCGTTCTAATATACCGGCACCAAACAAGCGTCCGGGTAACGGACCGGCAGGGACAGGGCAGGGGCAATGCGGGCAAATACCTTCGTCGCATGCGCGTTTTTGGGCGCGGCTTTCATGGCGTCGAGTTGCACGACCAATCCGGTCGATGCGCTGGCGACAACCTCGATCACGCCACCGGCGAAAGATGTGAGCGCGGACGATCTGACACAGGGCAAGACGCAATTCCGTGACGGCAATTACGGACTGGCCGAGAAACATTTCCGCCAGGCGGTCGAGTTACGCCCCCATAACGCCGAGGCGTGGATGGGGCTCGCTGCCTGCTATGACGAACTCGGCCGCTTCGACTTTGCCGACCGCGCCTATGGCCAGCTTCTGAAGATAGCTGGGCGGCGACCGCGCATTGTCAACAATATGGGCTATTCCCAGCTTCTGCGCGGCGACAAGGCGAAGGCCCGCAAGCTCCTGATGGAAGCGGAGCAGGGGCTCCCGGGCGACAAGCTGGTGGCGGCGAATATCGCGCTGTTGAACAAGAGCTGACGATTACTGTCCCGTGTCTCCTTCAGGAAGCAATTCCATGTGGAGACGGGTGCCGGTGGCAGCAGCGTAGCGGCGGAGCATCGACAGCGAAGGCGATATGCCGCCGCTTTCAAGCCGCGCTATTGCGGACTGCGTGGTTCCTATCCTGCAATTCCGGGTTGTCCTCAACTCGCCAGCGCCTCCATTGGCGGGCAGGAGCAGACGAGATTGCGATCGCCGGCTACGTTGTCGATGCGTGACACCGGTGGCCAGTATTTCGCTGCCGGGTCTGCGTTCGCGTCGGGGAATGCAGCGACCTTTCGCGAGTAGGGGTGCGTCCAGTCGTCGGCGAGTGTCTCCGCCGCTGCATGGGGTGCGTTGACCAACGGGTTGTCCTCCTTCGGCCATTCGCCCTTGCCGACCTTCGCGGCTTCATCCGCGATGGCGATCATGGCCTCACAGAAGCGGTCGAGTTCACGCTTCGGCTCGGATTCGGTCGGCTCCACCATCAGCGTGCCGGCCACCGGCCACGACATGGTCGGGGCGTGAAAACCGTAGTCGATCAGGCGCTTGGCGACGTCTTCTACCGTAATGCCCGCGCTATCCTTCAGGACCCGCGTGTCGAGGATGCATTCATGGGCGACGCGCCCGTTGCGGCCGGCATAGAGCACCGGATAATGGGCCTTCAACCGCTCCGCCACGTAGTTGGCCGACAGAATGGCGTTCTCCGTCGCCTGCCTCAGCCCGGAAGCGCCCATCATGCGGATATACATCCAGGTGATCGGCAGGATCGAAGCGCTGCCATACGGCGCCGCCGCAACGGCATGCGAGGAGCCGAATGCCTCATGGCCAGGCAGGAAGCGTTTCAGGTGCTTCGCCACGCCGATGGGGCCAATGCCGGGGCCGCCGCCGCCATGCGGGATGCAGAAGGTCTTGTGCAGGTTCATGTGGCAGACAT
>JBDZVC010000614.1:0-1962 GCA_040255475.1 Phyllobacteriaceae bacterium | reverse complement strand
GATTCCTCTTTTCGTATGCGCCGTTGCGCTTGTGTAACGTTTGCAGGAATTCGATACCAGCCAGCGCATTTTTTCACTTGAACTTGGCGGTTGGGGGACGCATCTAGCCGCCATTGACTGGAATGTAATGGAGCTGTTCGGACTTGTTCAGGGAAAAGGAATTTACGGAAAGACTGAAGACGCAGGCCGAGGCAAAGAAGGCACTTCTCGAAAAATTCAAGGCAAGGCCCGGACCGGATGATCCGGCCGTAGTAGCCAGGAAGGCTGAGCGCGAAGCCATCCTGAAGGCGCGCGAAGAGCGCGAACGCCAGAAGGAAAAGGAACGTCAGGAGAGCCTCGCCCGCGAGGCTGCCGATCGCGCCGTGCGCGAGGCCGCCGAAAGGGAGGCGCGCCTTGCCGAGGAAGCCCGTCTCAAGGCCGAGGCGGAAGTCCGCGAGGCCGAGGAGCGCGAGCGCATCGCGCGTCAACTTATCGAGGAAGCCGAGCGCAAGGCCGCCCGGGATGCGCGCTACGCTGCGCGTAAGGCACGTGTCCGGCGAGGACGCTGACGCTTTTTTTGACCTGGCCGGTTCCGTCAGGCGCGCCGTCGCGCCGAAATCTCGTAAGAAGCTGACGATGCTATCGGGCAACCGGTAGCATCGTTAGTGGTTTGCAGAAGGCTCATTTCGTCTTTTCGACCATCGTGCCCATCTTCTTGGCGTCCGTCATGATCTTCACGTGATCGCCTTTCATGACGCTGTCGAGCATGACGTCCTTGTTGGTCATCACCGACATGCCGTCGTCGAGCGTTATCATATGCTTGTCCATATCCACTGACTTGATGGTGCCCTGCATCTCGCCGGCCGCAGCGATGCCGATCAAGACAAACGATGCAAGGGCGGTAAGGATCGCGATTTTCATGAGGCGTTCTCCCGTTGGATGTTCTCGGCAGCGAATTCCTGCCGTCCCCAACCGTAGGTAAGGGGTCGATCACCGACCACACAATTCGGTCTCAATCACCCGCTCGCCTGCCTCGCGAAAAATTCACTTCCTCGCGATTGACTTCCATGTCGTGTACGCCCGAAGCGGAGCCGATCAAATCCACGGCATCCTTCGTTAACCAACTGTGAATATTAAATTTTCGCCATGCCGCAACCATCCGCCTTTTAGCCGCTTTTCAAGAGGATTGCTGTGCCCGACAAGGGACAGCGGATGAGCGCGGCGCCCGCAAAGGACGGCCACGCCGAACAAAGCTCAGGAGAAAGATGATGTCGGTTTCAACGATAAGGAATGCGACCCCGTCGCAGGCTTCTGAAAAGTCGCGTTTTTCCGGCAAGTTGCGCGGAGCCGGTTTGGTGACCTTGGCAGCGCTGACCATTGCCGGCACCAGCATGATTGCCACGGCTCCGGCTCTGGCAGATCATTGGCACCATCACGATCGTGGCGGCGCCGTCGCGGCCGGTGTGATCGGTGGCCTTGCGCTCGGCGCGATCGCCGGTTCGGCCATCGCGCAGCCCGGACCGACCGTCATTTACGAAGACGACTATCCGGTCGAGTATCGCCGGGTCTACAGGCCGCGCCGCGACCTGCCGTCCTGCTCGAATTTCCGCCGGGTCGACTGGGATGCCCGCGTCTGGATCGACGATTACGGCCGCGCGCACCCCTGCTACTGAGGCGGGTGCTTTTCGATGATGGGGGCGGGGCGTCAGCTCTCATCATCCACGACCCTCAGCCTTAGCTGACCTGTCTTCGAAGCGGCCGTGCTTGCAGCGCGGCCGTTGCCGCTTTCAATCGTCTCCGGATGAGGCGCTTCGGCGCCGAATTCCAGCGCCTCGATCCTCTGACCGCGCTTCGTCACCTTGTCGGTCGAAGTGAGGATCTGCTCGATGTCCTTCTGCGTCAGCGCGAAATGCCCCTGCAGCTTGCGCACCCGCTCGTCCAGCCGGTTGACGTCCTCCATCATGCGGATCACCTCGCCCTGGA
>JBDZVC010000613.1:0-1965 GCA_040255475.1 Phyllobacteriaceae bacterium | reverse complement strand
TGGCGGAGAGGATGGGATTCGAACCCACGAGACCCTTTTGGAGTCTACTCCCTTAGCAGGGGAGCGCCTTCGACCACTCGGCCACCTCTCCGGTATGGCGCTGGATAAAGAAAAGCGTCGAGACAATCAACTGTGCCGTAGCCTGAGCCACAGTTTCAAAACCGGTGAACGAATCCAGGGCCTCCGGTCGGCCTTGCGGGACAGGCATCTGCCCCCGGCCAGCCTCCTCAAAAATGTCGCCGACCGTCCGCATGTCGTTCAGGAAGCGGGCCGGTTCGGCTTCCGCGCGGCGATGCGCGGTCGCAGGACCATCGGTCCGTAGAGAGCGGCGAAGCCGAGGAACGCCGCCGCCCACAAGCCGGCCGAGATGTGGAGGAGCATCGGCTCGCCGGGGGCGAAGGCCGCGCAGACACGCGCCAGCGCCGCCAGGAGCACGGCGACGTAGATCAGGCAGGTGCCGGCGCCGGCCTTGAGGTCGCGCCCGGTATGGCCGAGCGTCGCGCGGGTCATGACGGCAAGCGTCATCGTGCCGACCGCGCCGACGCCGAGCGCGTGGAGGCCGGCGGCTGGCGGCACGAGGGTCGGCGCAAGCGTGGCCAGACCGGCAAGGAGGAGGCCGAGCGGCACGCAAGCGAAGCCGACATGGAGGATCAGTACCAGCGGATCGCGCCATGTGCGATCGCCTGCCCAGCGGGCAAGCCGTATCGCGGTCAGCGCCGCCGCAGCGATCAGTGCCGTGCCGGTTGCCGTACCGTCGGGGAAGAACGTCCAGGCTGCGAGCGCGAGCGCCGAAAGGCCGATGGCGACCGCGTCGAAGCGTCCCACAGGCACCGGCAGGCGGCCCGGGTTTTCCCGCACCAGCCAGTTGCGGGTGAAACTCGGCACGATGCGACCACCGACGATCATGATGAGGACGATCACAGCGCCGAGGCCGAGACGGCGCGAGATGTCCGTGACGCCGTCGAAATGCGCCTCGGCGTGGAACGCCGCATTCGCCGCGAGCAGCACCGTCACGGGCAGCAGCACCTTGAGGTTACGCCAGTTACGGCCGGCGACGATCTCGGTCGCGGCCGAGGCGGCGACCGCCAGCAGGAAGGCGCAATCCGCCACCGCCGCCGCCAGCCAGCCTATGTCGGCGGAAAAGAAGATCGCAAAGCGCCCCGCCAGCCACAGGAGCACCAGCGCGAGGAGAGGCAGGCCCTGCACCGGCAGCCGGCCGGTCCAGTTGGGGATGGCGGTCAGGAGAAAGCCGGTGATGACGGCCGCGAGATAGCCGAACAGCATTTCGTGCACATGCCAGTCGACCGGCGCGAATGCGCTCCATGTGTCGATATGGCCGTAGAAGAGCGGCAGCCAGAACAGGATCGCCAGCCCGGCATAAAGCGCACCAGCGAGGAAGAAAGGTCGGAAGCCGTATGAGAGGATGGCCGGATAATGGCCCGGCTTCACACGCGGTATGGCCACCTCAACCTCGCTTCCGGGCAAAACCGTTCCACGATGGCGCGCGCAGGTTCCGGCTTCGAACCGGAGAATGGCGCGGGCCGGCACCTTGTTGCCTTCCCGCGGCCATGACATTGTGCGGCTCCCGCCGCGCTTCGAAGGTGACGCATTGAAACGTCTCGACCGTTCGCTGATCTCCGGATTGCCGCCCTTCCAGGGCCTCTCGGCCAACGACCTCGATCGCATGCTCAAGAAGGCACGCTCGCTTCACGTTCCGAGGGGCGACAGCATCTTCGAACAGGATGCCAGGGCGGATTTCTTCTTCCTGCTCCTCATCGGCCATGCCCGCGTCGTCAAGACCACACCGGCCGGACAGCAGGTGGTCGTGCGCTATATCAATCCCGGCGAGCTTCTGGGCATCGCGCATGCGCTCGGGCACAGCGCCTATCCGGCCAGCGCCATCGCCGCCGACGACTGCGTGGTGCTGGCGTGGCCGGATGCCTTGTGGCCGCAATTCGCCGCCGA
>JBDZVC010000011.1:0-47643 GCA_040255475.1 Phyllobacteriaceae bacterium | reverse complement strand
CATCGCTGCGTAAGCGCGAACCTGCCTGGCGCAAGCCATCACTTAGTTAGGATCCGGTACGCTTAGCCTTGATCAGCATCGGCCCATAGACAGCGACAAAGCCCAGAAAAGCTGCGCTCCAGGCGACGCCTGACAACATCAATAGGTACATCGACAGACTGGCGAAAAGCGGCGCCACGATCCGGCTGATGGCTGCGACGATCACGGCGCAGTAAATCGCCTGAGTAGTTCGCGTGGCGGTCAGGTCCCGTCCGCAATGGCCAAGGGTCGCTCGCGTCATCACGGCAAGCGTCATGATGCCCATTGCCCCTGCGGTCCAGGCATGGAGCGCAGCACTGGTCGGCAAAGACGATGGCCACGGTACGCTGATGCCCACGCACGCAAATCCCAAGGGTACGAACGCATAGCCTATATGTAAAATCAGCACCAATGGCTCCTGCCATGTCATGGCGCCGGCCCATCTGGACAGGCGATAGGCGTGCAGCACTCCGGCGAGCAGAAGCGCCAATCCGGTCGCGGCTCGCGACGGGACGACGATCCACAACAGGAGAGCGCCCGCGCCTACGGACAATGCTATGACGTCGTAGCGGGCGAAGGTAATTGGCAGCCGATCAGCATTCCTTTTGACGAGCCAGTTGCGCGTGAAGCTCGGAATGATGCGTCCGCCTATCAGCATGATGAGGCCGATGATCGCCGCGATGGCGGCCCGCAGGGCGTAGTCGGGCATGCCCGTAGCGGCAACTTCCACATGGAAAAGAATATTGGCGGTCGCAAGGAGCGTTATGAGCAAGCCGACCTTGACGTTGCGCCGGTCGCGGCCCGCGAATATCTCGCGCATGACAATGGCGGCCAGCGCCGGCAGGAACACGCTATCGACGATGACCGCCGCAGTGAACCCGATAATGTCGACCGTCAGCAAAGCCGCGCGCCCCGCGACCCAGATGCCGAAAAGCGCGAGAAGCGGACCGCCGCGCACCGGCAGACGGCCGGTCCAGTTCGGGATTGCGGTCAGGATAAACCCGGCGATGCTGGCAACGACGTACCCGAAAAGGAATTCATGTGCATGCCAGGCGACGGCGCCGTAGGAGACCGCGAAGCTCAAGCGTCCCGTCAGCAATCCTATCCAGAGCGGCATGGCGCAGGCGGACCAGAGCGCACCACCAAGAAAGAACGGGCGAAACCCGAAGCTGAGCACGGCAATACGCGCCAAACCCTGCATCTCCCTCATGGCACGAACGCCGCCAACGGGTCGTGCCCGATGAGCCAGGCATGCCCCCACACGATATATTGCCGCCGGCCAAACCAGGCGATCAGGCGCGTCCGCACGGGCGGAACCGGCGGCACTACGTGTGCGATCACGAAGAATGCGATCGCGACCAGGAACTCGGCCATGGCAGTACTCGCCGACGTTGGACAAGGCAGAAAGATTCATCTAATATGCATCATATTATGAGGCGTTAAGCAACGAACTATTTCGTCACTGGCTTGACTGCCGTCGGCGTCATTGGATGGCCGGCGAACGACATACAACACGGGTTCGTCCATGCGTTTGACAGCATTCTCAGACTACGCCTTGCGTGTGCTTATGTATGCGCGTGCAAACGGCGATCGTCTCGTTACTATCGAGGAGACGTCCAGGACCTATGGCATCTCGCGGGCGCATCTGATGAAAGTGGTGAACATCCTGACGCGCTCCGGTTACATCAAGGCAGTCCGCGGGAGGTCGGGTGGATTCACCTTGGCGATCACGGCCGAGAATATCAATCTCGGGGCGGTCGTGCGTGCAACGGAATCAGACTTTGCCTTGGTCGAGTGCTTTGCCGCTGGCAACAAATGCGTCATTACGAGCCACTGCGGCCTGCCGAATGTCCTGAACGAGGCGTTGCGAGCCTTCGTTGGCGTGCTCGACAACTATACACTCGCCGACATTCCCTTGGCCAAACACGACTTCAGCGTGCCATATGGCCCTGTCCGGAGCCGTCGCGGCCCCGAATTACCCGCGAATCACGACCCGCAACGCGCTCCCACAACTTGAGTCTCGCCATAATTCTGTTGTCTCTGGCTTGATCTTAAAAGATACATTTCATATATATCTTTTGTTCACCTGAGGCTTCGGCCATGACCTTCGTCGTCACCGACAACTGCATCCTCTGCAAATACACGGACTGTGTGGAGGTCTGTCCGGTCGATTGCTTCTATGAAGGCGAAAACATGCTCGTCATTCACCCCGACGAGTGCATCGACTGCGGCGTATGCGTTCCCGAATGCCCCGCCGAGGCGATCTTCCCCGATACCGATCCGACCGTCGATGCGAAATGGCTCGAGCTCAATCATCGTCATGCCGATCTTTGGCCGAACATCACGCGCAAGAAAGATCCGCTGCCGGATGCCGACGCGTTGAACCGCACTGCCGATAAGCTCCGTTTCTTTAGCCCCGCGCCCGCGGACGAAACGCCCGCCGGCGATGCCGTCGGTAGCGGTGACTTGCCCTCGGGAGTTCCTGATCATGACTGAGGTCGATGCACTGGCTGGTTTCGCCTCGGAAGCGCGGCTGACGGATCTGAGCGCCAAAGCGTTGGACCAGTTGAAGATACGGGTTCTCGATACGATCGGGGTTGCTATTGCAGCACTCGATGCGGAACCGATCGTTGCAATACGGGATCTTCTCGAGACGCTTGGCGGGCAGCCGCTCGCGACACTGATCGGCGGCGGTAAGACCGCGCCCGACCGGGCCGCTTTCTTCAACGGCGCGCTCAGCCGCTATCTCGACTATATGGACAGCTATCTGGCCAGCGGCGAGACATGCCACCCTTCGGACAATCTCGGCGCGGTGCTCGCCGCGGCGGAAATGCGCGGCGCTTCAGGAGCGGAATTTCTGACGGCTCTCGCGGTCGCCTACCAGGTGCAGATCCGCCTGAGCGACGTGGCGCCGGTGCGCGACAAAGGCTTTGATCACACGACCCAGGGAGCCTATGCCGCCGCTGCCGGGGTCGGCAAGGCGCTGGCGCTTGCGCCGGAACAGATCGCCAATGCGATCGCGATCAGCGGCACGGCCAACAATGCGTTGCGCGTTACCCGCACGGGCTTGCTCTCCAACTGGAAAGGGCTCGCCTATCCGAACACTGCGATGGCCTCGACCTTTGCCGCGCTGCTTGCCGCCAACGGGATCACCGGTCCGGCGGAAGTGTTCGAAGGCAATAAGGGCTTCAAGCAGACTATCGCCGGACCGTTTGAAATCGATTGGCGGAGGGAAAGCCTCGAAGGCGTCATGAGGACCATCGTCAAGAAACACAACGCCGAGATTCATAGCCAGTCGGCGCTCGACGCCGCACTCGAAATTCGCCAAACACCCAGCTTCGCCGTCGACGCCGTTCGTCATGTCCGGTTACGGACCTTCCATGTCGCCCATCAGATTATCGGCGGCGGGGAGGAAGGCGACAAGCGGCTGATCCGTACCAAGGAAGACGCCGACCATAGCCTCCCTTACATGCTTGCGGTTGCGTTGCTCGACGGAGAGGTCGAGCCGCGTCAATATGCGCCGGAGCGGATTCTAGCCGATGACGTCCAGACGCTTCTCAGACGCGTCACAATCACGCCCGATCGAATCCTTTCAGCTGCCTTTCCCGGCAAGATGCCGGCTGCGCTCGATGTCGAGATGGATGACGGTCGCGTGCTGAGCGCCGTACGAGACGACTACCACGGTTTTCATACCCGTCCCTTCGACTGGACGGCAGCCCGCGAAAAGTTCGACCGGGTGACCGAGCCTTCTCTCATCCGCAAAGAGCAAAATGCCATTGCAGACGTGATCGCCACGCTCGAAGAGAGGCCTATTACCGATCTCACCGTGCTTCTTGGACGCGTCCGGCAGCTGTCTTCATGAACGAGCCGAGCAAGAAAGGAGCCTGTCATGACCTCCACCACGATGTCCTTCATCCCCCGTGCAAACCGCCCGCCGAAGCCGCGCAAGATCGGCCTCACCGAGATAAGAGGTCCCTACTATAGCGCCTATGGGCGCCGTCATCTTGAGGACATACTGGAGACGGTCGGCGCGCATGTCGACGGCATCAAATACGCTGGCGGGTCCTTCGCCCTCATGCCGGCGGAAGCGGTCAAGGCAATCAACGAAGTCGCGCATAGTCACGACGTCTATGTTTCCACCGGAGGCTGGATGGAGACCGTCCTTCGCTTCGGATCCGCCGCGGTCGACCAGTATCTCGAAGAAGCAAAGTCCCTTGGCTTTGACGTCATAGAGCTGTCGACCGGGTTCATCAGCCTGCCGACCGACGGCCTGCTGCGTTTAATCGAATGCGTGAAGAAGGCCGGTCTCAAGGCGAAGCCGGAACTCGGGATTCAGTTCGGCGCCGGGGGCAGCACTTCGGCGGACGAGCTATCGGCGGAAGGGACAGGTGACGTCGGCTGGCTGGTCGCCCAGGCAAAACGGGTGCTCGAGGCCGGAGCCGACATCATCATGATCGAGAGCGAAGGCATCACCGAGAACGTCTCGCAATGGCGAACCGACGTGGCCGCCCGCATCATTGATGCGCTCGGGCTGGAGCGCGTTATGTTCGAGGCGGCTGACCCGGCGGTGTTCGAATGGTACGTGAAGCATTACGGCAACGAGGTTAATCTGTTTGTCGACCACAGCCAGATCGTCCAGCTCGAGGCTTTGCGCCAAGGAATCTGGGGCACAAAAAGCACTTGGGGTCGAATCCACAATCTGTAACCAGGACGGTCGTGGAATGGCCGAACATACCGCCAGGTGATGCCGGCGCTGCACAAATCCTTACGCGCCGCGCAGGCGCCGCCCACTCCTACGTCTGACCGATAGCTTTCAGCGAGTTGGGGCTATTCGCGAAGTATGGGCGATGAGGCTCCGCAGCAGCGCTTGAATTTTCGACCGCTCCCACATGGACACGGTGCGTTTCGCCCCACCTGAGGAGAGCGGGCGCCAGCCTGTCTCGCCAATACGTCCATGATCCGCGCCGGAGGCTGTCCTTGGCGCAGAAGGCGTACCATCCCCTCAAGGTAGGGCGCGGCGTGGGTGAAGAACATGCGATTGGATTCGCAAAAATAGTTCAGCCGCTCTGGATCGCCTTCGGGTGTGGGCAGGAACCGATGTTTCGGACAACCGCCATGACAGGCAAAGCGCCATTCGCACCGTTTGCAGGCCTCCGGAAGCCGGGCCTTTTTATCGAGCCCGAATTGCCGCTGTTGCGGTAGCGTGGCAAGCGCCTCTATCGATGTCTGTCCAATGTTGCCTAGGCGAAACTCCGGGTACACATAGTGGTCGCAGGCATAGAGGTCGCCATTGTGCTCCAGGGCAAGCCCTGAGCCGCAGGTTTCGGCAAAGACGCACAGCGAGGCCGGCTCGCCAGACCAGATTCCGAGTTGCAGGTCGAAGAGTTGGACGAAGACCCGGCCGACGTCGTGGCGAACCCATTCGTCAAAAATTCGGCACAGGAAACGGCCATAGTCTCCAGGTGACACGCTCCATGGCGCGACAGCAAAATCCTCGTCGCCGGGCCGGGGCGGCGGAGCGAGCGTTCCTTGCCGATCGATCCGCTCAACGACCGGGATGAACTGCATGTACTGCACGCCTATGTCCCGTAGGTAACGATATACCTCCAGAGGGAAACCGGCATTATAGTTACTGACCACGCATAGGACGTTCGTTTCCACGCGATGGCGGGTCAGAAGATCCCAGGCCGATAGCACGCGCGGCGAGCTAGGCTGGTCGCGTCTGTCGCGTCGGTAGTGGTCGTGCAGGTGAGGGGGGCCGTCCAGGCTGAGGCCGACCAGGAATCCTTCGTCGTGCAGAAACCGCGCCCATTCCTCATCGAGAAGGGTACCGTTCGTCTGCAGCGCGTTGCGGATCGCATGGCCGGCCGGGCAGTGCCTGCGCTGCAATGCGACAATGTCGCGAAAATAGCCCAACCCCAGCATGGTCGGTTCGCCGCCCTGCCAGACGAAATGGATTTCGCGTGAGCCGGCGCCCGATTGGCTGGCGATGTAGTCGCGAATGAATATTTCGAGGATGTCCGGCGGCATCCGGAACTTACCTTCGTCCGGATAGAGCTCTACCTTGTCGAGATAGTAGCAATAGCTGCAGTCGAGATTGCATCTGGGGCCCGTCGGCTTGGCCATCACCCAGAACGGTAAAGCCCTGCGGCTTTTCTTCGCGTCGTCCTTCATGTCGGTCGCGTATTTCATTGAAAGCCAATTCTACCAGCGGTGCCAAAGAGCACCTTGCCCCCGGACAAGGAGATAGTCGGATCGGACATTGAGCCTTTATCACGCTGGATTATGTTCGCGCGTTTCATGTGACAGACGATCGGCGTGGTTCGTGGTGGATATGAACGTGGCCGATGGATTCACAGGGGGGAATTCTCTTCCACAGAAAGCATGCGCTACCAACGCCGGCCATCGATCAGATCGGACAGCTGGCCAGCGGCGTTCCTTCCGAACGAAGCGGGTACTGCCAATCATCGCAGGGTCGGGCGACAAGCGAAGCAGAGGCAAGCAAATCAGGGTGCGGCCGAGCGGCGATGGACCGACCCGACGAAGAAGGGAGGGGACACGGTAGCAACCGCGATCAGCGGAACGGGCGCGGGTTCGTGATGGCGCCGAAAGGTCATTGTACTGGCCAGTTTCAATATCGGCGATCACGCTCGGCCCATGTCAGGGCGGCAGACCTGAAACGATATGAGCCGCTCTAACAGATTGTCTGGTCTTCTTTGCTCTGCAACAACCTTTGCACGGTCCTTATCCGCTATCGCGAGGTCCATAGCATGGAGTATCTGCGATGCAGCGGGATATCAGCGAAACCAGCGTGCCTGCATTCGCGCGGAGGCTTTTGCCGCCCGCCGCAGGTCTGCCGCTCGGACCGCTGCTGACGCTTTCGCTCAGAGCGTTGGCGCGACGTCGACCCGAACTGTTCGAGCGGCTCG
Organism: Phyllobacteriaceae bacterium; assembly: GCA_040255475.1. Taxonomy (GTDB): domain Bacteria; phylum Pseudomonadota; class Alphaproteobacteria; order Rhizobiales; family Rhizobiaceae; genus Mesorhizobium_L. The sequence continues at coordinate 40,696 of JBDZVC010000011.1, read as the reverse complement.
CCGAGTATGGTAAAGCACGTTTCCTGATCGATCCTGTCGATCTTCCCTTCGCATTTATCGTGATACCGGACGGCGCAGCCGCCTCCGTGCGCATAATCATCGGATGCAGGTCCGCACATTCCGACGTTGTTGTGCGCGGGCCGATCCTGGCGCTGCTCGGCATCCTGGACGGTACTTTTGATGGCGACGCGCTGTTCTTCCACCGCACTATTTCGATTACAGGTCGGACGGAAGCGGTTGTCGCGCTGCGTAACGCAATCGAGGACGCGGAACTGCGGCCGTCGGATCTTCTTTTCCTGAGGGGTACGGTCGCCCGTCTCGCGGATCGTGCGATCCTCGGCGGCCTGGATCTAGCGCGAGGGATCGCCTCGAGCGGTGCACGGCGCCGACGGGAGGGGACATGATTAAGGGCCAACACATGGAACTGGTCTGTCCGGCTGGCACGCCGGCGACGCTGCGCGCCGCCGTTCAGGCCGGAGCCGACGCCGTTTATTGCGGCTTTCGCGACGAGACGAATGCCCGCAACTTTCCCGGGCTCAACTTTTCGCCGAAGGAGATGGCCGAGGGCATACGCTTCGCGCACGATCACGGTAGCAAGGTCCTCGTCGCCATCAACACGTTCGCGCGAGCCGAGAATCTCGACCCGTGGCGCAAGGCAGCGGATAGCGCCGCCGCGAGCGGCGCCGACGCGATTATCGCCGCCGATATCGCCGTGCTCGACCATATGGCGGCCAGTCACCCGCAAACACGCCTGCATCTGTCGGTGCAAGCGGGTGCGGCAACGCCGGAAGCGATCGGCTTCTACGCCGAAGCCTTCGGCGTGCGCCGCGTAGTGCTCCCGCGCGTGCTTTCGGTGCAGGAAATCGCCGCGCTCAACCGTGCCATCGCGGTCGAGACGGAAGCATTCGTGTTCGGCGGTCTGTGCGTGATGATGGAAGGCCGCTGCCACCTGTCCTCCTATGCGACAGGTAGGTCTCCAAACCTCAACGGCGTGTGCTCGCCGCCCGAGGCCGTCAGCTATGACGAGGTTCCGGCTGGCACGACCGCACGGCTTTCCGGCTTTACCATCGACCGCTACGACCGGGGCGAAGCGGCTGGATACCCCACGCTGTGCAAGGGAAGGTTCAAGGCCGGCGGAAAGACCGGCTATCTGTTCGAGGATCCGGTCAGCCTTAATGCCGGAAGCATGATCGTGGCTCTTCGCGAGGCAGGTGTCACGGCGCTGAAGATTGAGGGACGGCAGCGCGGGAAGGGGTATGTCACGCAAGTAGTAAAAGCCTTTAGGGAGGCGGTCGACGCCGCGGAGCAAGGCCATGATCCTGGAGAGATAGATAGCATCCTGGTGGGGCTGTCGGAGGGAGGCCGGCAGACGACGGGCGCCTATCGCAAGACATGGAGATAGTGGCATGCCGCGGATCGCGTTGACGCTTGGACCTGTGTTCTTTCATTGGCCGGCCGAGCGCCTCAGGGATTTCTACCGTCGCATCGCCGACGAGGCGCCGATCGAGCGGGTCCATCTCGGCGAGGTTGTCTGCGGCAAGCGCATGCCGTTCTCCGACCCTGTCTGGCCGGAGCTGATCGAGCGGCTGGAGCGGGCGGGAAAGGAAGTCGTCCTCTCGACGCTCGCCGCACCGACCACCACCAGGGAGCGGCGCTCGATCGAGGATCTGTGCGGCGATAATCGGCTGGTTGAGATCAACGACATCACCGCGCTGCCGGCACGGGCAGGTAAGCCGTTCGTGGCAGGGCCGTTTCTCAACATCTATAACGGGACGGCGGCGCAGTTTCTCGTTCGCCGGGGGGCGCATACGATCTGCCCGCCAGTCGAACTCTCGCTTGTCCATGTCGGCACTATCGCGCAGACCTGTCCGGATGCCGAATTCGAGATCTTCGCTTTCGGCCGGCTCCCGCTGGCGCTTTCTGGCCGCTGCTACCATGCAAGGCTGCATGGGCTGCACAAGGATTCCTGCCAGTTCACCTGCGAGCAGGATCCGGATGGATTGGTCGTCGACACGCTCGATGATCAAGCTTTTCTCGCTATCAATGGGGTGCAGACAATGTCCGCGCAGGTTCAGGGCGCGATGCCGACGCCCATGGAATGCATTGATCGTGGCATTGGTCGACTTCGGCTCTCCCCACACACTTGCGACATGGTCGAAGTGGCGCGGATCTACAGGTCCCTCGCCGAGGGAAGGCAGGAACCGGAACGTGCCCGCGCCTTGCTGTCAGCCCTCGGCCTGCCAGGTATGCTTGTGGACGGTTATTCACGGGGGCGAGCGGGGGCGGAAGCGGCCGCATCAGCATGAATGTTCAATCCGCTAAGGCTGCTCTCGAATGTATGCCAGGGCGTCTCGCTTTTTCCGGAGCGGCAAAAATTTGAAATGGTGTGCCCTAGCGATCACGACGCCGTACAATCCTCCCGTCACTACGACCTAACGTCACACAAGACACTGTCGGATTGGGACCCCGGTTCCGACATGGTCCAGACTAACCAGATCAGGGCCTATGACGACATGCGCGTCCGATGCCCGGTGGCGTATTGCGACCATCTCGGCTGGTCGCTGTTTCGGCATGCAGACGTGGTACGGGTGCTGGACGATCACCGTACATTCAGCAATGTCGCCTCGAGTCATCTATCGGTGCCCAACGGTATGGATCCGCCTCGGCACACGGAGTACCGGCGGCTGATTGAGCATTATTTCGCTCCTGACCGCGTCGAAGCCTTCGAGCCGGTCTTCCGATCGATCTCTCGTAGCCTCGTAAGCGAATTGAGAAGGGGAGGGGAGATCGATATCGTAGTACAGCTTGCCGAGCGCTTCGCCGTACATGTGCAGTGCGCCTTTCTTGGCTGGCCGGCAGACCTGCACGAGCCGCTGCTTTTGTGGGTGCGCAAGAACCATAAGGCTGCGCTGGCGAGGGATGGCGATGCGCTGGCTGCTGTCGCCCTCGAATTCGATGGTTACATTACCCAGTTGCTGGAAAAGCGCCTGGAGGCGGGCTGCGCGGAACCGAACGACATAACCAGGGAACTGCTGCGGGAAGAAATCAACGGCAGGCCGTTGGGACGCGAGGAGATCGTAAGCATCCTGCGCAACTGGACGGTTGGTGAATTGGGCACGATCACCGCCTGTGTAGGTATCCTGTGCCACTACTTGGCGAGGAATCCGCAGGTTCAGCGGCGGGTGCGAGCGGATATGCGTCTACTTCCGGCCGCGATCGATGAGATATTGCGCATGCATGCTCCTCTCATCGCCAACCGCCGTGTGACGACAAAACCAGTTGAGATTGGAGGCCGCAGGCTTGCCGCCCGTCAGCGGGTTACCCTGATATGGGCGTCGGCAAATCGTGATGAAACGGTTTTTGGTGATCCGGACGAGTTTCGGCTGGATCGCGATCCGTCTCTGAACCTCCTTTACGGGCGCGGCATTCATGTCTGCCCAGGTGCGCAGTTAGCCCGGCTGGAATTGCGTGTCGTCATGGAGGAAGTACTGAGATCAACACGCGACATGGCACTTGTGCCCGGTCGCCCGCCTGTATTTGCTGTCTATCCGGCAAGCGGGTTTTCCACGCTGCCTGTAAAAATATCATAGCGCCGTATGGAAGGTGCCGCCCGTTTCCGGGCGGCGACGACTGTGAGCTCATTCTCACCAGGCGATGTAGAACATTGCCTTGGCCAGGAAGACGATCAGCACCACATGGCAGAAAACGCTGATGTGGATGAGCTTGAAGTGCCGGGATTTAAGCTTTCCGCGTGCACTAAGCGTGATCGCTGTTATGAAATGCGCCAACACGCTGATCGCAAGCGCGATCTTGATCGTGAGCAGCGTTGCGAAGCTGCTGTCGAAAGGGTGGCGCAGGGCATCGCGATATTGCCACGCCATGGCGATGCCGGCTGCGTAAAGTATCGCCATAACGAACGGCATCAGGCGGCGGGCGCGGCGACCGATAGCTGTCTCGACCGACCGCATCACCTCCCTGCCGAGAGGCTTTCGGGTGCTCTCAAGGATCAGGACCTCGAAGAATACGGTGCCGACAAACATGATAGCGGCAAAAAGATGTAGCGTGACTAGAATAAACTGACTCATGGCTGTGGTGGCGTCGTTGAGGAATCGTCGAAAGGCTCTGAGGTTCGTGTTTTTGGTGCTTAAGATGACGTATCCTGCCATCTCTGATTAAAGAGCCCGGGTTTTTCCTCGAATAATGCCGTGGACAAATACCGTTCGGCGAACGAGGGAATAATCACGACCATCGTCTTACCAGCAAATTCCGGCCGTCCTCCAACTATGGCTGCCGCCTGTAAAGCCGCCCCGGAAGAAATGCCGACCGGAACGCCTTCGATCCGAGCGGCCAGGCGGGCGTTAGCCAATGCGTCTTCGTCCGAAATGGCGACAACCTCGTCATAGATATCAGTATCAAGGATTTTCGGTACGAAGCCTGCGCCGAGACCCTGGATTTTATGAGAACCAGGCTCACCCCCCGAAAGCACTGCCGAACCCGCTGGCTCAACGGCAACTACATGAACGGAAGGCTTGCGCGCCTTCAGTACCTGGCCGACGCCCGTGATGGTACCGCCGGTGCCGACTCCGGATACGAGGATATCGACGGCGCCTTCCGTGTCGTTCCAAATTTCCTCGGCCGTGGTCGTGCGGTGGATTTCAGGGTTGGCCAGATTCTCGAATTGCTGCGGAATCACCGCATCGGCCAATTTCCCTGCTAATTCCTGTGCTTTGGCGATAGCGCCCTTGATGCCCTTGGCGCCATCTGTCAGGACCAGTTCGGCCCCCAGCAATTTCGGCATCTTCTGCCGTTCGACCGACACCGTCTCGGGCATAGTCAGGACCAACCGGTAGCCCTTGGCGGCCGCAGCGAAGGCGAGGGCGATTCCTGTGTTGCCGGAGGTCGGTTCGATCAATACTGATTTGCCTGGGACGATCCGGCCTTCAGCCTCCAACGCTTCGATCATGGCCACGCCGATGCGGTCCTTGACTGACGCGACTGGGTTGAAGAACTCCAGCTTTGCCAGCAGCGTCGCGACGATGCCTTTTTCGGCGGCATAGCGGTCGAGCCGCACGAGCGGCGTGTCGCCGATCGTCTCGGTAATGGAACTGTAGATGCGGCCACGGCCGGGAGTCGGCGCAGTGGAAGGAGTTGCAGTCATTATTCTTGATCCGGTGTCCGTGAACCTTTGAGCCAAGTTGCAAGAAGCCCTATGACCGATCCCAATCGCCGTAAGCGCCTGCTTGGTCCTTGGACGTCACTTGCCGATCGTGGCCTCGAAGAAGAAATAATAGCGACTGAATGTCGGTCTTTGCGCTGGCGCAAGCTTCGGATGCTCGCGATCGTCAAAATCGGACGGCTGCGACGACATGCCTGTCGAAGCGTAGGTCAGCAGGGCACACGTCACGAAGGACAATTCGATGGATATAAGCGAGGGCCATTCAATCCTTGTACGATCGATAAGCCGCCTTTCCGACCTGTCGCCGGCCTATTTCGGGCTGGTGATGGCGACTGGCATTGTCTCTCTTGCCGCGTTCATGATGGAGCATGAAAAGATCGCAATGGCGATGTTCTATCTGAACATCGCCCAATATTTCGTTCTGTGCGTACTCTACGCATTGAGGGCCTGGTGCTTTCCTCGCCGCTTCTTCGGCGACATGTTCGCGCACGCGACAGGGCCCGGCTATTTCACCACCGTCGCCGGCACAGGTATCCTGGCGAGCCAGTTCCTGGTCCTGCGCGAGAACGTTGCCGCCGGAATGGCGTTCTGGCTGGTGGCGCTCCTGCTGTGGATCTGCCTGACCTATGCCATTTTCATGATCCTGACGGTAAAGAGGGATAAGCCGACGCTCGACAAGGGGATCAACGGGAGCTGGCTTCTCGCGGTGGTCGCGACGCAAGCCCTCTCTGTTTCAAGCGCGTTGCTCGCGGCTCGCATCGGCCAGCCTTACCGGCTGGAACTCAACCTAATGGCGCTCTCCATGTGGCTGTGGGGAGGAATGCTTTACATCTGGATGATGTCGCTAATCTTCTACCGCTATGCGTTTTTCCGGTTCTCGCCCGGGGACCTGGCGCCGCCCTATTGGATCAACATGGGCGCAATGGCGATATCCACGCTGGCTGGCTCCCATCTGATCCTGAACGCGCCGCATGCCCCCTATCTCATGTCGCTGCTTCCCTTTTTGAAAGGCTTCACTGTCTTCTATTGGGCGACCGGGACGTGGTGGATACCCATGCTCCTCCTGCTGGGCATCTGGCGATACGTCTTCGAGCGCTTCCCATTCGAATACGACCCGCTCTATTGGGGCGCGGTATTCCCGCTCGGCATGTATTCCGCCTGCACCTGGCAAATGGATCGCGCCATGGAATTCGGTTTTCTGTCCGTCTTGCCGCGAGTGTTCCTCTATATAGCGCTCGGAGCATGGGCCGTGACCTTCCTTGGAATGCTGCGCACGCTCTTGCGAACAATACTCGGCAAATAGCGAGCCCTTGCCGGTTCGGCCCCCTATGGAATTGAAGATCGGCGACCGCGCGATGACGGAATCGGATCGGCCCCGGAACTGCATCCGGCGCGATCATGACGCTGTTTCGTTGACCGCAGCCAGTGCATCGGGCAGGCAGATAACGACATGTCTGTGCGCGCTCGACACGATACCGTCCTTCTCCCATCCACTGAGCGTCCGGCTGACGGTATGGAGTGTCGTCCCGGCCAGTTCGGCGATATCCTGACGAGAAAGGGGAAAGCAGATCTCAGTTCCCTCCGCGGTATGACGCCCCGCATGGTGTGCCGGCCTTATCAGGGCGTGAGCGATCCTGCGTTCGACGGTCTCGGTGGAAACCTCGCGCAGCCGCGCCTGCGTTTCCTGATAGCGGAACCCGAGCACGGCGACTGCGTTCAACGCGATCTGCGGATGTTTGCCCATCAGTTCGCGCATGGCGCCCGCGGACCACGCAAACAGGTGCGTATCCTCTACCGCCACCACCGTCCCAGGATAGTCCGGGATGCCTGCGAGCGCGGCGTAGCCTGCCAGCTCGCCGGGGCCGAGATAGCGCAATGCGATCTGGTTGCCTTCCTCGGTGGTCTGCGTCGCTCGCAGGCGGCCGACTACCACGACATAGAAGGCCCGGACGGCGTCGCCCTGGTGATACAGAACCTCTTTCCTCGTTAGACGCCTGCGGGAAGCCGCCCGGCGCACGTCGTCAAGAATTTCGCTCGGAAGAGAGCGAAAGATCTCGGTAGCCGCCAGAATGCCGATATCCGTCTGGCCGTCCGTCATTACTCGCGCTTCCGGTCTCCTATCGCACGCCCCGCGCGATTGTTCGTCATGGTGCGGCAGAGTCAGCTTACCTTGTTCCGCCGCAAATTCAGCCTTGCCCGGATATCGCATAATGCCGAAGACATGAAGGCGGCGCGAGCCTGGTAGCCGGAGCTTGCCGATTGAAACGTCATGACGGCATTGGTGGTTGCTGCCCGATCGGCCCTTGGCCGACGATGAAGGCCGACACCCGGTGGGCGGATGATCTGCCGATGAAGCGGAAACTCATGTAGGATACCGTGCGAGCCATGCTGACCATCGACAAGACAAACCTGGAGCGCCATCACCCTCCGCGGACCCTGTCCGACCGGATAGCTTATCGCGTCGTCAGGATGCTGCGCTTCGCCGCCGACGGGCTGTTTGGCCGCCGCTATCGCCATCGCACGATCGTGCTCGAGACCATCGCGGCCGTTCCGGGCATGGTGGCGGCGACGCTTCTTCACCTCAAATGTCTGCGCCTCATGATCGACGACCGCGGCTGGATCCGCACGTTGCTGAACGAGGCCGAGACACAGCGCGCCCACCTGATGGTCTTCGTCGCGATCGACCGCCCGAGCCTGATCGAGCGTCTTTCCGTCCTCTTCGCGCAGGGGCTGTTCTACAACGCCCATTTTCTGATCTACCTGTTTTCGCCGCGGACTGCCCACCGGATCGTCGGCTATTTCGCCGAGGACGCCGTGCGTGGCTATGGTCAGTATCTTGAGGATATCCGGGAAGGTCGGCAGGAGAACCCGCCGGCGCCGGCCTCGGCGAACGCCTACTGGAACCTCTCCCCCGACGCGCGGCTTGCCGAAGTTATCCGCGCGATGCAGGAAGACGAGGCGATTCACCGGGATGTCAACCACAGTTTCGCCGACGCGCTCGAACGCGGGCGCTATCTTCCCGGCCTGCCGAAGATCGAATCCTGACCATCCAACCATCGAGCCCGCTCAACTTCGAGATGCACGTCGATCGCCGGAAAGGAGGCATGCCATCCTTGTCCTGCGACAAGGATGGCTGCCGAGCAAGAATTAAGTTGACTGCAATTATCATGATTATCCGGATCCGCTGACCGCGCACGGTTCGGGGACCAGAAGCCGCCAGATGATGATTGGAGCCGACATGTCCCGTCTTACGATCCTTCCACTGACTCTCCTATTCCTGATGCCGGGTGCCTTCGCGGCGTCCGCCGTGGAATATCCGATAGGATCTCCCAAGCTGCTAAACGGCATGGAAATCGCCGCCGTCTATCTTCAGCCGATCGAGATGGAGCCTGAGCACATCATGCGGCCGGCGGCCGATTCCGATATCCATCTTGAGGCGGACATCCACGCGACGGCGGGCAACACGAACGGTTTCGCCGAAGGGGATTGGATACCGAACCTCAGGATCGATTACACGCTGGTCAAGCTCGATGACGGGAAACGTACCGCCGGGACCTTCATGCCGATGGTCGCGAGCGACGGCCCCCATTACGGCGACAACGTGAAGTTAGCGGGGATGGGGAAGTATAAGCTGACCTTCGTAATCACCTCGCAGGGCGCCGGCAGTCACGACCACTTTGGCCGGCACGTCGACAAGGAAACGGGAGTGGGGCCATGGCCCGCGCCGTTCAGCGTCGAATACGAATTCACCTTCGCCGGCACGGGCAAGAAGGGCGCCTATTAGGCGCGCGGCGCGTCGGTTCGTGAGAGATCCATCGGTTTATCCGGCGCCATCGCCCTTCCGATGCGGCGCAAGAATGGGATCGCACAGAATTATGTCCCTCACAGCCCGGTTGCTTCCCTTTCTTTTCCTTGCGCTATTTCCTGTGTCCGGATCGCTGGCGGACGAAGATCCCGTCTTCGTAATCGGGTTTGCGGACGGCAGGATACAGCCGCCCGTTCTCGAGGTTCCGGCCGGTCGCCGTTTCAAGCTGGATCTGCACAATAACGGCGCCAGCCCCGTCGAGTTCGAAAGTATCGAACTGCGCAAGGAGAAGGTGCTCGGGCCGGGTGTGAGGTCCTTCATCGTCATCCGGCGGCTCGATCCGGGCGAGTACCGTTTCTTTGACGATTTCCATCCCTCGACGCCACCGGCCATTCTCATCGCCCGGGAACCGGCCAACCAATGACCGGATTATTCGGACAGATCGCCGTCGTCATTTGCCGCGAGAGCGTTGAGGCGCTGCTTGTCGTCGGGATCCTGGACGCCTGGCTGATCCACCACGCCGACCGTGCGTCCGCGAAAACCGGCCGCCGCTTCCTGTGGGCCGGCGTCGCCGCCGGGCTGGCGGCGTCTGCGCTTCTGGCTGCGTCGATGCTCGGCTTCGCGAGCCTGCTTGAAGGCGACCGCGAGGACGTCTTCCAGATCGTCGTGGCGGGCATCGCCGCCTTGCTCATCCTGCAAATGGTGACCTGGATGCATGTGCATGGCGGGCACCTGCGGCAGCAACTGGAAGGAAGTGCCGAACGAGCCGTTAGCAGGAGAAACTGGTGGGGGCTACTGGCGCTCGCAGCGATCGCTGTGGCGCGGGAGGGAAGCGAGACGGCTGTCTTCCTGTACGGCATATTGGCTTCGGCTCCTGGCGCAAGCCTGGCCTCAGGCATTGCCGCCGCCGTGACAGGCTTTGCGGCGGCTGGCGTCCTTTACTGGCTTCTTCGGCTTGGCGCCCGCAGTTTCTCCTGGCACCTCTTTTTCGGCGTGACCGAAATCCTGCTGCTGTTCCTGGCCTCGTCCCTTCTGATGACGGCGCTCGACAGGGCGATTGGCAGCGGTCTCGTGCCGCCGCTCTCCCAGCCGCTTTGGGATACCTCGTTGCTACTTGATGACATGAGCGGCCTGGGCACCTTCGTCGCCGCGATGACTGGCTACCGGGCGAAGCCGGAACTGGTCGTCGTCCTCACTTATCTATTTTACTGGCTGGCAGCAGCACTGCTCTTGCTTCCGGAACGCAAGCGCCCGGCAAGGGATACGTGATGACGATCCGCGTGCCGTCAGAAGTCCAATATTCGCCCGCTCCGACCGTCCGACATCCAGATATCTGGGAGAGGACAGGAGACTGGCTCCAGCGCCACCAAGGGGCGATCCGTGTCACTCAGTGGACAATCGTGGGGGTCTACGCCGTTCTTCTCGTCGTCCCGGTCCTCCTGCCTTTGCCGGACAACGCCGCCTATCTGTGGGCCGATTTCACGCGCGTTGCACAGTTCGTCTTCTGGGGCATTTGGTGGCCGTCCGTGATCCTGGGAACCGCGCTGGTCGGACGCATATGGTGCGGTCTGCTCTGTCCGGAGGGCGCCATCACCGAATTCGCGAGCGGCCACGGCAAGGGCAGGGCGACGCCGCGGTGGATGACATGGCCGGGCTGGCCCACGGTCGCCTTCGGCAGCACAACGCTCTATGGGCAGATGGTCAGCGTCTATCAGTATCCGCGCCCGACGCTGCTGATCCTCGGCGGGTCGACGGTCGCCGCCGCCATTGTCGGCTATCTCTACGGCCGCAACAAGCGCGTGTGGTGCCGTTATCTTTGCCCCGTGAGCGGCGTGTTCGGCCTATTGGCGAAGCTGGCGCCGTTGCATTTCCGCGTCGATCCGGTGCTTTGGCAGCATTCCCAGATTGCCGGGGTCAAGCCCGGCCCAGTGAATTGCGCTCCGCTGGTGCCGCTTAGGACGATGCGCGGCGGCTCTGCCTGCCACATGTGCGGCCGATGCAGTGGTTTTCGAGGCGCCATCCGTCTAGCTCGCCGCTCGCCCAACCATGAGATCGTCCATGTCGCGGGGCAGGTGCCGAAGCCCTGGGAAACCGTACTCATCGTCTTTGGCTTGATGGGACTGGCCATCGGTGCGTTTCAGTGGTCGGCTAGCCCCTGGTTCGTCTCCGCCAAGCAATGGGTCGCGCGGTATCTGGTCGAAGCAGGCATGACATGGCCACTCGAGACGACAGCACCGTGGTGGGTGCTGACCGATTACCCGCTGCGCAACGACGTGTTGACCTTGCTCGACGGAATGCTGTTGGTCGTCTACGTGGCTGCGACGGCACTCGTTTTCGGCATGACGACGATGCTGATGATCGGGCTGTCGACGCGCTTCCTCGGCGGCTGGAGCATGAAGCGCTTCCATCATCTGGTACAGGCGCTGATTCCGCTCGCCGGCTCGGGCGTTTTTCTCGGCCTGTCTGCCCTGACCGTAAGCCAACTCCGTTCAGACGGCATCATACTGCCGTTCGTCGGCGAGATGCGCACCGCCATGCTGGCGCTGGCGACTATATGGTCAGCGACGCTTTGCTGGAAGATAGCGGCTCTTTACACAGACGCAACGAACTGCAGGATCGCGTCGCTTGTCGCGTTTTGCATGGCTATGGCGCCGGCCAACATCGGCTGGCTACTGCTCTTCCGTTTCTGGTGAGATGCCTCCCGATGTTCCCCGGAATAGGTCCGTCTCGAACTTGCGCTGAAGCAATGTGGCTTCTTCGTTCGATGCTACCTTTCCGAGCCGCGCCGGGCTGGATTCGCGGCCGGCGAAGGATGCAACTCCAAGAAGGAGGGTTGCGAAATGACCAGTACCGTCGAAATGCCTGCTTACGCCGACGCCGCCATACGGTTGCGTCGAACTCTGTCAGCCATTGAACTGGATTGCCAATGCCGGACAAAGCTAGACGAGGCGCTCGATCGGTTTTCCGCGCTCGAAGGCCGTCGGCAGTTGCGAAGCGGATTGAGGGAAGCGAGGCACCGAAGGGTTATGATCGCGGATCAGGTCTCGTTCCTCGATGACATTGATGAGATCACGGAGGATGAGACCGACCTGACGGTCTTCGAAGAGATGGCGCTTCTGTTCGACGAAATCGCCAATCAGGCCATCAAGGCTGCCCAAGCGCTTCGCCAGATCGAGGTATCTTTCATTGAGGACGCAAATAGCGGGAAGCCTTGAGGAGGCGTCCATGCCCGGAAATCTCACTCAGGGCGGAAGGCGTGGCAGACTTGGGGATGAGTTTCCAGACGGGCCGCGCCAATGAGGTCGAGGCAATAGGGAATGGCTGGAAATACGGCCTCCAGACAGACCTTGATCGAGGCAGGTTTACCAGGCAGGTTGACGATCAGCGTGCGCCCGCGCACGCCGGCGGTCTGGCGTGAAAGGATTGCCGTGGGTACGGATTGCAAGCTAGCGCGGCGCATGAGTTCTCCAAATCCAGGCAATTCCCGCTTGATCACCGCCTGCATTGCTTCCGGCGTCAGATCCCTGGGAGCCGGTCCCGTTCCTCCCGTCGTCAGTATGAGATCCGCCTGGTCGCGGTCGCTGAGTAAGATCAGCGCGTTTTGCACCGGGACGATGCCGTCCGGAACGATACGCCGAAGGGATTCCCAGTCTGACTTTATAGCAAGCGATAGCCAGCCCTCGATCGCTGCGCCGCTCGTATCCTCATATTCTCCGCGGCTGGCACGGTCGGAGATCGTGAGTATCCCGATGCGTGTCATACTGATCACCAGCGTGCCGACACGGGTATATCCGCGGCGCTGGCGCCATCCCTCCTGAGGCCCAGGGTCATGCGGCACCACGACAGGATCGCATTCGAGTCGGGCGGAAGCCACATCGATAGTCCGGCGTGAAAGCTGGCCCAGGCATCGACGTATTCGGCCCGGACAGCCGTGAGAACCGGTACGCCGACAAGGATCGCCCGCTCGATGACAGACCGCAGGCCCGCGCCTTCCGCTTCCGCCTTGCCAAAGCGGTTGATGATGAGAAGGTCGGCGCCCGCTTCGATCATGCCTTCGAGCAATGGCGCCGCCTCGGCGAGTGCGCCGGGATCGAGACGGCAACCGTGGGCTTCCCGCCCCAAGTCCTGCGAAATCCTGATCAGGCTGCCGTCCGAAAGATTGCGAAGCCGGGTAATCGGCCGGCTATCGCCGGAACTCCAGTCGTCTTCCTGGAGAACCCCGCCGATCCTCACGCCGCGAGGACGGAGAAGCGCAACAATTTCCGCGAACACCATATCCACCGATACGCCCGCTTTTGCCCGAACGGCGGCCAGGGCGGGTCCATCTCTCGACATCAGACGCTCTCCCTTCATGATGAAGCCGATGATTCTGCATCGAGGTCGCGGACACAATATCGCAAGATAGCGCCAAGCGCCGCCACACCCGGATTTTCGGCTCGGGCCATGATGCCAATCAATTGTACCCAGGCCTCGTCATCGGCCTGATCAAGAAAGCTTCTGACGATCCCTGCGACACAGTCAGCGACCGCAAGGTCGTTGGAATCTGCATAATGCCGGATAGTCGATTCCAGATCTCTGTCTTCAAGAGCGGCTAGCGCCCCCGCTGCAACCTCCGGCCTGTCGAGTTGTGCAACCAATTCACCGAACATCTGGGCCTCACTGCACCAGTGGAGTATCAGCGCCGCCGAAATCGAAGCCTTCGATTGTCGCCCGGCCGGCGAGTAACGAGATGTACTGTGCGGCGGCACGACGCCAGACGGATTCCTTCAAATGATCCATGATCCGCTCATGCACCGCATCGAACGGCAGCGTCCTGCCGTCGACGCGGCGGTCAAGCCGAATGATGTGCACACCATAGGGTGTCTCCACCGGCTCCGGCGATATTTCTCCCGGACGAAGGTGGTCGAGCGCAGCGGAAAATTCCGGCGTCACTTGATCGCGGGTGAACTGGCCGAGATGGCCGCCTTCGCTCGAAGACGAGCAGGCTGATAGTTGGCGGGCCAGCTCGGCGAAGCGCATCGGCTTCTGCATCAGCAGTGCGACTGCCGACTTCCCGGACTCGAGGGCAGCGGTAAACGCTCCCTTGTCGTTCCAATCAGCCGAAAACAGGATATGTGCCGCCTCGAAAAGATCCGCGCTGCGGAACAGCCTGAGGTTCTTTTCATAGTAGTGCCGACACGACGTCTCGTCGGCTTCCGGGACGGAAATCCGCTTGTCCATAAGGATTCGGATCAGCGCCTCTTCCTCGGTTTCCTGGCGGCCCTCGTTATCCTCATGCCGCTCGGCCTCGATACCGAGACGCCCGGCCTCTTGCAGCAGCAGTTCGCGAACGATCAGGGCACGCGCAGCGTCCGTCCACGCCTCGGCCGGGCTCTCGGCGGGATGGTTCTGCACCTCGCGGGCGATCGATGCGTGCGGGATGACGGCGCCGTCGACTGTAATAGCCGGCCTTGTGGGTTGCGGATTGACCGCGGGACGTGCCTTCGGCTCCGGGGACGTCGTTTGGGCCTGCTTGCCGGAGGATGTGCGGTGATCGACGGTGATGGTCGCCATGGCCTATTCCGCCGCTTCCATGCCCTGCCTGGGCTCCTGCGGCTTCCCTCTCGAAGCCGCACTCATGCGGCGCCGAACCAGTTCCGGAGGTCGCTTCGTGCGGACGATCTGATAACCGCGGCGCCCGAAATACCACACGGGGACACTCCAGATGTGGACAAGGCGCGTGAACGGGAAGATTAGAAAGATCGTCATGCCAAGTACGAGATGCACCCGAAAAACAGGATGAACGCCCGCGACATAATCGGCCGCGCCAGATCGTAGCGTGACGATCCCTTGCGCCCAGTTCATCAGCTTGACCATCTCCTCGCCATCAAGGTGATGTGCCGAGACTAGGATCGTCGAAAGCCCGAGGATAAGCTGAACGTAGAGGATAACCAGTACCGCAATATCGCTCGGATTGGAGGTCTTGCGGATACGGGCGTCGAATAGCCGCCGATGCAACAGCATGGTCAGCCCGACGAAGCAGGCAACGCCCGCGATGCCACCGACGGTCATGGCGAGGAGCTGTTTGGCGGTATGCGAGACGCCAAGAACCCCCCAGATCTGGATCGGGGTTAGAAGTCCTGCCGTATGGCCGGCCAGGATGACGAGAATGCCGACATGGAAGAGGTTCGAGCCCCAGATCATCTGCCGCCTGCGCAGGAGCTGGCTGGAGTAGCTCTTCCACGAATATTGCTCGCGGTCGAAGCGGATCAGGCTTCCGACTAGGAAGACGGTCAGGCAGATATAGGGATAGATGCCGAAGACCGCGAAATTGAGATATGAAAACATGATTTCCCTCCCGACGCTTCAGGCCGGTGCCGCGGGCGCGCGACGGGCGGCGCGCATCCGGATGGCGAGGCGGTCGCGCGAACAGCCGTCGAGCGCCTCTCCCGGACCGAACGTCACGGCGGCCTCTTCCCAAGCGGCGTCGAGCGCCGGGAGGTCGTCCGGCTTCAGGTTGTCGTCTTCCACGAGTTGGAGATCGGCAGCGTCGTCTCCGGCGAGTTCCGCAACGGCGGCGAGGAGGGCGGCATAAGGGGACTCGCGCTTTTCCAGCCGCTCGGAAAGTTCCCTGACGATGTGAGCGGCGTCGGCAAGATGGGATCGGGCCTCGTCCAGAGGCAGGATCGATAGGAACTCCAGGAACAGCGGCAGAAAATCCGGCAGCTCGCTGGAGCCGAACTGGAGGCCGTGGCTTTCGTAGAGTGCCTTGAGGTCCACCATCGCCTGGCCGCGGTCGCGGGATTCGCCGTGAACATGCTCGAACAGGTTCAGCGCGAGCGAGCGCGAGCGGTCGAACAGCAGAACATAGGTTTCCTCAAGCTCGTAGATATCGGCGCCAGCGAGCCGTTCGAGCAGAGCTTCGAGCTCGGCGAGCGCCGCCGGAGAAAGCAGACGCTCCTCGTGCAGGGCGGCGCGAATGTCGGAAACCGACTCGACAAGCGCCGGCGTCGGGTAGCACAGCAGCGCCGAGAGCGCCTTGAAGGACTTCATCAGGCAATCTCCATCGGGTTCCTGGCGTTATGCTTTTTCGGCCCCCCGAACAGGTTCACGTCGTTGTCGCCCCCGGAGCAGCCATTGCCGAAAGAGAACCCGCAGGAGCCGCGCATGCCGTAGGCCTCCTCGCTCATCTCGCGATGCGCGGTGGGGATGACGAAGCGGTCCTCGTAATTGGCGATAGCCATCACGCGGTACATCTCTTCGATTTGCGCCACGCTCATGCCGACCTTGCGCACGATCGCCTCGTCGGTCACGCCGTCGACCGTCTTGGCACGCATGTAAGCGCGCATGGCGAGCATGGTTTCGAGCGCCTTGGCGACGGGCTCCTCGTTGCCCGCCGTCAACAGGTTTGCGAGGTAACGCAGCGGAATACGCAGGGAGCGCACGTCCGGCATGTCGCCATCGAGGCCCATTTTTCCGGCCTCCGCCGCCGACTGGATCGGCGAGAGCGGCGGGACGTACCACACCATGGGCAGCGTCCGGTATTCCGGATGCAGCGGGAAGGCGACCTTCCATTCCACCGCCATCTTGCGCACCGGCGACCGCTTTGCCGCCTCGATCCAGTTGTCGGGCACGCCGTCTGCGCGTGCCTGCTCGATGACGGCAGGATCGTTCGGGTCGAGGAACAGGTCGAGCTGAGCCTGATAAAGTTCCTTTTCGTCGACGACGCTCGCTGCCTTCTCGATGCCGTCTGCATCATAGAGAAGAACGCCGAGATAGCGGATGCGGCCGACGCAGGTCTCGGAGCAGACCGTCGGCATTCCCGCTTCGATGCGCGGGAAACAGAAGGTGCACTTCTCCGACTTCCCCGTCGACCAGTTATAGTAGATCTTCTTGTAGGGGCAGCCGGAGATGCACATACGCCAGCCGCGGCACTTGTCCTGGTCAATCAGGACGATGCCGTCCTCCTCGCGCTTGTAGATCGCGCCCGACGGGCAGGCCGCCACGCAGGTGGGGTTGAGGCAATGTTCGCACAGCCTCGGGAGATACATCATGAAGGTGTTCTCGAATTGGCCGTAGATGTCTTTCTGAACGCCCTCGAAATTGTAGTCCTTGCGACGCTTCTCGAATTCGCCGCCGAGGATTTCCTCCCAGTTCGGCCCCCATTCGATCTTTTCCATGCGCTGACCGCTGACCAACGAGCGCGGTCGCGCCGTCGGGAAGGCCTTCGATTCCGGCGCACTCTGAAGGTGCTCGTAGTCGAAGGTGAAGGGCTCGTAATAGTCGTCGATCTCCGGCAGGTCGGGATTGGCGAAGATCTTGGCCAGCACCCGCCACTTCGCGCCAAGGCGCGGCTCGATCTTGCCATCCTTCCTACGCTTCCAGCCGCCCTTCCAGCGCTTCTGGTTCTCCCAGTCCTTTGGGTAGCCGACGCCGGGCTTGGTCTCGACATTGTTGAACCAGGCGTATTCGACGCCTTCGCGGCTCGTCCAGACATTCTTGCAGGTGACCGAACAGGTGTGGCAGCCAATGCACTTGTCCAGGTTCAGCACCATGGCGATCTGCGCGCGGATGGTCATTCTGCGGCCTCCAGCTCTTCTTCCATCCAGTCGACCGTGCCCATCTTGCGCACGATCACGAATTCGTCGCGGTTGGAGCCGACCGTTCCGTAGTAGTTGAAGCCGTAGGCCTGATGGACATAGCCGCCGATCATGTGGGTGGGCTTCAGCACGGTGCGGGTAACGGAATTGTGGATGCCGCCACGCTGGCCGGTGATGCCGGTGCCTGGCACGTTCACGATCTTCTCCTGGGCATGGTACATGAGGCACATGCCTGGATTGACCCGCTGCGAGACCACCGCGCGCGCCACCAGAACGCCGTTGCGGTTGAAGGCTTCGATCCAGTCATTGTCGCGGATGCCGGCCTTCTTCGCATCCGTCTCGGAAATCCACACCACCGGGCCACCGCGGTTCAGCGTCAGCATCAGCAGATTGTCGGAATAGGTTGAATGGATGCCCCATTTCTGGTGCGGCGTAATGAAGTTCAGCACGACATGCGGGCTACCGTCATGATTTGCCTTCAGCGCGCCGGGCACGGTCTTGAGATCGACCGGAGGTTTCCAGACGGCGAAGCCCTCGCCGAAGGCGCGCATCCATAGATGGTCCTGATAAAGCTGCTGCCGCCCCGTCAGGGTACGCCAGGGAATGAGTTCGTGCACATTGGTGTAGCCGGCATTGTAGCAGACATGCTCGCTTTCAAGCCCGGACCAGATCGGGGAGGAAATGATCTTGCGCGGCTGGGCGACAATGTCGCGGAAACGGATCTTCTCGTCCTCCTTCGGCAGGGCGAGATGCGCGTGCTCGCGCCCGGTACGCTTCGCAAGCGCCTCCCACGAACGCACGGCGACTTCGCCGTTCGTCTCGGGCGCTAGCATCAGGATGACTTCGGCCGCATCGATATCGGTTTCAATTCTGGCAAACCCCTTCGCTGGTCCTTCCTCAAGCACCGCGCCATTGAGAGCCTTCAGTGCCGCGACTTCCTTCTTCGTCTCCCAGTCGATTCCCTTGCCACCATTGCCGAGCTTTTCCAGCAGCGGCCCGAGCGCGGTGAACTGCTTGTGTAGATTCGGATAATCGCGTTCCACCACCGCGATCTGCGGCATGGTTAGCCCCGGAACCGGGTCGGTCTCGCCGCGCTTCCAATCCTTTACGTCAAGCGGCTGCGCCAGTTCGCCGGGACTATCGTGCTGGATAGGCGTGAGGACCACGTCCGTTTCGACACTGAGTACCTCCGGCGCCACCTTCGAGAAAGCGCGGGCGATGCCCTTGTAGATGTCCCAGTCCGTGCGCGAGCCCCACACCGGGTCCACCGCCGCCGACAACGGATGGATGAAGGGATGCATGTCGGACGTGTTGAGGTCGTTCTTCTCGTACCAGGTGGCTGTCGGCAGCACGATGTCGGAGTAGACGCACGTCGTGGACATGCGGAAATCGAGCGTCACCAGAAGGTCGAGCTTGCCTTTCGGCGCCTCGTCGCGCCAGACGACTTCCTTCGGCTTTTCGTGCCCCTCTTCGCCGAGGTCCTTGCCCAGCACGCCATGATAGGTGCCGAGCAGGTGCTTGAGGAAGTATTCGTGTCCCTTGCCGGACGAGCCCAAGAGATTGGAGCGCCAGACGAACAGGTTGCGCGGCCAGTTTTCGGGATGATCGGGATCATGGCAGGCGAGCTCCAGTTCGCCCGATTTCAGCGCCGACATCACATAGTCGGCCGGCTCCTGTCCTTTCGCCTTGGCTTTTGCCGCGAGATCGAGCGGATTCGCCTTGAGCTGCGGCGCCGATGGCAACCAGCCCATACGCTCGGCGCGCACATTGTAGTCGATCATGCTGCCCGACCAGTCGCCGTCCGGCGCGGTGGGCGAGAGGATTTCGGAAACCGACAGGGTTTCGTAGCGCCACTGGTCGGAATGCGCGTAGAAGAAGGAGGTGCCGTTCATCTGCCGCGGCGGCCTGTTCCAGTCGAGCGCGAAGGCGAGCGGCAGCCAGCCGGTCTGCGGCCTGAGCTTCTCCTGGCCAACATAATGCGACCAGCCACCGCCCGACTGGCCGATCGCGCCGCACATCACCAGCATGTTGATGATGGCGCGATAGCTCATGTCCATATGGTACCAGTGGTTCAGGCCAGCGCCGAGGATCACCATGGAACGGCCGTTAGTTTTCTCCGCGTTGGTGGCGAATTCTCGCGCCACCGTAATGATCGCCTGGCGCGGAACGCCGGTGACCTTCTCGGCCCAGGCCGGAGTGCAAGGTATGTCCTGATCATAGGAGGAGGCGGCATTCTCGTCGCCGAGCCCGCGGTCGATCCCGTAATTGGCGCAAAGAAGATCGAACACGGTGGCAACAAGTGTCTCGCCCTCGGCCAGCTTCACGCGGCTGGCGGGAACGGTGCGGACCAGGACCTCGCCATGCTCCGTCCTGACGAAATGCGAATGCGCGCGGCTGCCGAAATCGGGGAAAGCGACGGGAACGGCTTTGTCGTCCCCGATCTGGCTGAGCTTCAGCCGGATATCGCGCCCTTTGCCGTCCTTCTCCTCCAGGTTCCAGCGGCCGCGTTGCTTATCCCAGCGGAAACCGGCGGTTCCGTGCGGCGCGACGACCTCGCCTGACACCTCGTCTAGCCCGATGGTCTTCCACTCGGCGTTCTCGCTCTCGCCGAGCCCGCCGTCGAAATCCGACGCACGGACAAATCGGTCTGGCACGTAGCTGTCGCCCCGTTTGATCAGACGAACCAGCATCGGCATATCGGTGTACCTGCGTGCATAGTCTGCGAAGTACGACACCTGCCGTTCGAGATGATATTCCTTGAGGATGACATGGCCCATGGCGAGCGCGAGCGCGGCGTCGGTGCCCTGCTGCGGCTGCAGCCAGATATCGGCGAATTTGGTCGCCTCTGCGTAATCAGGCGAGACGACGGCGCTCTTTGTGCCCTTGTAGCGCGCCTCAGTGTAGAAATGCGCGTCTGGCGTGCGCGTCTGCGGCACGTTGGAGCCCCAGAGGATGAGGAAGCCGGCATTGTACCAGTCGGCGGATTCGGCGACGTCCGTCTGCTCGCCCCAGGTCTGCGGGGAGGACGGGGGCAGGTCGCAATACCAGTCGTAGAAGGAAAGGCAGGTGCCGCCGAGCAGCGACAGGTAGCGCGTGCCGGCGGCGTAGGAAACCATCGACATGGCCGGGATCGGCGAGAAACCCGCTACCCGATCAGGGCCGTGCTTTTTCACGGTATAGGCATTGGCGGCCGCGACAATCTCGTTGGCCTCGTCCCATTCGGCGCGCACGAAACCGCCATGGCCGCGAATGGACGTATAGGAAGCACGCTTTTGCGAGTCCTCCACGATCGAGGCCCAGGCGGCGACCGGCGCCTTGGTTTTACGCGCCTCACGCCACATCCTGAGCAGGCGCCCCCGCACAAGCGGGTATTTCACGCGATTGCCGGAATAGAGATACCAGGAATAGCTCGCCCCTCTTGGACAGCCGCGCGGCTCATGGTTGGGCAGGTCGGGCCGGGTCCGCGGATAGTCGGTCTGCTGCGTCTCCCAGGTGACGATCCCGCCCTTGACATAGATCTTCCACGAGCAGGAGCCGGTGCAGTTCACGCCATGTGTCGAGCGCACGATCTTGTCGTGCTGCCAGCGCTTTCTGTAGCCGTCCTCCCAAGCGCGATTCTCGCCGGTGACGATACCGTGACCGTCCGAAAAGGTTGCAAGCTCCTTCCGGAAAAAGGTCAGCCGATCGAGAAAATGGCTCATTCAAAGCTCCGTCTATCCGCCCACGGCGACTGCCCGGAGGCAGGATGTGGCGCGAACCTCACTGAAATCCGGAGAGATATCCTTGCGCTGGAACAAGGTTCAGGAACGCACATCCAAAACGGGTGACTGTACTGGGAACGCTATCGTCAGATCGCGATAGTGCGCGCGCCCTCCGCGTCCTCAGGCCACATTGAGGCGACCGCATTTTCTCGTACGATCAAGCACGGCAACGAGAAGGAATGACGCGGGAGAGCATCGTGCAAGTTCCTGAGCGACCTTGGCCCCAGACAGACAAGGTATGGCAGCAGTTCGTCCAGTTCGACCGGATGATGGAGAGGACCGGAGTCAATCCGGTGACGGCTGTCCGCGAAAATCAAGGGGAATCGATGGCCCGGGCGCGGGATATTTGCCTTCAATGCCTGGCGCATCGGGAGTGCCGGAATTGGCTACTTGGCACCGAGGGAATGCGGCAACCGCCGGAGTTTTGCCCCAACGCGGATTTTTTTCGGAGGTGGGGGCACAAGGCGCCGCAGCCAATACGATAAACGCATTGGCTCCTTCGGGTCCTCCACGAAGCGATATACAATTCATGCGACGTGTGGGGGGCAGACCTGACTTGGACCATTACCTGGCCATCTTATGCATGCAGCGCGCGGATCAGCGATATCCGACGCTCATCACATAATCGCGCAAGAGTTCTTCTTCGTTCTCCACCTCGCCCAAGAGAGCCTCGAGCGCGTCCCGCGCGGTGAGAACGCCGACCGGCCGCGCGTCGGAGCCGGTAATCGGAACGTTCTTCAGCCCTCGTTTCTTCATAACGACCCAGACGTCGTGCAGCCAGTCACCGGGTTGGCAGACCACGACGTCTCGCGTCATCACGGACGCGGCAGCCGCCATACAACTTGCGCCTTGGCAGTGGCTGATCTGGCTGACAACGTCCGTTTTGCTGATTACGCCCGTAACGAGGCCGCTCTTGTTACAGGCCACGACGATATCAGCACCCGATCGCAAGAGCCGCGCCGCCTCGATCAGCGGCGCCGCGTCGGAAATGATTGTAAGCCGCTCGCGCGCGCGGCTCAGTAATTTCTCCACCAGCATTGCCTTGCCTTCCGATCAGTCACTCCGCTTATGCCCGGCTTTTCCCGCCTGTTCGCTATATCGCGAAAGCGATTTTTGCGATCGCGGCAATGCCAACGATTGCCAATGCGATAGATAGAAGCCGGATCAGAACGAGAGCCGCGAACTTGAGAGCGGAATGAAAATAATCTTCGACTATTGTCTGGAGCCCAAGCGCGGCGTGATAAAAGAGCGCTGCAACAAGCAACATCATGAGGACCGCGCTCGGGGGGGATTGCAACCAGGCAAAAAATCCCGCGTAGTCATCTCCGGCATGAGCGATGATCGACGCTGCGAACCATAGCGACAAGGGTATCAACGCGACGGCCGAGATACGCTGGGCCCACCAGTGTCCGATGCCGGATTTGGCCGACCCAAGGCCTGACGCTCGGGAAAGCGGTGTGCGTGTATCCGATTTCATCATCTTCAGCCTGCTATCAACAATCCGGCCGTCCACGCAGCAATAGTGAGCGCCACGCTTGCCGCGACGGCCAGCCACCCTCCGAGATAGATCATTCGGAGCTCAAATCCATGGACCGTATCCCAAATGAGATGCCGGATTCCGCCGCAAAGATGCATGAAAAAGGAGAAGGTGAAGCAGAACAGGAAGAGTTGCCCGATCCAAGAAGTTAATATCGCCCGAACGACGCTATAATCCCCCGGCCCAGACGCTGCCGCAACTAGCCAGACGACGAGCACAACCGCACCGAAGCTCAGAACGACGCCGGTTATGCGATTGATGATCGACAGCACCGAGGTGAGCTGGGGGCGATAAATCTGGATATTGGGAGAAACCGGACGTTCCGTCTTTCGCGAAACTTGCGGTCTCCGGTCGGCGGTTCCGGCCTCGCGCGGCCTCTTAATATCCTCGCTGAATACAGGAAAGGCGTTTGACGGCGTGGTTACCTGCCGAGGTTGCGGACGGTTTCCCCTCACCATGCTTACCCTCCTATGACGACGTTTCCGCTCCATGACGGTCCGACTGACTTCAGCTTCGGCGCTCGATCATCATCTTCTTGATTTCGGCGATCGCCTTACCTGGATTGAGCCCCTTCGGACAGGTCCGCGTACAGTTCAGGATCGTGTGGCAACGGTAAAGACGGAAAGGATCTTCGAGATTGTCAAGGCGTTTTTCAGTGGCCTCGTCACGGCTATCAGCCAGCCATCGCCACGCCTGAAGCAAGGCTGCCGGCCCCAGGAAACGGCCCGCGTTCCACCAGTGACTCGGGCAAGCTGAAGTACAGCAGAAACAAAGGATGCACTCGTAATAGCCGTCGAGTTGTTCACGCTCATCGAGAGATTGTAGTCTCTCCTTGTCCGGTTCCGGCGTTCTGGACTGCAGCCATGGCTCGATCATCTCGTATTGCGCATAGAGATGGTCAAGGTCAGGAACCAGATCCTTGATGATGCTTCGGCTTGCGAGCGGGTAGATCGTGGCCGGGTCGCCTAGATCCGAGATGAATCGCGTGCAGGCAAGCCAGTTCGTCCCATCCATGTTCATCGAGCACGAGCCGCATACTCCTTCGCGACAGGAGCGGCGAAAGGTAAGGGTCGGATCGATCTTGTTCTTGATCCAGATCAGCGCGTCGAGCACCATCTGGCCGCAGTCGTCCAGATCGACGTTAAATGTGTCGAGCCGCGGGCTTTCGTCGCTGTCGGGATCGTAGCGATAGATGTCGAAGACCTTGATGTGCGTGGCGCCTGCCGGCGCCGGCCAGGTCTTGCCACGCCGGATGCGCGATTGCGGTGCGACTCCGAAATTTTTCGGAACGGGAAAGCGCTTTAGCAAAGTCTTGCGCGGTAACTGCTCGGAGGAACTGATAATCATAGCCGGCTGGCTCCTGCCCGGGACTGGCGCCGATGCTGGTCACCAGCCGAACTCTGCTCGCCTCCTCGGGAACAGTCTTACTGCAAAGGCGGAAAGCCTTTCTTCCGCCGGATGCTCTCTCCTGCCGTCGAGGGGTGCCCAAAGATGGATCACGCTTATATGTTTTGCAAGGATGAAGCGCCGAGAACTCACTTTTACGCGTAGGCGCGAGCTAGCGGAACGAGTAGACGCGCAGTTGCGTCTGCTAGTTTCAGGGGTGTTCGGTCTCGGCGATTTCATGCCGTACGGTGAGTGCCGTGGGACTATGAATCCGCGTTTCCAAGGTCAAGCTGACACGTCAGCGCACTAGCCATCTTTCGTCAGCTGACGTTGATGCGGGCCATTTAATTAGGATATCCGAGATCCGGAGGACGCCGAATAGTGCAGCGGTTCGAGGACGCCACCTCTCATCATCTTATTTCAACTCTTGGAACTGGGCGGCAATTGCTTCAGCCTCATCGTCATCGATTTCTTCGCAACCTTTCGAGCCATATTCGAAGGCAGCAGTGATGGCGCCATCAATGAGGCTCTCGACTTCGGTTGTCCCGTCTTCTTCTGCACGGTTCATTTCCAGGCACACGTCCTTTGCGAACTGGTTGACATCGGTGACGCGCATGGCCGGCACGGCATTGCAAGACCAGCCTCTGGTGGCGATCAATGGGATTTGCGCCAATGGCAACCGAATGACGATCTCATCGTTCTCGATCTTCGCTTCGATCATTTCGTCTTCCTTCCAAAAGGCGGGCAGGGCATGGATTTCATGCCGTGCGCATTGGGCTTGCCGCATGGGACCGGACACATTGCACGAGCTCCGCTCGACTAGGGCGACGTAAAGCCGCTCACCGACCTCTGCGACTTGCCCTTCGTCGGAGGGGCCCGGAGGCCGATCAAATGCTGTCGACTACGGCCAGTCATGGCATTCACCTGGCACGCTTTGAGCGCGATCCGCCGGAAGAGTTCCGGTGACTTCCGACCTCGAATGGCGGAAAGGCCGAAATCTGCGGGGCACACGGCAGCGGTGATGGCGCTGCCGACTCTACGGGGCCATGGATGCGTCTGAGCAACGCCACCAGCGCCAAGGCTACAAGTGCAGCGGAAGCGGGGACGAACAGTGCTCTAGCGCCGAATGCCTGCATGACAAAGCCGGCGCCTAGCGGACCAAGGATAGCTCCCAGGCCATTGAGCAGCAGCATTCCGCGCGCTGTCGCGAGCATGTCATCGGTATTTACGCGATCGTTGGCGTGCGCGACGCAGAGGGTATAGAGCGGGATTCCGAAACCACCGAAAAGGAAGCCCAATGCAAGCAGCACTGGTGGCTGCGTGTTGGAGATAAAGACGAAGCCCAGTCCGGCAAGAGCCGAACCGAGCGAGGCAAAGGCGATTACCAGACGGCGTGGAAAGCGATCGGAACACCAGCCAAGCGGCCATTGCAGCACCATGGCGCCAAGAAGGAAGGCTGCCATAAACGCCGAAATGCCAGCCGTGCCGAATCCCATGCTCTGTGCGAAATTCGGTCCCATGCCCCAATAGGCGCTAAGCGAAAATCCGGAGAGGAACGCACCGATCGCGGCCAGGGGTGACAACGTAAAAAGCGACCGCGGATCGAACCGCGCCTCGGAACGAACCACCGGTGGAAGGCTTGGCAACAAGGTGACCGGCGCTAAGGCTAGGGCGATCAATATCGAAACGAGAAGGAACAACGTAATGTCGCCGGGAGGAGCTAGGTTGAGCAGGCCCTGCGCCAGAGCCCAGGCCCCCATTGTGAGCACGCCATATAATCCGAGAAGCCGTCCGCGGGTCGCAGCCAGAGCATGGGCGTTGAGCCAACTCTCGGTGACCATGATCATTCCCGCATAAACCGCACCGGAAAGCGCCCGCAGCAGCATCCAGGCCCATGCGTTCAAGAATAGCAGGTGAAGAAGCGTGAGCGCGGAGGCGATCGCCGCGAAACCCGCGAAAGCGCGAATGTGGCCGACGCGGGAAATCAGGCCGGGCAAGAGCAGTGCCCCAAGCCCGAATCCCGCGAAATAGCTCGACATCATGGCGCCGATCGCTTCGCTGCGGAAACCTTCCAGACCCGCCCGGACTACGATGAGCGTGCCGAACAGGCCATTGCCAAGAACGAGCAGGCAGACGCTGGCAAGCAACGTCGCTACGGGAGCGATGACAAGGCCGGGTTCTCCGGTGATAGCCAGTTTGTTCGGCTTTCCTGTCGTGATTCGGGAAAGGCCGACTGCCTGATTAGAGATCAGTGCCAGATATCGAGCTTTCATCCCATCGGGCAAGATAACCCTCTCTATCAACGTCTTAGGGCCAGAGATTGCGGGCGTTGAGGAAACGTTCCCTGTTGGGGCAGAAGCTCGGTGGATCGTTGACCAATGCTGGGTCGGAGCTATCGAGCCATCGACGGCAGTCTTCGTCATGCTGGCAAAATCGACATGCGCGTGCCGCGGCCCCCAAAGTCAATCCAAGCCTGTCATGGTCCAAGTCTCGCATCTCGACTCCGCAAGCCGCCATCATGCCGCGGAAATTGCCGGACCGCAGATCAAGGCGCGAAAAGGACACTGTCATTAAAGCCTCCTGATCTCGACCCGCCGGATCAGTACTCATTACGCCTGCATGATCAGAATGCGCTCAAAACATGCACCGTCCTTGCGCTGGCGCAAGGACGGTGCTCGCCCGCCGCGCCCATTGGGCCGGACGGAGCAGTCGGTGCCGATGCGAGATCTTCCCCCGTTCCGGGATCTGCGTGACTTCCTTGATCATCTCAGGGGGGAGGGGGATTTCGTTCCTATCCCTACATCCGTCTCCCTTGTCCATGAGATCACCGAGATTCATCGGCGAGCGATCGCGGGTGGCGGCCCTGCCTTGAGTTTCGATCATGCACGCGATGGTACGGGGCGAAGGGCAGCCATGCCGGTTGTCGTCAATCTCTTTGGAACCGTTCGGAGGGTCGCCGCCGGTTTCGGAGTCCTGCCCGAACGGCTCTCCTCATTGGGCGAGATGCTCGCGGCGTTGCGCGGCCCCCAACCGATCAACGGCCTCCGGGACGCGCTTGAACGCTGGCCTATGGTCCGGGCCGGGCTGAAAACGCGCGCGCAGTTCGTAGCACGTCCGCCCGTGCAGCAGACGGTCCGTAGCGGCCGTGACGCCGATCTCACCTGCCTGCCGGTCCAGACGTGCTGGCCTGGCGAGCCCGCACCCTTGATCACCTGGCCACTGGTCATCACGCGTCCGCCCGACGCCGATCCCGCCGACATATCGAAGGTGAATGTCGGCGTCTATCGGATGCAGGTGCTCGGCCGCGACCGGCTGATCATGCGCTGGCTTGCCCATCGGGGCGGTGCCGCGCATCACCGCGCCTGGGCCGCGCAACAGAGCGAGATGCCGGTCGCGGTCGCCGTAGGCACGGACCCCGCCACGATGCTGGCGGCGGTCATGCCTTTGCCGGAAAACCTTTCGGAACTAAGTTTCGCGGGACTCCTGCGAGGCGAACGGCCGCGCGTGGCGCCGGCGATGAGCGTGCCCCTGATGGTGCCGGCAGATGCGGAGATCGTCATCGAGGGCTGGGTTTCCTCAGGCGAGACGGCGCCGGAGGGACCTTATGGCGATCACACGGGGTATTACAACCAGGTGGAGCGCTTTCCGGTGATGCGGATCACGGCGATCACCAGCCGCCGTGACCCGCTTTATGTCTCTACGTTCACCGGCCGGCCGCCCGATGAGCCATCCACGATAGGTGAGGCGTTGAATGTCGTCGTCCTGCCGCTCATCCGTCAGCAGTTTCCCGAGATCCGGGATCTCTACCTGCCTGCCGCCGCATGCTCGTATCGGCTTGCGGTTGTTGCGATCAGGAAGCGGTATGCCGGCCAGGCGCGGCGGGTCATGATGGGACTTTGGGGGATGCTGCCGCAGTTCAGCTACACCAAGGGGATCGTGGTCGTCGACGACGATATCGACGTCCGCAACGGCGCGGATGTCCTTTGGGCGATTTCGACACGAGCCGACGCTTCCCGAGACTTGATGCTGATCGACCGCACTCCGATCGATTACCTTGACTTTGCCTCACCGGAGCCCGGCCTTGGCGGCAAGCTCGGGATAGACGCCACCAACAAGATCGGTGCCGAGACGCGCCGGGAATGGGGCCGGCCGCTCACGATGTCCGCGGATATCGCGGCGCGGGTCGACAAGCTCTGGCCGAGCCTCGGCATTCCGATGGGCCACTTGGCAGAAGGACTTCCGGAATGAAACCGCGCGTCGTCGTCGGCATTAGCGGCGCTTCCGGCGCGGCACTTGGCTTCCGGGTGATCGAAATCTTGGCGGAACTGGATGCACAGGTCGATCTTATCATCTCGCAGGCTGCCGAACGGACTATCGTCGAAGAACTCGGCGCCAGCGCTCTCGACAAGATCAACGAACTGCCAGCTTGCCGCCACAAAGCCTTCGACATCGGCGCTTCCATCGCTTCCGGCTCCACGGCGACATCCGGCATGATCGTGGCGCCGTGTTCCATGCGGACCCTTTCCGCCGTCGCGCACTCGCTCTCCGACAATCTTCTTGTCAGGGCTGCCGACGTGCATTTGAAGGAGCGCCGGCCGCTAATCCTGATCGCACGGGAGACGCCTCTTCATCTCGGCCATCTTAGGGCGATGACAGCAGTCACCGAAATGGGAGGCCTTGTCATGCCGCCGGTGCCGGCATTCTATCACAAGCCGGCGACGATAGCCGACCTCGTGGACCAGATCGCGCGCCGCGCCGTCGACCTGCTGCACATAGCACCGGCAACGGCACGGACATGGAAGGGCAATTGATGGTGTTGTGTCCGCTCGCTCCAACTTGAACAGAGGAGGGAAAACGAGGCCGATTGGTCAACGCTTCACCAGATCGAATAGCTTTCGGGGCTCTCGAACAACAATCCGCAATCGGCCGATATCCACAAGGCCTCGCTCCGCCCAACCGTTCAACATGCGGCTCACCGTAGGCACTGTCGTTCCGATCATCTCGGCGATGTCCTGGCGGGTCACAGGAAAATCAATAAGAATGCCATCGGCTGTGTGGCGGCCTGCCTGCATCGTCAGTCTGACCAGAGCGTGGGCCAAGCGGCTTTCGACATCCTCCGTCGAGAACTCCCTGATTCTCGAATGAAGCTCCTGCATGTGCCGGGCGACCATGTGGAGCGCGTTCATCGTGAGCGCCGGGTGCCGGGCCGTCATGTCCTCCCACGAGGAAGAACTCCATGCCAAGGCCGTGCTATCGACCGCGGCGGTCGCCGTACCCGGATAGTCGGGCCGGCGCAATGCCTTCGCGATTCCGAAGAGTTCGCCGCGATTGACGATCCGAACCACGATCTGATGACCGTCTTCGGTTACTTGTAGGACCTTCAGCCTGCCCTCGAGCAAAAGATAAAAATGATGGGCAGTGTCCCCCTGACGGAAAACCGCCTGCCCTTGCCGGATTCGAAGGATCCGCGCCTGGCGCAGGATAGCTTCCATCTCCGGGCCCGTCATCGGCTTGAACAGGTCGAGTTCGCCAATAGCGAAGCGGTCGAGTCGCAGCAGGGCGTCTTCATGGATATGCTTGTGGCCCATGGTCGTCCTTGACCGAAGATCAATCAACGCAGCGATGAACGATGGGCAATTCCCGCCGACCTACCGCACTGATGCCCGGAATCCCGATAATTCATTCGCTTAAAACATATACAGGAACTATACCTTTTTGTCCTGTATACCTTTTTATCGTGTTGGCTCAAGCCTGTCCGCCGCTGGCCAGCGGAGCTCGTTGACGTTTCGACAAAGCCGGAAACAGGGCTGATTTCTTGATTGCGATCGTGCGGCGCCGATTATACTGGCTCGCTTGGAGTTCAAATGGCCCGGCTATATGGTCTTGCAGACCCGCGAAGATACGCGTCGAATGTGGATGCTGCCTTGCGCACGAGAAACGGCGCGTCCTCGGCAATAGCCACCACCATCCCTTCGATCCTGACGAGCCCGCTTGCGGCGAGTCCCCAAAGATCGTCGTTTCCGGACAGAAGGAAGTCGGCTGACTGGCCGTGCTTGCGGCAGACTTCTCCCAGATCCACCCGGAATTCGCACATGAGGCGTTCGATGATATCGGCCCGCAGGCGGTCGTCCGCTGTAAGCGCATACCCCTTCACGGTCGCAAACTCTCCCCGCACGATGCGCTCGGCATAGCCGCGCAAGGCGACCTCATTCTGGACGTAGCCCTGCGGTAGCCGGCCGATGGCGGAGGCGCCGAGACCGATCAGCACGTCGGCAAGGTCGGTTGTATAGCCCTGAAAGTTTCTGCGGAGCCGGCCGTTCATCCTTGCCCGGCTCAGGGGATCGTCGGGCAGGGCGAAATGATCGAAGCCGATCCGCCTGTAGCCCGCGCCTGCCAGGACACCGGCGATCGCATCGGCCTGTGCCATACGGCCGCTGCCATCCGCCAGCGTCGCCTCGTCGATCTTGCGCTGGTGCTTCTTGAACTGGGGGACATGCGCATAGCCGAAGACGGCGAATCTCTCCGGCCGAAGGGCGACGCATTGAAGCGCCGTATCCACGCAAGAGGCCACCGTCTGGCGCGGCAACCCGTAAATGAGGTCGAAATTCAATCCGCTGATGCCAGCGATGCGGAGAGCTTCGGTCGCTCGGGCGATGCATTCGAAATCCTGAACGCGATTCACCGCCCGCTGCACCTCTACGTCCAGGCTCTGGACACCCAGGCTTGCCCGTGTGACGCCGGCGGCGCCCAGCGCCGATACCATCTCCCCAGTCAGCGTACGCGGGTCGATTTCAACAGCGATCTCTGCATCCGCGGCAAAGGAAAAGCGGCTCTTCAGGAGCATGACCAGGTCAACGAACTCATAGGGTTCCATGATTGTGGGAGTGCCACCGCCGAAGTGAAGGTGACGAATAGCAAGATCATGTCCAGCGCAGCCCGCTACCAGGTTTATCTCTTGCCTTAATACGGCGATGTAATCCGCGATTGGCGCATCGTGCTTGGTTATGGTCGTGTGGCACCCGCAGTACCAGCACATCGAACGGCAGAACGGGACGTGCACATAGAGCGAGCCGCTGCTGCCCGATGGTACGTCCGCAAGCCAATCCTCGTATGTTTCACGCGTTATCGCATCGGTGAAATGGGGGGCGGTAGGATAGCTGGTGTAGCGCGGCAGCCGTTCGTCGATCACTCGGGCGGCGAGGTCTGGATGAATCATGGATCAATGCTCTTCAATTGCGCCGGCGAAGATGCGTGGACTTCGCCCACGCCAGAAAAATCGCGCTGGAACGAAATCCACGACTGGATGGATGGGTATGCCGGGGCAAACTTCTCATCATCCTCTCCTCACTATTGCTTGACCTCCCAGTTTCGAGGTGGTGCGGAGGTTATGCCCATTTCCGCGTCGCCGCCTTGCGCTGGCGCAAATTGAGTATGATTCCGACCGGGTCGGTCGCGGTGGTCTGAGAATATGTTTCCGGCAATGGTCCAGCGCTCAGGCATAGGCTCTCGGCAATTCGGGTAACAAATCACTGGTTCACTGAGATCTGCGGCCCTGCATGGCCTCCGTGATCGACGGACGGCGGCGAAGCCATCAGCATCGGCTTCGCTAAACGTTCCGACCGTCACGCAAAGTTGTCGCAGCTGAAAATATATATTGTAAATTCATGTTATCGCGACGCTTAATTGGGGCGTCGTCGTGATGCAGCCAACTCCATCGGAGGCACGCAATGGGTTTGCCGGAATTCCTGAATTTTCCCGATTTCTTCGACAAGGCGCCTGCGATCACGCTACGCGAGCCCCTAGCGGCGTTTCTCGGCGCATCGAGGAATGGTGCGCTCTCATATGGCTACATAGACGCGGTGAAGCTTGCAGGACATTCCTGTCCTATGGTGGCCGGCGCTTACCTCATGGTCAGAAAGGGCCTTGCCTGGCTTTACGGCGAGGAACTGCCGGAGCGTGGCGGCATCGAGGTTTATATGCGCGATGGACGCGTTCAGGGTACGACGGGCGTTGTTGCCGCCGTAGCCACGCTTCTCACTGGTGCTGCTCCGGAGACTGGCTTCAGCGGTATCGGGCCAAACCATCGCTTCTCCCGCCAAGGCCTGCTGCGGTTCGACGCCCCTATCGACGGGCTCATGGCGCTGAGACGGCGTGACAATGGCTGCGGCGTTGCCCTCGATCTGAATGTGGAGAGGGTTCCGCCCGATCCAGAGGTGAGGATGTTATTTCCCAAGGTCGTCTCTGGTGAGGCGAATGAGAGTGAGCAAGCACGCTTCGTGGCTCTTTGGCAGGATCGGGTGGCGCGCATGCTACTGGAGCATGCCGACGATCCTGATCTTGTCCGTGTTCGCCGATGGGAGGCAGCAGCATGATCGGCGGCGTGGACATAACCTCGGCGTAAAAGCGCCGGATTGCTACGGCTGTGCGTTCCTTGCGCTAGCGCAAGGAAGCGCGCCGGGGAGAGGATTATCGTAGCGGGCAAAAGCTGAGGAGGCAGTTGTCTTGATCGATCATCTGGAAGCCCGACTTTCGAGGTTCCTGCGCATCTCGGTTCTGGCGTTCAGCGATCGACGTCGCCGTCGTGCTGCGATTACCGAGATAGGGGGGCTCGACCCGGCCACACGCAACAGGATTTTGACAGAATCAGGTTTAGCGTTCGAAGACCTCTGCGATGCTCGAGCGCCGCTCTTTTCAAGGGACCTCCTGTCTGCCGCCATGCGCACTCTGCGTATCGGTCGAGACTCTTTCCAGGCGCGCCACGGTGCCTGGTATCGAGACATGCAACTCACCTGTATGCGATGCCGGTTTAGCAAGCGTTGCCGGCGAGATATCGCTAATCGCCGGTTTGCCTCGAGCTACCAACATTACTGCCTTAATGCGGCAAGCCTTGCCGAGATCTCATCCGGACGGACGGGGAAGGGGTAGTTTGTGCCGGCGTGAATGACAGTACCAATCAAATACGAATGCCGTCCCTCAGGTCGAGAGCTTACCTTCGCTCGGGCAGAAGGCCTGATGTAAGGCCTCGACTACGGTCAGCACCTCCGCCCGGGTGATACGATAGTACACCGTGGTGCCTTCCCGGCGCGCCTCCACCAGTCCGTCGGCCCGCAGCCGCATCAGTTGCTGCGACATCGGTACTTGCTCGATGCCGAGCAGTTCGCGCAGCTCCGCTACCGAGCGCTCTTCGCTGCCAAGCGCGCACAGCACCAGCAGCCGCTGAGGATGGGACAGGCTCCTGAGCAGATCCGCCGCTATTCCCGAAGCCGGGATCATCTCTTTTACATTCATTATCTTGAATTTATAATCGTTGAATGTTAAATGCAAGCTTGCGGGTCGAGCCTGTCGTCGGCGTCACCTTACAACCGCGCCGAACGGTTTGGGAATTGAGCTCGATCAACGCGGATGCGCGGCCCTGCGGTCAGGATAACGCTAGAAACGAAACAGCGGGAGGAACCCCATGTCGCATATCGTCGTGCTCGGCGCCGGGCTCGGTGGCACCATCATGGCCTATGAGATGCGTGACAAGCTGCGCCGCGAGGACAGCCTCACCGTCGTCAACCTCGGCACATCCTATTCCTTCGTACCATCCAACCCCTGGGTCGCGGTCGGCTGGCGTGACCGCGACGACATCACCGTCGACCTCGCCGCCGTGTTCAAGCGCCGCAGCATTGCGCTGAAGCCGGAAGGCGCCAGGAAGGTGCACCCGAAGGAGAACCGCGTCGAGCTGAATGACGGCTCGTCCGTTCCCTACGATTACCTGATCATCGCGACCGGTCCGGAACTGGCGTTCGACGAGGTGCCGGGTCTCGGACCCAAGGGACATACGCAATCCATTTGCCAGATCGACCATGCGGTCGCGGCCAAGGGCGAGTTCGACCGCCTCGCGCAAGCCCGGACCGGTGGTGATCGGCGCCGTGCAGGGCGCCTCCTGCTACGGCCCGACCTACGAGTTCGCCTTCATCGTCGACACCGCGCTGCGCAAGGCCAAGGTCCGCGACCAGGTGCCGATGACCTTCGTCACTCCCGAACCCTATATCGGCCATCTCGGCCTCGACGGGGTCGGCGACACCAAGGGCCTGCTCGAAAGCGCCATGCGCGAGCGCCACATCAAGTGGATCACCAATGCCAGGGTGACTTCGGTCGACGACGGCATGATGCATGTCGAGGAGGTCAACGAGGACGGAACGACGAAGGCCAGACACGACCTTCCCTTTGCCTTCTCGATGATGCTGCCCGCCTTTCGCGGCGTCGATGCCGTCAAGGGCATCGAAGGCCTGGTCAACCCACGCGGCTTCGTCACCATCGACAGGCACCAGCGCAACCAGGCCTATCCCAACATCTTCTCGGTCGGCGTCTGCGTTGCCATCCCGCCGGTCGGCAAGACGCCGCTTCCCGTCGGCGTGCCGAAGACCGGCTTCATGATCGAATCCATGGTAACGGCGACGGCCCAGAACATCGCCGCGTTGCTGCGCGGCGAGGAGCCCAGGGCGGTCGCGACCTGGAACGCGGTCTGCCTCGCCGACTTCGGCGACGAGGGCATCGCCTTCGTGGCGCAGCCGCAGATCCCGCCGCGCAACAACGCGGCGAAGGTCGGCTTCGAGAAATACTTCCTGCACAAGGCGCGACAGGGCAAGAGCGAAACCTTCTACGAGGGGCTCGCCCTCGACATGCTCGGCATCAAGAAACTGAAAGCGATCCACATGGAGCCCGCCGCGGCTGACAGTCAAGGAGTTACGCAATGACGATCGACAAGGCCGTACTGATGTTCGCCGGCTTCATGGTGCTGATCTCGCTGGCGCTCGGTTACTGGTATTCGCCTTACTGGTTCCTGCTCACCGCCTTCGCCGGACTCAACATGGTCCAGGCTTCCGTCTCCGGCTTCTGCCCGGCGGCCCTGGTCTTCAGGAAGATCGGCTGCAAGAGCGGCGTCGCGTTCAAATAGGACGGCAGCGTTCGGGATCGACACTGGACACGGGAGGCGCGGCGCCGCCTCCCGTTTCTTCAACGCGTTGGAAGAACGGCGCTTCGCCATGAGACATGCACGATCTGTCCTTTCCTGCGGGCTCTTGCTGGCCGCGGCGCTCGTCGCCGGCGGCGCGACGGCGGCCGAATTCACCGTCAAGGCCAGCACCGTCACCGAGATGAAGGCCGTCTACGGCCAGGTCGAGAGCCGCACGATCGTGCCGGCGCGTGCCCGTATCTCCGGCACCATCGCGGAAGTCCGCGTCACCGAGGGCCAGGAGGTGAGGCAGGGCGACGTGGTGGCGACCGTCGTCGACGACAAGATCGCGCTGCAATTGCGGGCCGCGGACGCCAAGATCGCGGCGCTCAACTCGCAGATGGAGAACGCCCGCACCGACCTGCAGCGCGCTCAGGACCTGCTCGCCAGGGGCGCAGCGGCCCAGAGCCGCGTCGACACGGCGCAGACGCAATTCGACGTCGTCACGAACCAGCTTGCGGCCGCTGCCGCCGACAAGGCCGTGATCGAGCAGAGCGCCCGCGAAGGCCAGACGCTCGCGCCCGCCACCGGGCGCGTGCTGACCGTGCCGGTCACGGCCGGATCGGTGATCATGGCGGGCGAACCCGTCGCCCGCATCGCGTCGGGCCGGTATTACCTGCGCCTATCGCTGCCGGAGCGGCATGCGACCGAGATCGCCGAAGGCGCCGCCGTCGAGATCGGCGAACGCGGCACCGGCGCCGATGGCGGCTTCGTCAGGGCGAAGGAGGGGCGCATCGCCAAAGTCTATCCGGAGATCGAGAACGGCCGCGTCATCGCCGATGTCGAGGTCGCCGACATCGGCACCTACTTCGTCAACGAGCGCACGCTGGTGTCGATCCCGGTCGCGAAGCGCATCATGCTCGGCGTGCCGCCTGAGGCGGTCCGGACCATCCACGGCATCGACTACGTCACGGTCGATGCGGCCGACGGTCCGCTCGACGTCGCAGTCGTGCTCGGCGAGCGCTACCAGGACGCCGGCCAGCCGCGCGTGGAAGTGCTGACCGGACTTGCCGACGGCGACAAGGTCGTGATGCCATGAAGCTCGGCATCGCCGGCGGGCTCACCCGCTCCTTCATCGGCTCGCCGCTGACGCCGCTGTTCCTGCTGGCGGCGCTGGCCCTCGGTCTCGTCGCCCTCGTCACGCTGCCGCGCGAGGAGGAGCCGCAAATCTCGGTGCCGATGGTCGACATCCACGTTTCGGCCAACGGATTGAAGGCGGAGGACGCCGTCAAGCTGGTGACCGAGCCGCTGGAGACAATCGTCAAGGGTATCGACGGGGTCGAGCACGTCTATTCGCAGACCGAGGACGACGGCGCGCTGGTCACCGCCCGCTTCAAGGTCGGAACCAATGCCGATACGTCGGTGCTCAGGGTGCAGGAAAAGATCGCGGCCAACATGGATCGCATTCCCGTCGGCATCCCCGAGCCGCTGATCGTCGGCCGTGGCATCGACGATGTCGCCATCGTGGTGGTGACGCTGACGCCGACGCCCGAGGCCACCGGCCGCTATTCCTCCGCCGACCTGACCCGCCTCGCCAAGGAGCTGCAGGTGGAGGTCGCCAAGCTGCCGGACATCGGGCTGACCTACATCGTCGGCGAGCAGCCGGAGGAGATCCGGGTCGAGCCGGATCCGGAGAAGCTGTCGCTCTACGGCATCACGCTGCTGCAGCTTACCGCCAAGATCCAGGGCGCCAACCGATCCTTCCAGATCGGAACCGTGCGCAACGAGGGCAAGCAGCGCGTGCTGGTCGCCGGGCAGACGCTGCAGGCGCTGTCCGACATCGGCAATTTGCTGCTCACGGCCCGCGACGGGCGGCCGGTCTATGTCCGCGACGTGGCCAGGATCGCGCTCGCCACCTCGCCGGCCGAGAACCGGGTCATGAACATCGTTAAGTCCAAAACGGGGCTCGAGCGAGCGCCGGCCGTATCGTTGGCGATCGCAAAGCGGCCAGGCACCAATGCCGCCGTCATCGCCCAGGACATCGTCGACCGGCTGGAGCAGGTGCGTGGACAGATCTTCCCCAAGGACGTGCGGATGGTCGTGACGCGCGACTATGGCGAGACGGCCAACGAGAAGGCCAACGAACTGCTCTTCCATCTCGGCCTGGCGACGGTCTCCATCGTCGTTCTGGTAGCAGTCGCCATCGGCTGGCGCGAAGCGCTGGTGGTTGCCGTCGTCATTCCGACGACGATCCTGCTGACACTGTTTGCGTCGCGCATCATGGGCTACACGCTGAACCGGGTCAGCCTGTTCGCCCTGATCTTCTCGATCGGCATCCTGGTCGACGACGCCATCGTCGTCATCGAGAACATCGCCCGCCATTGGGCCCTCGCCGACGGACGCTCGCGCAGGCAGGCCGCGATCGACGCCGTCGCCGAGGTCGGCAACCCCACCATCGTGGCGACATTGACGGTGGTGGCGGCGCTGCTGCCGATGCTGTTCGTCTCCGGCATGATGGGCCCGTACATGAGCCCGATCCCGGCCAATGCCTCGGCCGCGATGCTGTTCTCCTTCTTCGTCGCCGTGATGCTAACGCCGTGGCTGATGATGAAATTCGGCAAGAAGGGCGGCCACGCCCCGCATGGGCATGGGGCCGGCGCGCATGGCGGCGCCCTCGGGCGGGCCTATGTCGCCGTCGCCCGGCCGATCCTGAAATCACGTGCGCGCGCCTGGACGTTCCTGCTGCTGGTCGGCGTGGCGACGATCGCCTCAATGGCCTTGATCTACACCAGGCACGTGACGGTCAAGCTTTTGCCGTTCGACAACAAGAATGAGCTGCAGGTCGTGGCGGACCTGCCCAAGGGCGCGTCGGTCGAGGACACAAACCGGCTGCTGCAGGCCATCGTGGATCGCCTCGCCGGCGTGCCGGAGGTGGTTTCCTTCCAGACCTACGCCGGCACCGCCGCCCCGTTCAATTTCAACGGCCTGGTGCGTCATTACTATTTGCGCTCCGGTCCCGAGCAGGGCGACGTGGCGATCAATCTGACGGGCAAGAGCAAGCGCGACCGGGAGAGCCATGCGATCGCGCTCGACATCCGCAACCGGCTGAAGGGCGTCGCCATGCCCGTCGGCACCGTCCTCAAGGTGGTCGAGCCTCCGCCCGGTCCGCCCGTGCTTGGCACGCTGCTGGCCGAAATCTACGGTCCCGACGCCGAAACCCGCCGCGCGGTGGCGGAGAAGGTGCGCGAGACCTTTGCCTCGATCCCCTTCATCGTCGACGTCGATGACAGCTTCCACAACCAGCCGGAGCGCATGCGCCTGTCGATCGACCAGGACAGCCTCGAATACTACAAGGTCGAGCAGTCGGATGTGTACGACACGCTGAATTATCTCTACGGCGGCACGACGGTCGGCTATTCGCACCGCGGAGGTGGCCGCCAGCCGATTCCGATCCGCGTCGCGCTGTCGAAGAGCAACGGCGTGGTCGACCAGCGCGCGCTGGCGACGCCTCTTGCTGCCAATGCGCTCCCCGGCGCCCGCGACGTGATCGAACTCGGCGACGTCGTGCGGGTGAGCCGCGAACCTGCCTCCTATCCGATCTTCCGCCACAATGGCCGTCCTGCCGAGATGGTGATGGCGGAGCTGGCGGGCGCATTCGAGGCTCCGGTCTATGGCATGCTCGCAGTCGACGATGCCATCGCCAAGGCCGACTGGGGCGATGTGCCGAAGCTCGCCATCGCGCTGCACGGCCAGCCGGACGACGAGTCCAGGCCGACGCTTCTGTGGGACGGCGAGTGGGAGGTGACCTGGGTGACCTTCCGCGATATGGGGGCCGCCTTCATGGTAGCGATCCTCGGTATCTACATCCTGGTGGTGGCGCAGTTCGGCTCGTTCAGACTGCCGCTAGTGATCCTCACGCCGATCCCGCTGACGCTGATCGGCATCATGCTAGGCCACTGGGTCTTCCATGCGCCGTTTTCGGCGACGTCGATGATCGGCTTCATCGCGCTCGCCGGCATCATCGTGCGCAACTCGATCCTGCTGGTGGACTTTATCCGCCATGCCAAGGACGGGAACCGGCCGCTGCTCGATATCTTGCTGGAGGCCGGCGCGATCCGCTTCAAGCCGATCCTGCTCACCGCGATCGCGGCGATGATCGGCGCGGCGGTAATCCTGACCGATCCGATCTTCCAGGGCCTGGCGATCTCCCTGCTGTTCGGCCTGGCCTCGTCGACGCTGCTCACCGTTCTGGTCATCCCGGCCATCTACGTGGCGCTGCGTGGCGGCTCCAGGGGGGAAACCGGCACCGACCGGCTGGCGGCAATCGAAATAGGCGGCGAAACGACCTCAAACCCCGCCTGAATGAGGAAAGGACAGATCATGAGCTACCATTTCTCCAAGACGCTGGATTCGGACTTCGACACGGCGGTCGAACGCACGACCGCCGCGCTCAAGAGGGCCGGATTCGGCATCATCACCGAGATCGATGTCAAGGAGACGTTCAAGAAGAAGCTTGGCATCGATTACCGCGACTACCGCATACTCGGCGCCTGCAATCCCAAGATGGCGCACGAGGCACTGTCGATCGAGGACAAGGTCGGCACCATGCTGCCCTGCAACGTCATCGTCCAGGATCTTGGCGGCGACAAGGTCGAGGTCGCGGCGATTGATCCCGTCGCTTCCATGGCCGCGATCGACAACCAGGCGCTTCACGGCCTGGCTGAGCAGGTGCGAAGCATGTTGAAGGACGTGATTCAGGGGTTGTGAGAGTGGACGCGTCTTTGGGCAGGAAGCCGCGTCTGCGGTTCTGGCTGATATGAAGATTGCCCAGTAGAGGCAGCCAATCGTGCGTGAAGACATCGACACCAAGGGGGATTCTCGGGAGCAGCCATCCGATCAGCTCGAAACGGCGGGTGTCGGTTTTGTGAGGCATCTGATCGAGGCGGACGGGACGAACCCCAGCGGCGCGCTCAACATGGTCATCAACTCATACGCTGATACGGTGGATTACTACGGGAAGATCAAGACGCTTCCGGAGGTGGTGGCTGACAAGCGCAAATACTTCCTTCGCTGGCCGGAGCGCGCGTACACGATCCGGAGCGATACCCTTCTGGCTACGTGTGCCAACTCACGCTGCATGGTTTCGGGCGTCTATGACTGGATCGTGCGGAGCCTTGCCAGGAACCGGCCGTCGCAGGGCGCGGCCCGCTTCACTTACACGATCACGATTGGCACCGATCCAAAAGTGGTAGCCGAAGACGGGAAAGTCATCAGCAAACGCTGATTTTGCTGCCCGGCAGCCGCACTGGCTCCAGCAAACCAGAAGGTAGAAAGAGGAATACGGGCGGTACGCAAGCAGGCTTATGGTCCAATGAGGCTTCCTCATTGCATTTTGCCAGGCGGCGGCCCCGGGAGCCGTCCTGACTTTGCGACCTGTATTTGCCATTTGGCGATAAAATGCTATATATCTGCCAAACATGGAGATCGATATGCAACTCCAGCAGGTTCCGGCC
>JBDZVC010000612.1:0-1974 GCA_040255475.1 Phyllobacteriaceae bacterium | reverse complement strand
ACGGAATCACCCTCGCGCACCAGCCGGTCACGACCGTCGCCCAGATCGGTGACGAGGATAGCCGCCCGGCGCGCTTGGCGTTCTGCGTTCAGCTTTTTGAGAAGGTTCGGGTCCATCAGAACGCCTCCATCTTGTCAAGGCGGCGCCTTAGGACACCCCCCTCTGTCCTGCCGGACATCTCCCCCTCAAGGGGGGAGATCAGCGGTTTCAAATGCCGCGCCACATTGGGAATATCAAAAGATGGCACGGCCCACGCGGCCGTCCGATCTCCCTCCTTGAGGGGGAGATGTCCGGCAGGACAGAGGGGGGTGAAACCAATCAACGAAGGTCTCCCGCTCAGCCCAGCCGTTCGACATAGACCTTGATGCGGCCGCCGCAGGAGAGGCCCGCGCGCCACGCCGTCTCATCGGCCACGCCGAATTCCAGCATACGCGGCTTGCCGTTTTCCAGCACATCGAGCGCCTCGGTCACCACTTCGCCCTCGACGCAGCCGCCGGACACCGATCCCTGGAAATTGCCTTCACGGTCGATGACGAGGTGGCTGCCGACCGGGCGCGGGGCCGATCCCCAGGTCTCGACAACGGTCGCGATCGCCACGTCGCGCCCGTCCTTCATCCAGTTTTCGGCAATGAACAGCGGGTCCTGCCCGCCCTCAAGCGTGGTCGCATTTTCCATGATGGATCTCCTTCTTCAGGCGGCCTTCGCCAGCCATGCCCGCGGATCGGCAGTGTGTCCATTGTCGGCCGACAGCGAGGCGCAAAGGTCGGATAGCGCATTCAACGTATGCACGGCGCGAAATTCGTCAACATGCGGCAGCATCGCGCGCACGCCGCGTGCCTTTGCCTCGAACCCCTCGAAGCGCAGGAGCGGATTGAGCCAGACAAGCCGCCGGCAGGATTTGTGCAGCCGCTCCATCTCAGCCGAAAGGCCGGCGACGTCGTCGCGCTCCAGCCCGTCCGTGATTAGCAGCACCGTTGCCCCTTGCCCGAGCACGCGGCGCGACCAGAGCCGGTTGAACTCGGCCAGCGTGTCGCCGATGCGGGTGCCGCCCGACCAGTCCTTCACCGCCTTGGAGCAGTCCGCGAGCGCCTCGTCCGGATCGCGATGGCGCATCTGGCGGGTGATGTTGGTCAGCCGCGTGCCGAAGACGAAGGTATGCACACGCCGCCGCTTCTCCGTCAGCGCATGCAGGAAGTGCAGGAAGATGCGGCTGTACTGGCTCATCGAGCCTGAGATGTCCGCCAGCACGACCAGCGGCGGATGGATTTCGCGCGGCGAGCGGAATTTCGGCAGGATCAGGTCCCCGCCGGTCCGGAGCGCCGAGCGCATCATGGCCCTCTGGTCCACGCGGCGGCCGCGCGGATCGGCTTTGAAGCGGCGCGTCCTCACCAGATCGTGCGGCAGGGCCAGTTTTGCGATGGCCTGCCGCGCCTCGGCAAGCTCGGCCGCGCTCATCTGGGCAAAATCCTTCTCGCGCAGCACTTCGCTGCCGGAGACGGTGAAGCGCGCATCGACTTCGACCTCGGGGATTTCGTCCGGCCCCTTGCCCTTGTGTCCTTCGAACAGCGCCTCGCTGACCCGCTGCTCGGCTGCACGCGGCTTCTCCTTCTCCCGATGGTCGGGCGCGACCGGCGAGAACATGGCCAGCATCTTCTCGATCAGTTCGCGCGATTTCCAGAACAGCCTGAACGCCTCGTCGAAGACGGCATGGTCTTCATGCCGGGTGACCAGCACGGCATGCAGCGTCCAGTAGAAATCGTCACGATTGCCGATGCCGGCGGCCAGCACCGCGTCGATCGCATCGACCACGGCGGCAGGACCGACCCGCATGCCCGCTTTCCTCAGCGTACGGGCGAAATAGATGATGTTGTCGGCCAGCCGGCCGTCGGGATCGGCGGAGCGGACGTTCATGTCGCCCGCCTACTCCGCCGCGGTCGAAAGTTCCGCCTTCACTTCCTTCAGGATGCGGCGGCC
>JBDZVC010000611.1:0-1978 GCA_040255475.1 Phyllobacteriaceae bacterium | reverse complement strand
GCCTGCCAATCCGCTTCCGGCACGTTCTGCACCATCGCACCGAAGCTCTACTACCGGCAACAGGTCTATGACGCCATGACGGACAGGGAAGCCGCGCGGACGCTGGGCTATCTCAAAACCGGCGAACGCCTCTGCGGCTGGAAGCCGTGAACCAAGCGGGCCGGGGCGCTGCGTCAACAGCATCCCGACCCTGACCGACAACCGACTATCAGGGATCGGCAGCGGCTAGAGCGATATTCCACGCAAAAGCGTTTCCGATCGGTGAAAGTGCTTACACAGGGCGAGCGGGTTTAATGGCGGACAACATGCAGCAAAGCAAAGAAGTCAACGTGAATTGGCTGCGGATTAACGTTCCATCAGTCGCCACCATCGTCGCGACGGGAGTCGTGGTGGCGATGTATGTCCAGAGCCTGGCAAGCCGGATCGAGCAGATTGAACAGACGCGGGTGGCTCGTTCCGACCTTGTGGACAAGAATTTCGATCAGATCCAAGCGCAACTCCAGCCCTTGGTGAACCTGCCCTACCGGATGGGGAATGTCGAGCAAGGCTTGCTGACGACAAACCAGCGGATGGACACTTACCTCCAGACGCTCGGGCAAAAGATCGACGGTGTGAGCGATCGCGTGAACGGGCTGACCACCAAGGTCGAAGTCCTGTCGCAGAAGATCGATGCGTTGACGCCGGAGAAGCGGGCCGAGATTGAGCGGAACGTGCGCTAGCCGCCCATCTTCTCTGCCCTACCTTCCTTTCATGGTCGAAAAGAAGAAAACCTACCTTGTCGAGATGTTCGATCCTCCGCATTGGGTCAAGGTGCTGGGGCCCACCTCCGACCGTGAATACGCCATTGCCTTCGCCCGAGAGATCGACGGCAAGAAGCGGGTGACGGAATATCCCGGCGGAAAGGACGTGCCGCTGGAAAGCCCTGGGTAGCCGCGCTATCTTCGGCGCATGAATGACGCGGTAATGCTTTCCGTCTATCCGGCCGACAAGATTATCCTGACATGCGACAAATGCGGGATGCACGTCCAGTACGACAAGGCAGCGATGCTGGAAGCAGGCGGAGATCGAGGGCTCCCCGATCTTCGTCTGGAAATAGCCCGGAGGAAGGGCTGCACGAAAGTCGGGAGCATCTACGCTTACGACACGTGCCGGATCACCTACGCAAACATTTTGCCCGAGAAGAACGCCTATCAGCAGGCCAAAGGCGGCTAAGGCAGTTTATCGAGAAAGCCGCATAAATCGGCGGCTACGATGACAACCATGCCGACAGCGCAGATCCAGAATACGAACTGGGTGTAGGGGCGGTTATCGGGGAGCATCTTCGTTGAGTGCGGCGTCGAGCATTGCTCTGAAAATGAGGCCGGCAATACCGGCGCGAGGAGTTTCCTGGGTATAGCCATATCTCTGATGCGCCTCTCCTCCTCGTTCACACATCTCGCTAGTTGGTAATCTCAATGCCTCGATAGCTGCGCGGGCGTACCCGATCATTTCTTCCCGCTCGGTCTCATGGGCGTCTTCCCATGCACGGATAGTCTGCGTCTGCCAGCAGGCCCGCGCCACACGTTCAATCATGCTCTCGCTCATTCCTGGCTGTCCTTATTGTGGGGGAGGTGGAAGGGGCATCCAGTGTGTTACGCCCCAATCTTCGACCG
Organism: Phyllobacteriaceae bacterium; assembly: GCA_040255475.1. Lineage (GTDB taxonomy): Bacteria > Pseudomonadota > Alphaproteobacteria > Rhizobiales > Rhizobiaceae > Mesorhizobium_L. The sequence continues at coordinate 326 of JBDZVC010000611.1, read as the reverse complement.
CGTTTCCATGCAAATTGCTCACGCTGCCGAATAGATGGCCGCGAAAATTGCCTACCTCGCCATCGCGAACGCCGATGCGCGGACCGTATAGAAGCGCCCGCGTGGGCTTTTCGTCTTTCGTCCAATCGGCCGGCGGCGCGCTCTCTATCGGTTGCCAGTCCATCTCTTCTCCTACTCCATAGGAACGGGGCGGCCCCTGTATCCTACTTCTCCTTATCTGGAACGGGGCGGAAGCAGAACGCGAACGCCCGCACCCGAAATGGGTTATGTCCCGCACCAGAAAATTTAGCTAGGAGAAACAACGCCTTACAACCGGCGTTCGTCCT
>JBDZVC010000132.1:0-10265 GCA_040255475.1 Phyllobacteriaceae bacterium | reverse complement strand
TTGCATTTGTCTTTGCGCTGGCTACGCGTGCTTAACGACGCGATACCCACCAGCTTGGATGAAGCTTGCGTTGCGAGAGCCTAGTCGGATCGGGTGCTCTTCGGGTTGTCCGATGGGACAACAATCAGGATTGCCAAAGCACCAACCACGGCGAAGATCGCTCCGTAGAGGAACACGGCTTGGTGTCCAAGGTGGTCCCACAATAGACCTGCGATTAGGCTCGCAAGGAGTTGAGTCAGCCCGACGAGCGAATTGTACCAGCCAATTCCGCCCGCTCGTAGCTCCCTCGGCACGAGATCGGCGGCGAACGCCTTGCCGACAGTGCGGAAGGTGCCCTGATAGGCACCGTAGCAAACAAACAGAATCGCAACAATCCAGACGTTGGCGGTGAGTGCAAAACCCCCATAAGCGACAAAGAACACTGCGAGCGCCGCGAGCAGAAGGTTGCGGCGGCCGAAGCGATCGGACAAAAAGCCCGTCGGATACGAGATCAAGGCGGCGACAAAGTTGAACCCGGCGTAGACGAGAACCGTGTTCTCAACCGAGGCGCCCGCCGCCTGCGTTTCAAGAATTAGGAAAGCGTTGCTCGAATTGCCGATGCAGAAGAGGCCCGTCGCCAGCAGGTACTTCCAGTAGGCGCGGGAAAACCGTCCAAAGCTCATGTCCACCTTGGCCTTGGCGGCGAAGTCGGCCCGCTCCTCCCGCACGAACAGCACCATAACGAAGGCGAGCAGGCCCGGGATGACGGTGAGATAGAAGATGACGCGCATATCGAGGCGAAATGCACCGAGCAGCAGCACGGCGATGAGCGGCCCGAGAAAGGCACCTAGATTGTCGCCAATACCCTCGAGACCGAAGGCTTTCCCGCGGTGCTCCTCCGGCGCGGCCGCAGCGATAAGCGCATCGCGCGGTGCGGAGCGGGTGCCGGCGCCGATACGGTCTAGGAACCGTGCCCCGAGCACCATCGGCCAGGTCACAGCGAGCCCGGTCAGGGGCTTGGAAATAGCCGAGACGAGATAGCCGGCCAGGGCAATGGGCTTGCGACGCTGCATCCGGTCCGACAGCGAGCCGGACAAGCCTTGAACGATGTCTTGGGTCGCCTGAGCGATACCATCGACAAGCCCGACAACGCTGCCGCTGGCCCCGAGCACTCCGGTTAGAAAGATGGGCAGGATCGGATAGAGCATCTCGGTTGAGATGTCGCCAAACAGGCTGCAAAGCGACAGCAGGATGACGTCGCGTGACAGCCAGGACGAACGGGTGCGGGCATCGGGCATGAGTTTGACCGAACATCTGGCGAGGACACGCCAAGCTTGACCGGCATTCAACAGCCTGACATTAACGGTTTCCGATAACGGATGTCGATAGTCTGAATTACCCATCATGCGCCATCGGGAGCTGTTCTCCGGATTTATCCGGCTGCACGTCCTTCATCATGCCTGCGAAGGCGAGATCTACGGCCAGTGGATGATCGAGGAACTGGCCCGTCACGGCTACAGGCTCAGCCCAGGAACCCTTTATCCGATGCTGCACGCGATGCAGCGCAATGGCTACCTCACAATGCGCGAGGAACGGCATGGGCGCTCGGTGCGCCGGCTTTATCGTGCGACCGATATTGGCCGCGAGGCCCTCGATGAAGCACGCGCGAAACTCAAGGAACTTTTTGGGGAGTTAGGCAGCCATGGAGACTGACGCGCGACCGGGCGACATCGCACGCACACAGCCTTACGGTTCGATCCCAGAGGTTTTTCTGACCTTTCTGCGTCTTGGCTTAACTTCGTTCGGCGGGCCGATCGCGCATCTCGGCTATTTCCGGGACGAACTCGTGGTGCGTCGCAAGTGGATCGACGAGGCGGGATTTGCCGACCTCATCGCCCTCTGCCAGTTCCTGCCTGGACCAGCGTCGAGCCAGGTCGGCTTCTCGCTCGGCATCCTGCGCGGCAACGGGCTCCTTGGCGGGCTTGCGGCCTGGGTGGGTTTCACAATCCCCTCGGCGATCATCCTTTTCGCCTTCGCGCTTGGTGCCGGCGCCTTCAAGGGCCCGGTCGCGGAAGGCTTCCTCCATGGTTTGAAGTTGGTTGCCGTCGCCGTCGTCGCACAAGCAATCTGGGGCATGGCCAGGAGCCTCACGCCAGACCGGGCCCGCGCCGGCATCGCGTTGGCGGCCATCGCCGTCGTCACCTTCGCCGGCGGATCGTTCGGCCAGATCGGAGCGATCGCGCTTGGCGCCATCGCCGGGCTCGGGCTGTGCAGGAGCGAAGCGGCTGCGCAACCGGGGCATCTCAGCTTCCCCGTCTCGCGCCGAGGCGGTGCCGTCGCGTTGGGCTTGTTCGCGACGTTCTTCATCCTTCCGCCCCTGGTGGCGAGCACGACGGATCATCAGGCGGTGGCGCTGTTCGATGCGTTTTACCGCTCTGGCGCACTGGTGTTCGGCGGGGGACATGTCGTGCTGCCATTGCTGCAGACGCAGGTCGTGACGCCCGGATGGACAACGAACGAAACCTTCCTCGCCGGCTATGGCTTGGCACAGGCTGTTCCTGGACCTCTCTTTACCTTCGCCGCCTATCTTGGTGCGGTCATGGGACCGGCGCCTAACGGATCCGCCGGCGCGGTGATTGCCATGGTCGGGATCTTCCTGCCGGGTGTGCTGCTGGTCTACGGCATGCTTCCCTATTGGGACGTAGTGCGGCTGCGACCGACCGCGCAGGCCGCCATGCGCGGCGCGAGCGCAGCCGTCGTCGGCATCCTCGGCGCAGCGCTCTACAACCCCGTTTGGATCAGCGCGGTTCTCTCGCCTCCGGATTTTGCATTGGCGCTGACCGGCTTCCTAATGCTCACAGTCTGGAAGTCGCAGCCCTGGATCGTCGTCCTGGCGCTGGCTGCAGGCGGCACGCTGCTTCATGTGATGTGAAGACGGCAGATAGCCGAACTGCATGAAGGCTTCCTTCCGCTTCGCCGTTGGCGTCGGATAGACCATCGCCTGGGTTGACCCGTTCTCGTTGAGACCTCCACGAGATCGCCTTCCTTGAGACCGAGCTCCGCCATGTCTCCCCAGAATTTCGTGAGGAAGATCTGCCACGCTGGGCGTGTCTTGTCAGCGACGACGTTGGCACCGAAATCGACCAGACGTCGATGCGCTTCTGCGCTTGTCGGACCTGTTGCCGGAACCTCTTTGGAAATCTGCGAGAGACAGAATCCTCTTTAGAGGAGGCCGTCCTCGCGCACTATTCGGGCGGCCTCCTTCAGGCCGCAGGGTACTGACCATATGACCGCACCGATATGATCGAAATCAAACGTGCTGTGCTCCTCCCGTCAGTGCTGGTGCACCATCTCGTTCTTGGCCATCGCAAGGTGGTGCTGTTGGTGATGCGAACCACTCACCAGCAGCCCGATGAAGCCGAGCCCGCGGATGTGGGCGACTTCCTTGGGATCGCTTGAAGTGACGGTCAGGCGCACCCCGTCGGGCAGCGTCTCGGTTGCAGCATGCCAGCCATTCATCTGATTGAGTTCCTGAGCATGGTCCGGGATCATCCGCTGGATGGCGGCAAGAGTGCGGCCCTTGCCCGTGACGGCAATCTCCAGGCCGCCGTCGATTGGTTTCGGCGCAGCACTCGCCCTCAACGTCACCTCGTTCATGTCGATCAGGTGCTGGCGTAGCGCTTCGAGGTTGATCTTCGACCAGTCGGTGGCGGGATCGGCCTCCAGGATATGGACGATTTCCTGAATGGCGCCGAAGGCATCCTGGCCTGCCCGGGTCGGCGCGTTCAGGTCCATCTCCATCGTGCCTTGTCCGTGCATCTGCATCATGTGCTGCATCATGCCGGGCATCTGCCGGTCACCCGACATGCCGTGATTCATCACGGACATTTGCTGGGAAAATGCCTTGGTGATGGGGTGAACAAAGGCTGTGCCGGCCAAAACCGTGACAGCGGCGGCTGCCGTGATGATCCCGAGCTTGCTGGTTGATGATGTCATTGAAACCTCCCGATCATGGAGCAATGACGACACACTATTCGGGATGGTCGACGACGCATATGATCAGGATCATACGCTCGCCGTCTTTAAGATGATTGTGGCCTTTGTGCGTGCAATAGTCCCTTCAGCCTCAAGCGTGCTCAACGTTCGATAGAGTGCTTCGTGAGTGAGGCCGAGTTCGGCGGCGAGGTCTTTCACCGTCCCCCGCAGTGCAATCGTGCGCCTGTCTGCCCCGGTGTTCAGCGCCAGGTAATTCTCCACGCGCTCGCGTGCGGAACGAATATTACGCAACTCAAGGCGCGTTCTCAGCGCCATCAGTTCACGCGCGAGCCCTGCCGCAAATCCTGTGAGTGCATCGGGGTTTCGCCGGAACTCCGAGAGCAGCGCGTCCCCGGAATAGAGACGCACCCTTGCGTCTGTCACCGCGATGGCGTCGCAATGGTAGACTTGCGCAAAGAGCGATGCTTCAGCAATGAGGCCGCCTGGGCCGGCCACGTGCAGAACCACTTCGCGGCCGGTCTGATCGACGCGCGAGAGCCGCACTTGGCCTTGCTCGATTTGATAGAGTCCAGCCGTTGGGTCGTCCTTTCGGAACAGGATTTCGCCGCGCGCCAGCAAACGTTGCCGAGTCTCAATGTTCCGTGGCAGCCACTCTGCTGGTTCGGCGGTCGATGATTCCATGGAATCCTCGCAATCAATGAAACATCCGATGCTACCCTGCATTTCGATGGCGCACATCTGCGTCTGGTTGCGAAATGCGTCGGCTGACACTCAGCCGGCGCATTTCGCGATGAACCAGCGCTCCATCAGAAGCTCTCGTGCGCGGTCACTGCTTGCGGGTCACGGGCGGTCAGCGGGGGGCATAGTTTGCGGGCGAGATGTCTTGACGGAGATCAATGCCGTCGGTCCCGGAAAACTCTCACAATGCATTTTATCGCGGAATCGCGAAGGTGACGCATAATGGCCGAGCAGCCCCACCCCTTGGTAGTCTGGTTCGAAGATAGTGGCCGGCGCGATATTGCGCGCGTCGGCGGCAAGAATGCGTCGCTAGGCGAGCTGGTGGCCACATTGACATCGAAGGGCATACGCGTTCCGCCAGGCTTTGCAGTGACGGCCGAAGCCTATTGGATATTCGTGCGGGCCAATGGCCTTGAGGAGCGGATTCGCCTTTTCCTCGCGGAACTCGGGGAGGGCAAGATCTCTCTTGAGGACGCGGGGAGGGCGATCCGCGAGCTGTTCCTGCGCGGCAACTGGCCAAAGGAGGCAGTGAGCGAGATAGTCGCCGCATACCGACATCTGTGCGAACGGGCGACTAAGCCCGAAGTCGATGTCGCTGTCCGGTCCAGCGCCACGGCCGAGGACCTGCCGGGCGTCAGCTTTGCCGGCCAGCACGAAACCTTCCTGAACATTCGCGGCGAGAAGGCGCTGCTCGCGGCCTGCCGCCGCTGTTACGCCTCTCTCTTCACGGATCGCGCGATCAGCTACCGTAAAATCCAGGGATTCGACGACATGAGCGTCGCCCTGTCGATCGGAATTCAGCAGATGGTCCGTTCCGATATCGGGTCATCGGGCGTAATGTTCTCGATCGACACGGAGACCGGCTTCAAGGACGTGGTGCTGATCGACGCCGGTTGGGGCCTAGGCGAGAACATCGTGCAGGGAACCGTGGATCCCGACGAGTACCAGGTCTTCAAGCCGCTGCTGCCGGATACGTCCCTGGTGCCCATCATCGGCAAGAAGCTGGGCGGCAAGGAGCAGAAGCTGATATATTCCGACGGCGAGAAACCGACGCGCAATGTCCCGACGTCCAAAGCCGAACGAAACGCATTCGTGCTCGATGATCCTGAAATCCTGCAGCTTGCAAGATGGGCCACCGCGATCGAAACGCATTACGGCTGCCCGATGGACATGGAGTGGGCCAAGGACGGCGAGACGGGCGAAATCTTTATCGTCCAGGCGCGGCCGGAGACGGTTCAATCGCGCCGCCACACAGCGGAATTCAAATCCTACAGGATCGTCAAGGCTGGACGGAAGGTCCTGAACGGCCTCGCGGTGGGCGACGCCGTCGTGGCGGGCCGCGTTTGTCTGATCGACGATCCCGTCGACATCGCGGGTTTTGTCGACGGCGCCATTCTCGTCACCCGTACGACGGATCCGGACTGGGTTCCGGTCATGAAGAGGGCAGCCGCGATCGTCACCGACCATGGCGGGCGCACGTCGCATGCGGCGATCGTCAGCCGCGAGTTAGGGCTTCCGGCCGTGGTCGGCGCCGGCGACGCCACGCGACTGCTGCATGACGGACAGGAAGTAACGGTGTCTTGCGCGGAGGGAGACCAAGGCTTCGTCTACGAAGGCACGGCCGAGTTTGAGGCCGAAACAGTAGACGTGGGCGACCTTCCGGAGACGCGCACCCAACTCATGCTCAATCTGGGAAACCCCGCGGCTGCGCTGCGCTGGTGGCGCCTTCCGGCGGACGGCGTCGGCCTGGCGCGCATGGAGTTCGTGGTAAGCAATCATATCCGCATCCATCCGATGGCGCTGCTCGGTTACGATAGCCTCAAGGACGAGTCCGCAAAGCGTGCGATCGACGAACTGACTAGGGGCTATGCCGACAGGGCCGAGTACTTCGTCGATCGCCTGGCGCGAGGGCTGGCCCGCATCGCTGCCGCGCTTTACCCGAAGCCGGTGATCGTGCGCATGAGCGATTTCAAGACGAACGAATATGCGGGTCTGATCGGCGGCGCGGCGTTCGAGCCAAAAGAGGAGAACCCGATGATCGGGTTCCGCGGCGCATCCCGCTACTACTCGCCGCGGTATCGCGACGCTTTCGCGCTGGAGTGCCGGGCGGTGCGCCGCCTGCGCAACGAGACGGGCTTCGGCAACGTCGTAGTCATGATCCCGTTCTGTCGGTCGACGCATGAGGCCGACCGCGTCCTTGAGGTCATGGCTGAAAACGGGCTCAGGCGCGGACAGGACGGCCTGCGGGTCTTCGTCATGTGCGAGGTGCCGTCCAACGTGATCCTCGCCGCCGAGTTCGCGAAGCGCTTCGACGGCTTCTCGATCGGCTCCAACGACCTGACCCAGCTCACTCTCGGCGTTGACCGCGATGCCGCCGATCTGGCCAGCCTGTTCGACGAGCAAGACGAGGCCGTGAAATGGATGATTTCCAGCGTCATCGCTGCGGCGCGAAAAGCCGGAGCCAAGATCGGACTGTGCGGACAGGCTCCCAGTGACCATCCGGAGTTCGCCGCCTTCCTTGTCAGGTGCGGCATCGACTCCATCTCGGTGAGCCCCGACAGCTTCGTCGCGGTAAAACGCACGATCGCTGCGGCCGAGGCAAAGGGGAAATCGGAGAATGCTCCATGAAGGCGATCGACGTTATGACGATTGGCGCCGTAACCGTGCATCCCGACAGCACGGTCGGCCATGCAGCGCGGGTGATGGTCGAACGCGGGGTGAGCGGTTTGCCGGTCGTGACCGAGCAGGGCAAGCTCGTTGGAATGATCACAGAAGGCGATTTGCTGCGGCGCGAAGAACTCGGCACCGCCGATCGAGCGGCGCGATGGGTCGATTTCTGGCTGAACGAGGACATGTTGGCGCGCAACTATGCCCGCGAGCAAGGCCGCAAGGTTGAGGATGTCATGAGCCATGACGTCACAGCCGTTGGTCCGGAAGAAACCGTCGGCAGGATCGTGGAGCTTATGGAACTCAAGGGGATTAAGCGGGTCCCGGTCGTTCGTGATGGGAGCGTGGTCGGCGTGGTGAGCCGAGCCAACCTGCTCTCCACGCTGGCGCGGCTGGGGAGCGAAACGCCTCAGCCCGTAGTCGACGATCTCACGATCCGCAGGAGCATCCTTGATGAACTGGACGGCAAGACTTGGGCGCCGGGCGCCACGATCAATATCGCTGTCCGCGACGGCGTGGTCACGCTGGGCGGAACCGTCGAGACTGTGCACGTAAAGGACGCCGTCCGTGTGGCGGCCGAGAAAGCGCCGGGCGTGGTTCGCATCTGGGACAACATCCGGGTAATCGCTGGCTCGTAACGCCGAAAAAGGCAGAGGAACCGCCGCGGGCCAAGCGGATCCCTGGCCGTCGTTGGAGCCCGCTTACACGGATCGGTAGCATAAGCCGAAAAGTCGAAGCGCCGGTAAGAAGGGTAGATCGCAGCTGACGTTGCCGGGGGGCTATTATGGGACAGCGCATTTACAGAGCTTTTGAGAACTGGCTCAACGTATTTGATGAGCCGGCCAATTTGGAGCCCCCGGCTGAACTCGTGCCGTTCATTTAGCACTATGCGACGCAGGCAAAAGCCCCTTTTGTTCTCATGACGATCGTTGGCGGTCTCGTCCCTTTGGTCGACGCCGGGCTGTTTTATTTCGTCGGTCGTATTGTCGATGTGTTAAACGCTGCTGCGGGGAACCGGAGCTGGAGCGCGCTTCTCGCCTATTCCGACCACGCGCTCATCGCGATGCTCTTTGTCGTTGTCGGTCGGATGCTGGTGCTTTTGCTCTCGTCGCTTCTCGATGGGCAAACGATAGCGCCTGGGTTTGACAATCTTGTCCGCTGGCAAGCTCACCGACATGTTTCGCGTCAGTCCTATAAATTTTTCCAGAACGATCTTGCCGGAAGCCTCGCCGCGAAAATTTGGCAAAGCGGGCAAGCGATAGGAGACCTTATCGACGGTCTCATCGGCGTTGTCTGGTTTATGGTCATCTATACCAGCACCATACTTGTTATCGTGGGCCAGCTCGATTGGCGTCTTGCTGCGCTGGTGGGATTGTGGATATCGGGCTTCGGTCTGTTGGCTTGGTTGTACCTGCCTAAAATCCGGCGGCAATCGGAGAAAGTGGCGGAGGCCGGGTCGGTAGTAAGCGGGCGTATTGTCGATGACTACGCCAATATCGAAACGCTGAAGCTATTTGCCGCTGATGGGAACGACCGATACATCCGACGCGCCTTTGAGGGTTACGTCAAAGCCTATCTGCCGTTCAGCCGTTCTGTGACCGAGGTCGGGACCGCGCTCAATCTTCTTTCCAGCATCATGATCATTGCGATTGGATTCCTTTCGATCCAGCTCTGGATTGGTCAAGCGATGACGGTCGGGGCCATCACGTTCACACTTGGCCTTGTCTTGCGCCTGAACGGTTTGCTTATTCGCTTTATGTCGCAGCTTAACAGCATCCTCCGCACGCTCGGATTGCTGGAAAATTCAAAACAGTTGGTGGCCCAGCCGCTGGGGCTCATTGATCGTCAGGACGCTTCCCCGCTTACAGCGCCAGAAGGAGGGATTAGGCTGGAGAACGTATCCTTCGGCTACCACAAGGATAAGCGCATACTTGAAGGGATCAATCTCGTCGTGCGACCCGGAGAGAAAATCGGCCTGATCGGGGCCTCGGCTTCGGGGAAAACGACCCTGGTCAACCTGATCCTTCGACTATTCGACCTCGACGAGGGACGAATCCTAATCGACAATCAGGATATTGCCACCGTCACGCAGGATTCACTTCGCTCCCAAATAGGCGTGGTGACCCAGAACACGGCTCTTTTTCACCGCTCCATTCGGGCCAACATCAAGCTCGCTAGGCCAGCCGCATCGGAGGGAGAGATGATCGCCGCTGCGAAGCAGGCACAAGCGCACGATTTTATCTTATCCTTGATCGACAGTAAGGACAGGCGGGGTTACGACGCGCATGTCGGCGAACGTGGAGTAAAGCTTTCAGGCGGCCAGCGGCAGCGGATTGCGATCGCTCGCGTCTTCCTGAAGGATGCGCCGATCGTTATCCTCGACGAGGCGACTTCCGCCCTTGATTCTGAGATCGAGGCCGCGATCCAGCAGAATTTGCAGTCGTTGATGGATCGAAAAACGGTGATCGCAGTTGCGCATCGACTTTCGACGATCGCTCATCTCGATCGCCTTATCGTGCTTGCCAATGGAAGGATCATCGAGGACGGCACGCATGACGAGCTGTTAAAGGCGGATGGAACCTATGCACGCCTATGGAAGCGCCAATCCGGCGGCTTTCTATCTCACCGCTGAAGGAAGCGGGCGAATGGATCCCGATGTCCGTGCAGAGAGATCGATCGGCTTCTCGCAAACGCCAGTGCGCAGCCATTGACGGCCCATATCGTCTTTAGTCGGAGTTCGACGCATCGGCGTTTTCGTACGGCACCGGTCAGCGACCCGACGTCGGAGGTGAGACGGCAGATCACGGATCCCGTAAGGATCCGGTCCCTGGCGTCAACTGCTCCGCCGACGAAGCACGACGAAGCGCATTTGATCGTCCCGATAG
>JBDZVC010000610.1:0-1981 GCA_040255475.1 Phyllobacteriaceae bacterium | reverse complement strand
TCCGTCATGAGCTTGGCGAAATTCTCTTCCGAGCCCGCCATTCCTTCGGCAACGGCGATGCACGCGTCATTGGCCGAGACCACGGCCATTCCCTTGATGAGGTCTTCCAGGCGGACGGAAGACTTCACCTTCGCGAACATCGTCGAGCCGCCTGAACCCGCACCGCCGTTCTTCCAGGCATTGACACTGATATAGAACGGATCGTCGAGCGTAAGCCGCCCGCTCTTGATTGATTGAAAGACGAGTTCCAGCGTCATCAGCTTGGCGAGCGAAGCGGGAGGGATGGGTTTGTCGGCATCCTTGGAAAACAGGATCGTGCCGGTCTCGGCATCGATCATATAGGCCTCGGGCGCACGCGTTGAAAAAAGCTGAGCATGGGCGGCTGATATCCAGCAGGCCACGAGCAGCAATAGCACCGCTGATCGCGATATCCACCGCAACAAATATGTACTCACCCGACCCGTCCGATCATCTGCATCCCGACCGACGAAGTGATTCCGGTTTCGCCTGCGATCACCCTTCCGGCTGCACCTAAAATCTGCCGTGACCGAGACTTGTCCCCTGCCCCGCCGCAAGGCGAAGGTAGCAGCCCACACGCCGCCGGATCAATCGATTAGGAGCAAGATGGTGAATACGTCGGCGCTTAGTCGCGGACCGTCATGGCATCGCCCGCGCCATGTGCCCAGGCCTGCTTGAGCATCTCATCGATCGACGCGCGGCCATCCGGGTAGAGACTGACGCTGTAGAAGGTCCGCGAACCGGCTTTCGCCGACTCCACCTGGACGCGGCCGTAGGCAGAAAGATAGTTTGCCTGCCTGGAACTGTCCGCCGCGCTGGCGAAAGTGCCGACGGCGACATAGTCTGCCTCATCGCCTGCACTCGCTTTCGCCGGCTGTGACCGGTCCCAGGAAGCGACGATATCGGCGGGCGTCATCGTTTTCTGACTGCCTGCGAAAGCATCGAGGGCACTCGCGGCTCGCGATACGCGCATGTCGGCATAACCGAGCACTGGGAGCACTTCATTCCCGCCATTGGAGGCCAGCCCGACGGCCGGGCGTTCAGGCACGATCGGCCCGAACGCCGGCAGGACCGGGTCGCCGGCATCAACAGTGCCGATCGAGGTCGCGGATGCCAGTTGCACTTGCGGTACGGGTTGTTGCGACGAAAGTTCCGCGGACCCGACCGCATCGTTCAACTGGCCGGGGAACGGCACCGCGTTGTGGCCGGAACTGGGCGTAGAACCGTTCATCGCAACCATCACGCCGCTGCCATCGCCCGGAAGAGGTGCCGCGTCCTTGCCGGGGTGATAAGAAGCCATCAGGTAGCGGTCGTCGTTTGGGGTAAGCGGCGCCGGGCCGACATATTCTACCTTTACCCGGGCGACACCGGCCGTGCTGTAGTCGAGCATTTCCGCCGCCCGCTTGGAAAGGTCGATGACGCGTCCCTCCGCATATGGCCCACGGTCGTTGACGCGCACGATCACCGAAGCGCCGTCTTTCAGATTGGTCACCCGCGCATAGCTCGGCAGGGGCATCGTCGGATGCGCCGCCGTCAGCCGGTCCATGTCGTAGACCTCGCCATTGGCGGTAAGACGGCCGTGGAACGCATCACCATACCAGGAGGCGGCGCCGACAGCCTTATAATTTCGGTTTTCCTTGGGGTAATACCACTTGCCGTGCACCATGTAGGGCTGGCCGACCTGGGAGCGACCGTCGCGGCGCGGCAGGCGCGAGCGCTTGGTGGTTACGCGAGGGCTCGCCGGCACGCCATATTCTGCCTCGGCGAAATATTCCTTGGACTGTTTCTGGTTCGAGGCGGTCGGTCCGGTCGTATTGCACGCCGACAGCAAAGCGCCGGATGCAGCGACAACCATGACGGACGACACAAACCCGAGGCGTCGGCGCGTAGTATCGAGCACCATTCGCTGGCAGTCCCCTCTTCAATCCGGCGAGATGCTGAACCACTCGCCTTTCCTGATCTT
>JBDZVC010000131.1:0-10276 GCA_040255475.1 Phyllobacteriaceae bacterium | reverse complement strand
CCACCGCGATGATCGGCTTGCCGAAATCGCCGTCCTTCATGCCGGTGGCGCGCCAGAGGCCGCGGGCGCCGGCCATGTTGCGGCCATGGGTCGTGGTTCGGGAGCGGTAGGCGGGCATGGCGTTTCCTGTCGTCTGTTCGGCTGTATCTTTCAGGCTCGAAGGCTAGGTGCGCTCTTGGCGCAATCGTGTCAACAACATGGGTGACGCTGGCGCCATCGATCCTTTCACCGGCGGGCGCCCTGCCTCGTATTCGCGAGCAGGATGGCGGCGAGGCCGAGGAAGAACACGATGCCGCCCCAGGCAGCAAGGTCCGGCAACAGGCTGACGCCAAGCCATATGAAGAGAAGCCAGGCGACGATGGCGAGCGCGAAATGCCCGTCATCGACGAAGAGGCCGTAGATTTCGCCGATTGCGGCTTTCAGCCAGCGCATCCGTCTTCTCCCTATGACCTGGCCGTTCCGACGCCCCGGTCACGGCAGAGGCGGACGGCGAGGAGCGAAACGACAAGAAAGCCGGCGACGAGACCCGGGATCGACCAGTCTTCGCCGGGCCAGGCGAGGCCCATCCCCTCGCCGGCCCAGAAGGCGCCGAAGGCTGAAAGCAGCACGCCGACGATGAATTTGAACATATTCTCGGGAATGGTGGAAAGCGGCCGGTGGACCAGCACGCCGAGGAGCACCACGACGAACAGCGCCGCCAGCGCGCCGAGGCTTGCCGGAACGAGCAGGCCCGAACCTCCGGCGCCGACCGCGATGACGATGAATACGACTTCCAGCCCTTCGAGCAGGGTGATCTTGAAGGCGGTGGCGATGCCGACCTTGTCCCAGCGGCCGCCACCGCCGAGCGAGCGGAGGGCCGCGCTTTCCTTTGCGAAGGCCGCTTCCTCGTCATGCAATGGAATGACGCCCGCCGCGCGCAGGATCGCCTTGCGCAGCCAGCGCATGCCGAAAAGGAGCAGCAGTCCCCCGACGACCAGTTGCACCGTGCGGAGCGGGATATCGGTCAGGAGCGGCCCGAGCAGGAGAACGGCAAGCAACAGCACGGCGACTGCAGCACCTGCGCCGACAAGCGCTCCGCGCCAGCCGCGAACCGTGCCGACCGCCAGCACGACGGTGAGCGCCTCGACGAATTCCACGAGCGAAGCGAGAAACGCCGCCGTGGCGGAAGGCCATGCATGTGCCCAGTTCACGATCATCTGTGCAGACCCGCCACGAATATGGATTGCCTGTCGCTTATATCCGAATTTTCCGTCGGTGCTCGATATCGGTCGAATATATCGCGGGTGATCTTTCCGAAGCCACGCGGCGCCGGCCGAAGCATTGCCCACGGACGTGGCTTTGACCTACAAACAGGAAGGGAGGACAACGACCGGGATGACGAAGCAAGGCGCGCGCACGCACGAGGTGACCCCCGAGATCACCGGGGCCGGCCGGCTGACGGTCTACGGCCTGTTCCGCGCGCAGGTTTCTCGCGATCCCGAGGCGACCGCGGTTGTGGAGGGTGGACGGAGCACCACCTACGCGGCACTCGACGCCCGCGCAAGGCGGCTCGCCTCGGCGCTCCACGCGAAAGGCATAAGGCGCGGCGACCGCATCGCCGTCCTGTCGCAGAACAGCACGGAATATATCGAGATCGAACTCGCCGCCGCGATGATCGGTGCCATCGTCGCCTGCCAGAACTGGCGGCTCACCGCGCCGGAGTTGAAAGGCTGCCTCGATCTCGTCGAACCGGGCCTGATCTTCGTTTCGGAGCGTTTTTCGCCGCTTCTCGCCTCTGTCGGTGAAACGGAAGCGCCGGCCATAATGATCGAAACCGATTACGAGGAATTTGTCGCGACCGGCTCCGACACGCCGCCTTCCGTCGATGTGGACCCCGAAGACGGCCTCGTCATCCTCTACACCAGCGGCACGACGGGCTTGCCGAAGGGGGCGCTGATCAGCCATCGCGCCGAGATCGCGCGCATGGCGCTGCTCCGGCTCGACCTTCGCGTGACCGAGAAGGAGTGCTTCGTCGCCTGGGCGCCGATGTTCCACATGGCCTCCAACGACCAGATGATGGGCACGCTGATGTCGGGCGCGACGGTATTCGTGGTCGACGGGCTCGACGCGCCGCAGATCGTCGATATCGCCGCGAGGAACCGCATCGGCTGGCTCCTGATGATGCCCGGCTCCGTCGAGCCTTTCGTCGAATTGTGGCGGGCCGGCGCGCCGCGGCCGCTCGGCGTTACGGTCGTCGGCGCCATGGCCGATCTCGTGCCGCGTGCGCTTCTGGCCGAAGCCACACGCTATTGCGGCGCGCCCTATCTCAACTCCTTCGGCTCCACCGAGACGGGGCTGGCGCCGGCTTCCGCCGCGCTTCTCGAAGCCGGCGTGGTACCCGCCTCGCTTTCCAAGCGAAAGAGCGCGCTTTGCGATATCCGCCTCGTCGATCCGGAAGGGAACGACGTGCCGGACGGCATGCCCGGCGATTGCGCGGTCCGTGGTCCGTCGATCTTCAGCGGCTACTGGAACGCGCCCGAGACCAATGCGCGCGACTTCGCTGGTGGCTGGTTCCGGCTCGGCGACCTCTTCCGGCGCAACCCGGACGGTTCCTACGACTTCGTCGACCGGGCGAAATACATGATCAAGTCCGGCGGCGAGAATATCTATCCGGCCGAGATCGAGGGCGTCCTGCTCGCCGATGCAAGGGTGGCGGAGGCCGTCGTCGTGCGCCGTGCCGACGATCGTTGGGGCGAAGTGCCCGTCGCCTTCGTGGCGCGTTCCGATCCTTCGCTCGACGAGGCCGAGATCGAGGCGCTCTGCCGACGCTCCCTTGCCGGCTACAAGCGGCCGAAGGAAGTACGCTTCATCGAATTCGAGGCCTTCCCGCGCTCGGCCACCGGCAAGATCCAGCGCCACGAGATGGAGGCGCGGCTGCGCGGGGAAGGGTAGGCCGGCAAGGATGCGTGTCACCGCGTCCTTGCCCCGGAGGGATGGACGGCGTAGGGCTACGATCGGATTTCGGAGAAGCATGCCCTGCCGAGTTTCGGAGATTTCGTTTTCATGAGAGCCGTATTCGTCCAACTTCAATGCTTGCCCGGGAAGACCTACGAGGTCGCGGACACGCTTTTCGAGCGAGAGATCGCCTCGGAGCTCTATTCCACCAGCGGCGACTATGACCTGTTGATGAAGATCTATGTCGAGGACGGCGTCGATATCGGCAAGTTCATCAACGATAACGTCGCCGACGTGCCCGGCATCATGCGCTCGCTTACCACGCTGACCTTCAAGGCGTTCTAACGCTGTCGATATTCTCGACGGTCAGAACAGCGTCCTGAGCTGTGCCAGCTTGTCGTTGACGAGCCAGCCGTAATAATTCTCTTCCGGCATCCGGGGCTCCTCGCCCTTGGCCTGCCGCTCCTCGTTCTCGCGCTTCAGCGCCACCGCGCGCGCTTCCGGGTCACCGACATTATAGAGCGTCGCGGTGATGCCCGGATTTTGCGAGATGTCGAAGCCGGCGATCTTGCGGTAGGCGTCGATCGACTTTTTCAGCGTCGCCGCGACGTAGGGCAGGGTGAGATCCGGGTCCATGATGGTCTTGTAGACCTGTTTCGGATTGCTCGACGAGAGTTCCGGCAGGCCCGAGATGGCATGGACAAGGTCGCTCATCTCCAGAGCGGTCAGGGGATTCAACTGGCCGAGACCGAAAGTCTGGCCGGCGTAGAAGGGCTGGAAGAAGACGGCGCTGAAGCGGTTGTTGGGGAAGCGCTTGCCGTCCACCACCTTGCCGCGGAACTTCGCTTCCCAGACGTCGTTGCGGCAGGTCCACAGATCGTAGCTGTCATGCATGCCCGCGCAGGCGGCGAATTGCGGCCGGCGCACGAAATCGTCCACGTTCTCGCCGCCGTAGCTGAAGGTGAAGTTCGAATCGAGATAGGAAAACGCCTTGACGTAATAGGTCTGCAGCCGGTCGTAGGCGTCGACATTGTAGGTGTGCTCGCCGACCAGCGCGCCGACGATGTGGAGCGGGTCGATGCCGTATTGCGCCGCGACCTTGCTTATCTTGGCCCTGAGATCGCCGTCAGTGTGCAGCAGATGGTAGATCTTCTGGTATTTCGCCTCGTAGGTGGTCTTCAGCGCCTCGGTACGATGCCGCGACCCGCCTGGCACGGCTGGCTGCTCGGCATGGCGGTTGCCGGGCG
This sequence comes from Phyllobacteriaceae bacterium, assembly GCA_040255475.1. Classification (GTDB taxonomy): domain Bacteria; phylum Pseudomonadota; class Alphaproteobacteria; order Rhizobiales; family Rhizobiaceae; genus Mesorhizobium_L. Next base: position 6,095 of record JBDZVC010000131.1, on the reverse strand, counting down.
GCACGAGGACGACGGCGAAGGACGGGAAGGCGAAGAGCAGAAGCACGACGTTCAGCAGAAGCCGGGCCGGGGACAATACTGCCGCTATCCGTGAACCGTCCCGCACCATGCCGCCCTTGATCGCTTGATGATATGGTGCCGGGCGGCCTGGCTCACCCGGCACAATCCTCCTACAGGATGAATCGCGACAAATCTGTGTTCTTGGCCAGATCGCCGACATGCTTGTCCACATAGGCGGCATCGACTGTGACCGACGTGCCACCCTTGTCCGGCGCCTCGTAGGAAATCTCGTCCAAGACCCGTTCCATCACCGTCTGCAGCCGGCGCGCGCCGATATTCTCGACGGAGGCGTTGAGATCGACGGCGATGGCCGCCAGCCGGTCGATGGCGTCGTCGGTGAAGTCGAGCGTCACGCCCTCCGTCTGCATCAGCGCGATATACTGCTTGATGAGGCTCGCCTCGGTCTCGGTCAGGATGCGGACGAAATCCTCCTTCTCAAGTGCCCTCAATTCGACACGGATCGGCAGCCGGCCCTGAAGCTCGGGCAACAGGTCCGACGGCTTGGCGATGTGGAAGGCGCCGGATGCGATGAAGAGGATATGGTCCGTCTTCACCGGCCCGTACTTGGTCGCCACAGTCGTGCCCTCGACCAGCGGCAGGAGGTCGCGCTGCACGCCCTCGCGGCTGACACCGGCACCGACGCCGCCTTCGCGGGTCGCCACCTTGTCGATCTCGTCGATGAAGACGATGCCGTCATTCTCGGCCGATTCCATCGCCTGCCGGACGACCTCGTCCTGGTCGAGCAATTTGTCGGACTCGTCGTTGATCAGGTATTGGTAGGAATCCTTCACCGTCGTCTTGCGCGTCTTGGTGCGGCCGCCCATCGCCTTCGACAGCATGTCGTTCAGGTTCATGACGCCGATATTGGCACCGGGCACGCCGGGAATCTCGAAACCGCCCATCGGATTGCCGGTATCGGCGACCTCGACCTCGATCTCCTTGTCGTCCAGCTCGCCGTCGCGCAGCTTCTTGCGGAAACTGTCGCGGGTGGCCGGGCTCGCCGTCTTGCCGACCAGCGCCTCAAGCACGCGCTCCTCGGCGTTCATGTGCGCCCGCGCCTTGACGCTCTCGCGCATCTTCTCGCGCACGAGCCCGATCGCGACTTCCACGAGGTCGCGGATCATCTGCTCGACATCGCGGCCGACATAGCCGACCTCGGTGAACTTCGTCGCCTCGACCTTGACGAATGGCGCGCCGGCGAGCTTGGCCAGCCGCCTGGAAATCTCGGTCTTGCCGACGCCGGTCGGGCCGATCATGAGGATATTTTTCGGCATCACCTCCTCGCGCATATGGCCCTCGAGCTGCTGGCGGCGCCAGCGGTTCCTGAGCGCGATGGCCACGGCGCGCTTGGCGTCCTTCTGGCCGATGATGAAACGGTCGAGTTCGGAAACGATCTCGCGGGGAGAGAATTCACTCATCTGACTATATTCCCGATTGCCACTGCCGAATGGAATCGAACGGGTGCAGCAGCATGATGATGTTGAGGGTAAGGTTGTCTCGGATGGCGTAGCCGACGCCGATCTCGAAGAGGATGGCAAGCGTCACGACCACCCATATAGGAAGCCTGGCCGCCATCACAAAGCCCAGCACCATGAACAGCGTATCGCAGACCGAGTTCAGGATGCTGTCGCCGTAATATTGCAGCGAGATCGTTCCTTCCCGGTACCGGTTGATGATGAATTCGCTGTTCTCGACGATCTCCCACGCGCCCTCGATGCCGACCGCAAGCGCGAGGCGGATGCCGACCGGGACGCGCGGCGCGACCAGTTTCAGGAGGCCGTAGAAGAGGAAGCCGTGGATGATATGGGAGAAGCTGTACCAGTCGCTGATGTGCTGGGAGTTCTCCGAGCTTTGCACGACCCCCTGCCAGAGCTTGACCGTACCGCAGGTGCAGATCGCGGGATGGCCCTCGAAATGGAGCACCAGTGCCTGGACGGCGAGCAGGCCTGCCGTGATCAGCAGGCCTGTCCGCCATGCGGATTCCGGGACTGGTGGGCTCGGCCGGGTCGCGGACGCCGTCATGCGGCGTCCAGCGTTTCCACGACGACGTTCTGGTTGGTGTAGACGCAGATGTCGGCGGCGATCTTCATGGCGATACGGGCGATCTCCTCGGCGTCCTTGTCGGTGTCCATGAGGGCGCGTGCAGCGGCGAGCGCGTAATTGCCGCCCGATCCGATGGCCATGACGCCATATTCGGGCTCCAGCACGTCGCCGGTGCCGGTCAGCGCCAGCGAGACCTGCTTGTCGGCGACAAGCATCATCGCTTCCAGCCGGCGTAGATAGCGGTCTGTGCGCCAGTCCTTGGCAAGCTCGACGCAGGCCCGCGTCAACTGGTCGGGATATTGTTCGAGCTTGGCTTCCAGCCGCTCCAGCAGCGTGAAGGCGTCGGCGGTGGCCCCGGCGAAGCCGGCGATCACATTGCCCTTGCCGATGCGGCGAACCTTCTTGGCGTTGCCCTTCATGATGGTCTGGCCCAGGCTCACCTGCCCGTCGCCGGCGATCACGACCTTGCCGCCCTTGCGCACGGTCACGATGGTCGTGGCGTGCATGGTCAATTCATTCGACATATTGTGCTCCGATTTCGCGCCGCCCCCAAAGGCAGGCGGCACGGTACGAGGATTGAAAGCCGTTATGTAAGGAAAGCACCCTCGATTGCAATCGTGCGCTCCGGCCGGCCTTACGGAGAACTGGAATTGGAGACGCCTTGCTGATAGAAGGCTCGCGTTTTCCGGGCACAGCAAAGGAACCGACATGGCTGCCGGCAAGGATGCGCGCAGGGCGGAGGCCAGCCGCGCGACGAAGGAAACCACGATCAGCGTCGCCGTAGACCTCGACGGCGCGGGGCGTTCGGATATCGCCACCGGTATCGGCTTCTTCGACCATATGCTGGAGCAGCTTTCGCGCCATTCGCTGATCGACATGACGGTGAAGGCCAAGGGCGATCTGCACATAGACGACCATCACACGGTCGAGGATACGGGCATCGTGCTCGGCCAGGCGATCGCCAAGGCGCTCGGCGAGCGGCGCGGCATCGCCCGCTATGCCTCGATCGACCTCGCCATGGACGAGACGCTGACCAAGGCGGCGGTGGACGTCTCCGGCCGGCCCTATCTCGTCTGGAATGTCGAGTTCTCCTCGCCCAAGATCGGCACTTTCGATACGGAACTCGTGCGCGAGTTCTTCAACGCGCTTGCGCAGCATGCCGGCATCACGCTCCATGTGCTCAACCATTACGGCGCCAACAATCACCACATCGCCGAGACCTGCTTCAAGGCGGTGGCCCGGGCGTTGCGTGTTGCGATCGAGCACGATTCGCGACAGGCGGGGGCCATACCCTCCACCAAGGGTTCGCTCAAAGGATAGGGCATGGCGAGCTATGTGATCTTCGAGCCGCCCGGCGCATCGCAGCCGGAGGACGCCGTCTTCGTTCGCGACGGCTTCCACTGGCTGGCGTTCATCGTGCCGTTCATCTGGTTCCTGTGGTACCGGCTGTGGATCGAGGCGGGGCTCGTCTTCGCCGCCATGGTCGGGCTTTCGGCACTGGAGCAGGTCGACGGAATGCAGGGCATCGTGCCGGCGATCTCGCTGCTTTTGTCGCTCGGGCTCGGCTTCGAGGCGCCGGCGATGCGCATGGCGGCGCTGAGGAGGCGCGGCTGGCACGAACGGGGCGTGGTCGAGGCCGACGGGTGCGACGAAGCGGCGATCCGCTATCTGGCGGATGCGGATACCGATATGCCGGCGCCCGCGCCCTATCCCCCTTCCGCCACTCCGGCGCCCACCACGTCGCCACGCCGTTCGGGCGCGGTTCCGGCGCTCGGGCTCTTCTCCTATCCGGGTCGTCACTGACATGCGCGTCGCCATCATCGATTACGGCTCGGGCAATCTGCGCTCGGCCACGAAAGCTTTCGAGCGGGCAAGCCGCGAGGCCGGCATCGGCGCCGAGATCGAACTGACGGCCGATGCCGGGCGCGTGCGGAGTGCCGACCGCGTCGTGCTGCCGGGCGTCGGCGCCTATGCCGACTGCCGCGCCGGGCTCGACGCCGTGCCGGGCATGGTCGAGGCACTCGAGGAGGTGGTGACGGCGAAGGGCCGGCCCTTCCTCGGCATCTGCGTCGGCATGCAACTGATGTCCGAGCGCGGGCTGGAAAAGACGGTGACGAGCGGCCTTGGCTGGATCGCGGGCGACGTGAAGGTGATCGAGCCCGCCAATCCGGCGCTGAAAGTGCCGCAGATCGGCTGGAACACGCTTGGCCTCACCCGCGACCACCCCCTTTTTGCCGGTATCCCGACCGGCGAGAAGGGGCTGCACGCCTATTTCGTCCACTCCTATCATCTCGACGCGAAGAACGATGCCGACGTGCTGGCGCTCGCCGACTATGGCGGGCCGGTCACGGCGGCGGTGGCGCGCGACAACTATGCCGGCACGCAGTTTCACCCCGAGAAGAGCCAGGCACTCGGCCTGGCGCTCATCGCCAATTTCCTGAAATGGAAGCCTTAGGGAGAAAAGAATGAGCAAGAAGGGCTATTGGCTGGCTTTCGTCGATATCGACGACCCCGAGGCCTATGCGAAATATGTCGCCGCGAACGCCGTCGCCTTCGAGAAATACGGGGCGAAATTCCTCGTCCGCGGCGGCCGGCACGAGGATCCCGAGGAGCCCACCGGCGGCAAGGTCGTGGCGATCGAGTTCGATTCCTACGAGACGGCCAGGGCCTGCTACCACTCACCGGAATATCAGGAGGCGCTGAAGCTGCGTGTCGTCTGCTCGACGGGCCGGATCGCCATCGTGGAAGGTGTTTAGCCGGCTTTCATAGCGTATCGGAGATAGCCGAACCGTGATCCTCTTCCCCGCCATCGACCTCAAGGACGGCAAATGCGTGCGCCTGAAGCTCGGCGACATGGCGACCGCGACCGTCTATAACGCCGATCCGGCGGCGCAGGCCCGCGTCTTCGAGGAGCAGGGGTTCCGGTGGCTGCATGTGGTCGACCTGAATGGCGCCTTCGCCGGCAAGTCGATCAATGGGGAGGCGGTCGAGGCGATCCTCAAGGCGACGGCGAACCCGGTGCAGCTTGGCGGCGGTATCCGCTCTCTCGGCCAGATAGAAGAATGGCTCGACCGCGGGCTGGCGCGCGTCATCCTAGGCACGGTCGCGGTGCGCGATCCGGAACTGGTGCGCGAAGCCTGCCGGGAATTCCCCGGCAAGATCGCCGTCGGCATCGATGCGAAGGGCGGCAAGGTGGCGGTCGAGGGCTGGGCGGAGGCGTCGGAGCTCGGCGCCGTCGAGCTGGCGAAGAAATTCGAGGGTGCAGGCGTGGCTGCCATCGTCTATACCGACATCGACCGGGACGGCGTCCTCTCCGGCATCAACTGGGATGCCACCATCGGACTGGCCGATGCGGTGTCGATCCCGGTCATCGCGTCGGGCGGGCTTGCCTCGCTCGACGACATAAGGCGCATGACCATGCAGGATGCGCGAAAGCTCGAAGGCGCGATTTCCGGCCGCGCGCTCTATGATGGCCGTATCGATCCCAAAGAGGCGTTGGCGATCCTGGACGAGCGCGCCTGACACGCGCGGCCTGCGGCGCTTCGCCCATCAAGTTTCGCCCATCAAGTTTCGCCATGACATCGCCGCCTTGTCGTGCCATAAGGGCGCCTGAGAGACAGGGGCGTCCGTCGCGAGGCGGGCTGAGATGCACCCTTCGAACCTGAACCAGATCATGCTGGCGGAGGAAGTCGCTCGGGGCACGCCTGCAGGACGTCGCCCCCGTGACCGCCCCGCCGAAAGGGGCGAAGATGACGAACGGAAATTCCAGCCGAAATATTCCGCTGGGCAGCCTGCTGGGCGAGATGCGGCAGGCGTCTCCGCTCGTGCAGTGCATCACCAATTACGTGGCCATGAACATCGCGGCCAACGTGCTTCTGGCGGCGGGCGCGTCGCCGGCGATGGTCCATGCCGAACGGGAAGCCGGCGAGTTCGCCCGTATCGCGGGCGCGCTCACCGTCAATATCGGCACGCTGTCGCCGGACTGGGTCGCC
>JBDZVC010000130.1:0-10293 GCA_040255475.1 Phyllobacteriaceae bacterium | reverse complement strand
TTGAACAAGGAACTCGAGGGCTTCGGCAAGACCATGACCGAGGAATGGCTGAAGAAGGCCGGACCGGACGGCAAGGAGATCATCGACGCCTACAGGGCCATGTAAGCGGATGCGTTTCCTTTCCATGCCCGGCCGCGTGCCGGGCACGGTCCACGCCATCCGGACGTGAGCCGGACCGTGCGCCGCTTCCTCAACAGCGTCTATGACGGCGCGGCCGTGCTGGCCGCGTTCTGTCTCTGCGCCATGCTGGTGGTCATCGTCCTGCAGATGGCCGCCCGCTGGACCGGCATCGCGTTTCCTGGCTCGTCCGAATATGCCGGCTACCTGATGGCGGCATCGTCCTTCCTCGCCTTCGCCCACACGCTGAACCGCGGCGCCCATATCCGCGTGACGCTTGCCTTCAATCTCCTGAAGGACAATCGCGCAGGGCGGAGGGCGCTGGAATTGTGGAGCCTGGTGATCGCGACGGCGGCGTCCGTCTATCTCGCCTTCTATTCCGTGAAGAGCGTCTACTGGTCCTACAAGCTCCACGACATAAGCCAGGGGCAGGACGCTACGCCGATCTGGATCGCGCAGGTGCCGATGGCGATCGGCGCGGTCGTGCTCGCCGTCTGCTTCGCCGACAATCTGGTGACGCTGTTCGCCCGCGGCCGCGACAATGTCCGCCGCGAGAACGTCGAGCAGAGCCACGCGGAATAGGGAACGACCATGCAGGAACTCTATTTCGTCGTCATCTTCCTCTTCATTCTGTTCCTCCTGCTCGGCACGGGCGTTTGGATCGGGCTGGCGCTGCTCGGCGTCGCCTATGTCGGCATGGAGCTTTTCACCATGCGGCCGGTCGGCGACGCCATGATGACGGTCATCTGGCGCTCGTCCTCGTCATGGTCTCTGACGGCGCTGCCGATGTTCATCTGGATGGGCGAGATCCTGTTCCGGACGCGGCTCTCGGAAGACATGTTCAAGGGGCTGGCGCCGTGGATGGCGAAGCTGCCGGGCGGGCTGCTGCACACCAACGTGGCCGGCTGCACCATCTTCGCGGCCGTGTCGGGCTCGTCGGCCGCGACGCTGCTCACGGTGGGCAAGATGTCGGTGCCCGAACTCAGGAAGCGCCACTATCCGGAGCGCTACGTCATCGGCACGCTCGCCGGAGCGGCTACGCTCGGCCTGATGATCCCGCCCTCGCTGACGCTCATCGTCTATGGGGTGACGATCAACGAATCGATCACCAAGCTCTTCATCGGCGGCATCATTCCCGGCCTGGTGCTGGCCGCGATGTTCATGACCTATGTCGTGATCGTCTCGAAGACGGCTAAGGATTTCAATCCCGACCCCGAGCCGGACATGACCTTCGGCCAGAAGCTGGCGAACTCGCGCTTCCTCATCCCGATCCTGCTGCTCATCATCGTCGTCATCGGATCGATGTATCTCGGTGTCGCCACGGCGACGGAGGCCGCCGCCTTCGGCGTCATCGGCTCGCTCATCCTCGCCGGGGCACAGCGCTCGCTCACCTGGTCGAGCTTCCTCGAAAGCCTGATGGGCGCGACGCGGACATCGGCGATGATCGCGCTCATCCTCGCCGGCGCCGCCTTCCTGTCGCTGTCGATGGGTTTCACCGGCTTGCCGCAGAACCTCGCCGAATGGATCAATTCGCTCGGGCTGACCAAGTTCGAACTCCTGATGGCGCTGCTCGTCTTCTACATCATCCTCGGCTGCTTCCTCGACGGCATCTCGGCCGTGGTGCTGACGATCTCCGTCGTCGAGCCGATGGTGCGGCAGGCGGGAATCGACATCATCTGGTTCGGCATCTTCATCGTCGTCGTCATCGAGATGGCGCAGATCACGCCGCCGGTCGGCTTCAACATCTTCGTGCTCCAGGGCATGACCGAGCACGACATGGGCTACATAGCGCGCGTCGCCTTTCCGATGTTCCTCATCATGGTGCTGATGGTCTTCATCCTCATAGCTTTCCCGGACCTCGCCACCTGGCTGCCGGACCAGATGCGCCCCGGCCCCGCGTGAACGCTTTCATCCCGGCATTGGGCTATGCGGCCCGGCACGGCCGCATCATCCTCGTCCTCGGCCTCGTCGCCGGCATACTCCTGCCCGGCATCGCGGTCACGGTGAAAGGCTGGCTGCCCGAACTGGTGGCCGGGACGCTCTTCGTCGCGGCGCTCAGGGTCGGCCCGCGCCAGGCGGTCGGCGCGCTGGGCGACCTCGGCAAATCGGCGGCGCTGTGCGCCGTCCTGCAGGTGGCGATGCCGGTCGCGGCCATACTGGGGTTCCGCCTGCTTGGCTGGCATGGGGGCTGGCAGGGCCTGCTGGCGACCGGCCTCACCCTGATGGCGGCAGCGCCGTCGATCTCCGGCAGCCCCAACCTCGCCATCCTGACCGGCCACGATCCGGCGCCGGCACTCAGGCTACTCGTGCTCGGCACTGCTCTTTTGCCGCTCACCGTCATCCCGGTCTTCTGGCTGGCCCCCGCGCTCGGCAGCCCGGCGGTGATCCTCGGCTCGGCGGCCCGGCTGCTCCTGATCATCTTCGCCTCGGCGGCCGCCGCCTTCCTGCTTCGCGCGACGGTCTTCCGCGATCCCGCGCCGGCAAGCATCGCGGCGCTCGACGGGATGTCCGCCCTGCTGATGGCGGTGATGGTGGTCGGGCTCATGTCGGCGGTCGGTCCGGCGCTCAGCGGCGATCCGATGGCGCTCGCCTTCAACATGGCCGCCGCCTTCGCCGCCAATTTCGGGCTGCAGATCGCCGCCTTCTTCATGTTGCGGCGAAGGGGTTCCGCCAATGCCGTACCGCTGGCGATCGTGACCGGCAACCGCAACATCGCGCTCTTCCTGACCGCCCTGCCGACGGCGATCACGGACCCGGTTCTGCTCTTCATCGGCTGCTATCAAGTGCCGATGTTCCTCACCCCCATCATGCTGAACCGGCTCTACAGGCGGCAATAGAAGGCCATGGCATCCCGCCCGGCGACATAGCTCCGATTTAATTCAATTTTTACCGTATTTCCCGCTTCCGCTTGAACCAATGGCCAATTCACGGAACGATCCGTGCGGACAGGAGTTTTCCGGCCGAAAGGAAGAACGGAAGCCATGTCGCCCAGGCCCGCAAAGAAAGCCGATGTCGCCGAAACCTCGCGCCTGATCCGCCGCGAGATAAAAACGGCAAGGAATGCGCGCTTCCTCCAGCACCTGCCGGTTTTCAAGGCGGAGCCCGACGTTCCCGAAGAATTGCAGGAAATGCTGGCGCGGCTGGAACAGGCCGAACGCGCCCGCCCCGCCTGACCTTTCCCGCAAAGCCTGATCCTTCCAGCAAAATCAGGAACCTGCCGCGCACTCGGCCGTTCTCCCTCCAACAGCGACAATGGAAGGAGAACTGTCATGGAAAGCTCGTCCTTCGAGAACATCCGCGCCAGCCGCGTGGAAGGCACCGAGGTCTATAACCCTTCCGGAGAGCATCTCGGCCAGATCGACGATCTCGTGATCGGCAAGCGCGACGGCGAAGTGAAATACGCGATCATGTCCTTCGGCGGCTTCCTCGGGATCGGCGAGGAATACCACCCGATGCCGTGGAACACGCTTACCTTTAACCCCGAAAAGGGCGGCTACGTCGTCAACATGACAAAGGAGCAGTTGCGCGACGCGCCGCATTACGGGCGCAAGGCCGAACCCGACTGGGCCGACCCGGCCTATGGAAGGCGGATCAACGACTATTACGGCATCCCGCCCTTCGTCTGAGGAGCCGGGGGCCATTGTCAACATCGTCATCCTCGAGCTTGTCCCGAGGATTTGCCGTGGGGTGATTACCCTGCAGAAATAGGCCTTCCGTCTTTCCGGAGCATCCGCAAATTGCACCATCCGGAGCAGATCCTCGGAACAGGCCCGAGGATGGCCGCGGTAGGCAATCCTTGCTCTTGAGAAGCGAGTTAGGAGGGCAGGCGCCCGGCGGATAGCTATCCCGCCGAAGCCATTGCCTGCTCCAGTCCGGCAAGGTGGATGCCGCATTCGGTCTTGGCGTGGCCGGCCCAGCGGCCCGAGCGCGCATCCTCCCCGGGCCGGGCCGGTTCGGTGCAGGGAAAGCAGCCGATCGACAGATAGCCATAGGCCACCAGCGGGTTCTCGCGCAGATCGTGCGCGCGCATATAGGCGGCAAGCTCGGCCGTGCCCCACGCCGCCAGCGGATTGATCCTGATACGCGGCCCGACCGCCTCGAAGACCGGCAGGGCACGTCGCGTGTCGGACTGGAAGCGCTTGCGGCCGGTGAACCAGGCGCGAAAGGGCTCCACCGCGCGCGCCATCGGCTCCACCTTGCGGATGGCGCAGCAGACATCCGGATCGCTCCGGTGCAGGAGCCCGTCCGGATCGGTCCCGGCGAGCGCGCTTTCGAGCGGACGGACGATACGGAGATTGGTGAGGCCCAGATCATCGGCCAGCCGGTCGCGGTAGTCGAGCGTCTCGCCGAAATGCTTGCCCGTCTCCAAAAAGACGATGGGCAGCGAGCGGTCGACACGGGCGATCATGTCGAGCAGGACGGCCGAATCGGCCCCGAAGGAAGACACCGCCGCGATACCGCCGGCAAAGCGGCGGATCGAAAGCTCTACAAGCGCCTCCGGCCCCCAGCGGCCGAAACGAGCCTCGAGGTCGATGGCTTCCTCAAGCGCTTCTATCTCCGCATCAAGCGGCCTCGGCTTCGCGAGCATGGTGCCCCTCCGTGAATGGCATTGTGTCGGAGAGGCGGCGGTTTCCGAGAACGATCGCCAGGAGCCCGTCATGGGTGGGGGCCAGATCCGCGCGCGCGACATGCGGCAGAACGATTTCATCGCCGACATGCAGTTCGCCAAGGCCGTATGTCTCGGCAAGGTCGGCCAGAGCTTCCATCTGGCTGTCCGACAGGTCGCGAACGCCGTCCATCGGGATCGTCACGGACGTATCGTCGGGATTGCCGGGCGCGGCGTCGGCATGATGATCGCGGCCATCGCGAATGACGTCTTTCCCGGTTTCCGCCGGATAAAGACCTACCGAGGCGAGGTCGCCGAGCGCCGAGGGAATATCGGAAAGTGCCGGCCAGTGGAACTCGATGCTCCGCTGCCCGGTGAAGTGGGCATAACCCCGATCATAGGTGCGCGCCACATGCGCCAGCGTCCTGAGTTGGGAGGAGGACAGCACGCCACCGGGGGCGGGAATACGCAGCATGTAGGCGTGGTCCCACAAATGAACGCCGTTGGTGAGCCGTATCGGGCTGAACTGCTCCTCGGTGATCTCGCCGGCCAGCCGGCGCTCAATCTGGTCGCGGAACGCGGATATGCGGGAAGTGACGGGTTCCCGGTCGAACGTATCGTGGCGGTACATAGTGCTTCCCATCGGATGCTTCCTTGGAGCAGGTTCAGACGTAAGACAGGACGGGTTGATGCGCGGAGAGCGGTTCGGATCGGCTGAAATCGGCGCCGGCGACCGCGTCGCCGATGATGGTCATGACCGGACCGGTGAGTTCGGCCCGTTCCTGGAGCGAGGGCAGGTCGGCAAGCGTGCCGTGGAACATGGCGCGGTGGCCGAGGCTGGCATTCTCCACGACGGCGACGGCGGTATCGGGCGATAGTCCGGCCCGGACGAGGTGCAGGGCGACTTCCGCCGCGATGGAGCGGCCCATATAGACGGCGACCGTCGCGCCGCCGATGGCAAGCTTCGCCCAGTCCGGCAGGGCATTGCCCCTCAAGTCGTGGCCGGTCGTGAAAACGATGGAAGAGGCGACGCCGCGCAGCGTCAGCGGCAGCGCGAAATCCGCGGCGGCGGCGAAGGCTGCGGTGACGCCGGGCACGACCTCATGGGAAATGCCGGCATCGCGCAGCGCCTGCATCTCCTCGCCGGCACGGCCGAAGATCAGCGGGTCGCCGGATTTCAGCCGCACCACGCGCTTGCCCTCGCGCGCCAGCGAAACGATGAGCGCGTTGATCTCGGCCTGGCTCTTCGAATGACAGCCCTTGCGCTTGCCGGCGGCGATGCGCTCGGCGTCACGGCGGCCCATCGCAACGACCGCTTCGGGAACGAGCGCATCGTGGACGATCGTATCGGCCTCCATCAGGAGACGCTGCGCGCGGAGCGTCAGCAAATCCTCGGCACCCGGCCCGGCGCCGACCAGCGCGACATGGCCGGAAGCGACGCCATGCCGGCGGATCAGGTCGGCGGCGGCGCGGGCGGCGCGCTCCTCGTCGCCTGCCTCGATGGCGCGTGCGGGGGCGCCGGCAAAGAATTCCTTCCAGAAGCGGCGGCGCACGGAGCCCTTCGGCAACACCCGCTCAGCGATACCGCGATAGGAGACGGCCAGTCGCGCCAGACGGCCAAGCGAGAGCGGCAGCAATTGCTCGATCCGGGCGCGGACGATCTGCGCGAGCACCGGCCCGGCGCCCTCCGTGCCGATGGCGACGGCGAGGGGCGCGCGATTGACCAGGGCGGGGGTGAAGAAGTCGCAAAGCTCCGGACGGTCGACGGCATTGACTGGAATGCCCGCGCGGCGCGCATCTCCGGCGACACGACGATCCAGCGCTTCCTCGCCGCTCGCCGCGAAAACGAGAGCGGCGCCGGCAAGATGCGCGGCTTGGTACGGTTCGCGGAGGATGTCCACGCTATTGGCAGCGGCCCATTCGGCGAGGCTTTCCTCCGGCACCGCCGCGATGATCGTGAGATCGGCACTCGACTGCGCCAGAAGCCGCGCCTTGGCGAGGGCTTCCTCGCCGCCGCCGACTATGACGATCATGCGGTTCTCGACGCGAAAGAAGACGGGGAAGGCGTTGAGCCTGGCGGCGGGAGGCATCATGCGGTGAAATCCTTGAACAACCGGGATTTTCGCCGCTTCCGCCCGCCGAAAGAAGAAACGGCCTCGCGCCGCCGATGCCGCGATGCAAACCGTTTTTCGCCCCGCCGTGCCGGGAGGGAAAAACCAATCCGCTTCGGCACGAATCGATGAGGAACGCAAATCGCGATCAGAGCGTTGGGTCTCCAGCGTCTGCTCGCGCTCGGCGGGGCCTGAACCATTCAACGAGGAGTTCACACATGAACGGCAGAAGGTTGAAGCACGGCGTCTGGGTCCTGGTGGCGGATGGCGAGAAAGCGCTGTTCCTGCGCAACGAGGGCGACGCGCAATATCCCAATCTGCAAATCATGCGCGAAATGCAGGAGGACAATCCGCCGACACGGGAACAGGGAACGGACCGGCCGGGCCGGTTGAGCGATCCGTTCGGCCAGCGCAGCGCGGTCGAGGACGCGGACTGGCACCGGATCGCCAAGGAACGCTTCGCCGACGAGATCGCGGCCCGGCTCTACCGGATGGCACACCGCGGCGATTTCGAGCACATATTGCTCGTCGCGCCACCACAGGTTCTCGGTGCGATGCGCAAGAAGCTGCACAAGGAAGTGGAGGAGCGTGTCATCGGCGAAGAGCCGAAGACGCTTACCGGTCATGCGGTGCCGGAGATCGAAAAGGTACTGATGGGGGAATGGGCGGCGTGAGAGTCCGTTCGATAAATCCGTGAGGCCGAGCTGCAACCGATCCTCGTCTGCGCTCCGGTGTTCATGTACTTATGTACACTCCGCTCCGGTGCTCGCCGAACATCGTTTTCGCCTCGGCCTGACGGTTTCTCAAGCGGACTTCGGGCGCACTCAATTCGCCAAAAATTCCCGCAGCAGGCCGATTTCCCTTTCGCTCGCAAGCGTTGGGGCATGGCCGTAGCCGGAGAGCTCGTGCAGGACGGGCTTCGGGCCGCGGCGCGCCATCTCGTCCGCGACAGGCTTCGAAAGGACGTCGGAGCGCTCACCGCGCAGGAGAAGCGTTCTGGCCGTGACGGCGTCATAGGCGTCCCATACGTCGAGGTCCGCCTTGTGATAGGTGAGTTGCATGACGATGCGCGGATCGTAATGGACCGTGACGCGGCCGTCGTCCGTGCGCCTGCAGGACGTATCCGTCATCCGCTCCCAGAAGCGGGGCGTGTTGTCGCCGAAAGGCGCGTAGTTGGCGCGCAGCCACGCCCCCAACTCTCCGACCGTGTCGTAGACCGGCGGATTGCCGACATAGTTCGCGATGCGGCCGATGCCGGCTGCGGGAATGTCCGGGCCGACATCGTTGATGACGAGATGGGTGATGCGGTCCTTCAGCCGGCCGCCGGCAAGCGTGACGCCGATCAGCCCGCCCATCGACGTGCCGATCCAGCGCACCCTGTCCAGGCGATAATGATCGAGCATGGCGAGCGCCGTGTCGCCGAAGACGCGGTAGGAATAATCGACCTCCGGGTCCTTCGCCCAGCTCGACAGGCCGCGGCCGAGCGTATCGGGGCAAAGCACGAAATAGAGGTCCGAAAGCGCTTCGGCCGCCTCGTCGAAGTCGCGGCCGGTACGCGCCAACCCGTGCCACATGACAAGCGCCGGCTTTGCCGGGTCGCCCCATTCGGTGACGTGAAGTTCGAAACCGGCGGCGGGAATAAAGGCGGAACGCGGGGCGCTCATTTGCGGCCTCCCTTTTTCAGAAGCGTGCCGGCGATGCCCGCCGGAAAGAAATAGACGAGCAGGATGAAGAACAAGCCGAGCCAGAGCAGCCAGCGGTCGGGGTCGAGCAGGCTGGGCGCGAAGGGCACGCCGGAAAGGGCGTCGGCACCGAACTGCATGATGTCCTTCAGGTAGAATTGCGCAAGCGTCATGACGACGACGCCGATGATGGCGCCGACCATCGTGCCCATGCCGCCGATGACGACCATAAGCAGGATGTCGATCATGATGGAGAAGGAGAGGAAGACATCAGGGCCGGTATATTTCAGCCAGACCGCGCGCACGATGCCGGCCAGCGCGGCGATGATGGCGGCGATGCAGAAAATCGCCGTGCGGTAGGCGACGACCTTGTAGCCGATCGCCTCGGCGCGCATCTCGTTCTCGCGGATCGCCTCCAGCACCGTGCCCATCGGCGAGGCGACAATGCGCAGCATCAGGAGATAAAGCACGAGCGAACAGAAGAAGACGAAATAATAGGCGGCGAGCTTGCCGTTCAGCGCCACGCCGGCGAGGCGGACGGCCTTGCCGTCGGCGTCGGCGAGGAGCTTCGTGGCCGCCGAGAAAAGGCGCGGGGCGGAATAGATCAGCCCGTCCTCGCCGCCGGTGAATTGCGACAGCTGGCTCGCCAGAACGAGCATGACGGACGCTGCCGCGAGCGTCACCATGGCGAAGAAGATCGCCTTGACGCGCAGCGACAGCAGCCCGATCAGCGCCGCCAGCACGAGCGCGGCGAGAACACCGGCGCCGCCGCCGACAAGCACGGCATCCCAGCCGGCGCCCATCGCCTTCAGTGCGATGGCCGTGCCGTAGCCGCCGAGGCCGAAGAACATGGTGTGGGCGAAGGAGACGATGCCGGTATAGCCGATCAGGAGATCGTAGCTGGCGACCAGCACGATGAAGATGCAGATGCGCGCCGCGACCTCCTGCGCCCGCACATCGGGGAACAGGAAGGGCGCGAAGAGGAGCGCGAGCCACACGACGCCCGCCGCGCCGTATACGAGCAGCCGGCCGGTGCGTGCCGGTGCGGGCGGCGTTCCTACCGTCTCTGCCGCACTCACCGGGCTCATCGCTTCACCGCCGGCAGGAGGCCGTAGGGTCGCCACAGGAGCACCGCCATCATCAGGAGCATGTTCGAGGCGAGCGACAGCTTGGGCATCAGGAAGGCGACGTAATTGCCCATCAGCCCGACGAGGATGGCGCCGAGCAGCGAGCCCTCGATCGAGCCCAGCCCGCCGATGATGACCACGATGAAGACGAGGATCAGCATCTCCGAGCCGATCGTGCCCGAGATCAGCCCCTGATAGCCCGCCCACATGGCGCCGCCCATGCCGGCGAGCGCCGAGCCGACGACGAAGACGGCGACGAAAAGGCGGTCGATGCGGAAGCCGAGCGCCTCCACCATCTCGCGGTTCTCGACACCGGCGCGGACGAGGAGGCCGATCCGCGTGCGATTCAGTACCAGGGACAGGATCACGAACACCGCGAGGCCGAGCAGGAAGGCGAAGATGCGGTAGGCCTCGATGGCGACGTCGCCGAAGACGAGCGAGCCGCGCAGGATGGCGGGACGCGGCACGGAGATCGGCGCGCCGCCCCAGATCGCCAGGATGAGCTGTTCGGCGACGATCAGCGCGCCGACGGTGATAAGGATCTGGCGCAGATGGTCGCCATAGACCGGCTTGACGATGACGCGCTCGAAGAACCAGCCGGCGGCGGCGCAAAAGGCGGTCGCCGCGCCGATGGCGAGCACGATCGCCAG
>JBDZVC010000609.1:0-1995 GCA_040255475.1 Phyllobacteriaceae bacterium | reverse complement strand
TGCAGTGCGGCTTCTGCACGCCGGGCATGATCATGACCACGGTGGACATGATCGCCCGCCACCCCGAAGGGCTCGACGAGGCGACGGTGCGCCACGAACTCGAGGGCAATATCTGCCGCTGCACGGGCTATCACAACATCGTCAAATCGGTGCTGGCCGCATCGAAGACGATGGCGAAGGCATCGAAGGGCAAGGCGAAGAAGGCGGCTTGAAGAACGAATAGGGAGTAGCGAATAGCGAATACGGTCTCGATCCCGGTCGCAGTCGCTCTTTTCCCTACTCGCTATTCGCCACTCCCTATTCGCTTCTGACAGTTCTGGAGGAGCACTCACATGGGCATCGAAGGCATCGGCGCACGCGTTGCGCGCAAGGAAGACAGGCGTTTCATCACCGGCGCCGGCAGCTATGTCGACGACATGGTCGTTCCAGGCATGAAGCATGCGGCGTTCGTGCGCAGCCCCTACGCGCATGCCGACGTCAAGAAGATCGACGTGAAGGCGGCGGAAGCCATGCCGGGCGTCATCGCCGTGCTCACCGGCAAGCAGCTCAAGGCCGACGGCATCGGCAATCTGATCTGCGGCTGGATGATCCATTCCAGGGACGGCTCGCCGATGAAGATGGGCGCATGGTCGCCGCTGGCGGTCGACCGGGTGCGCTATGTCGGCGACGCGGTGGCGATCGTCGTCGCCGAGACCAAGGGCCAGGCGCGCGACGCCGCCGAGGCGGTCGAGGTCACCTACAAGGAGAAGAAGGCCGTCACCGACGCCGTGCAGGCGCTTAAGAAGGGCGCGCCGCAGCTTCATCCCGAGGCCGAAAACAATCTGATCTTCGACTGGGATATCGGCGACGCCAAGGCGGTGGACGAAGCGATCGCCAAGGCGGCGCATGTGACGAAGGTCCACATCGTCAACAACCGGCTCATCCCCAACGCGATGGAGCCGCGCGCGGCGCTCGGCCACTACAACAAGGCCGAGGACCACTACACCTGCTGGACCACCAGCCAGAACCCGCATGTGGCGCGCCTCGTCATGAGCGCGTTCTACAACGTCGCGCCGGAGAACAAGCTCAGGGTCATCGCGCCGGATGTCGGCGGCGGCTTCGGCTCCAAGATCTACATCTACCCCGAAGAGATCGTCTGCCTGTGGGCGTCGAAGAGGACCGGCGTGCCGGTCAAATGGGTGGCCGACCGCACGGAAAGCTTCCTGTGCGACGCCCATGGCCGCGACCACGTCTCGGAAGTGCAGCTCGCGCTCGACAAGAACAACAAGGTCACCGCGCTGAAGGTCGACACGATCGCCAATCTCGGCGCCTATATGTCGCTCTTCTCCTCATCGGTGCCGACCTATCTCTACGCGACGCTCCTATCGGGCCAGTACGACATCCCGGCGATCCACTGCAACGTGCGCACCGTCTACACCAACACCGCGCCGGTGGACGCCTATCGCGGCGCCGGCCGCCCCGAGGCGTGCTACCTGATCGAGCGCACAATGGAGACGGCCGCGCGAGAATTGGGCGTTTCTCCTGCCGAGTTCCGCCGGATCAACTTCGTCACGCAGTTCCCGCACCAGACGCCGGTCATCATGAATTACGACACCGGCGATTTCGGCGCCTCCCTCGACGCGGCGATGAAGGAGGCAG
The DNA here is from genome assembly GCA_040255475.1 of Phyllobacteriaceae bacterium. Lineage (GTDB taxonomy): Bacteria > Pseudomonadota > Alphaproteobacteria > Rhizobiales > Rhizobiaceae > Mesorhizobium_L. The sequence continues at coordinate 357 of JBDZVC010000609.1, read as the reverse complement.
ACTATGCCGGCTTCCCGAAGCGCCGCGAGGCGGCGAAGAAGAGAGGCAAGCTGAGGGGCATCGGCTTCTCCTGCTACATCGAGGCCTGCGGCATCGCGCCGTCCAAGGCTGTCGGCTCGCTCGGCGCTGGCGTGGGCTTGTGGGAATCGGCCGAGGTCCGTGTCAACGCCGTCGGCACGATCGAGGTGCTGACCGGCTCGCACAGCCATGGCCAAGGCCACGAGACGACGTTCGCGCAACTGGTCAACCAGCGCCTCGGCGTCCCCATCGACAGCGTCTCGATCGTCCATGGCGACACCGATAAGGTGCAGATGGGCATGGGCACCTACGGCTCGCGCTCCGGCGCGGTCGGCATGA
>JBDZVC010000608.1:0-1996 GCA_040255475.1 Phyllobacteriaceae bacterium | reverse complement strand
AAGCCGACGCTCGAACATATCCGCTACCTGCTTTTCGAGACGTCCTATCCGGCGTGGCTGTGGAATACGATGTATATCGCCGTTGCCGCGACGGTCATTTCCATCGTGGTGTCGGTGCTGGCGGCCTACGCGATCGAGCGGCTGCGCTTTTCCGGCTCGCGCTATGTCGGGCTCGGCATATTCCTCGCCTATCTCGTTCCGCCGTCGATCCTTTTCATCCCGCTCGCGCTGATGGTCTTCAAGCTCGGCCTCTACGATTCGAAATGGGCGCTGATCCTTACCTATCCGACCTTCCTCGTGCCTTTCTGCACCTGGCTCCTGATGGGCTATTTCCGCTCCATTCCCTATGAACTGGAGGAATGCGCGCTGATCGACGGCGCCAGCCGCTGGCAGATCCTGCTGAAGATCATCCTGCCCTTGTCGGTGCCTGGCCTGATTTCCGCCGGCATCTTCGCCTTCACGCTATCCTGGAACGAGTTCATCTATGCGCTGACCTTCATCCAGTCCTCGGAAAACAAGACCGTGCCGGTCGGCGTGCTGACGGAACTTGTGCGCAGCGACATCTACGAGTGGGGCGCGTTGATGGCAGGCGCCCTGTTCGGCTCGTTGCCGGTGGTGATCCTCTATTCCTTCTTCGTGGATTATTACGTGTCCTCGATGACAGGCGCGGTGAAGGAATAGCGATCCTGAAACAAAAAGGGCCCGCCGGGGGAGGAGGTCCGGCAGGCCCGATCCGAAATGCGGCGCGGGAGGAGGAGCACCGCATTCTTGGCTGGCCGCCAGGGAGGAGGAAGGCGGCCAACGGCGCGTAGATAGGCACCCTCCGATGATTCGCCAAGGGGTATGTCGGAAGATCAGCTATGCAGTTTTGTCGCACCGCCGGGCGATGTTGCATATGGGTCTATCAGGTCGGGTCGTCGCTGACCTGCACGATGAGCTTGCCACGGTTCCTCCCGGTCAGAAGGCCCCGGAAGGCCTCTACCGTATTCTCGAAGCCCTCGACGATGTCCTCGCGGTAACGCACCTTGCCTTCGCGGATCCACGCTGCCATGTCGCGGCGGAAATCCGGCATCATGTCGAGATGGTCGAACTGGATGAAGCCGCGCACCGAGAGCCGCTTCGTCAGCACGAGCCCCATGAATTGCGCCAGTCGGTCCGGGCCTTCCGGGAGGCCGGTGTCGTTGTAATGTGCGATGCGGCCGCAGACGGGGATGCGGGCGAAATCGTTGAGAAGCGGCAGCGCCGCGCGGAAGACATCGCCGCCGACATTCTCGAAATAAACGTCGATGCCCTTCGGACAGGCTTCCGCCAGACGGTCGCGGAAGTCCTTGTCCTTGTAGTTGACGGCGGCATCGAAACCGAATTCGTCGAGGATCATGCGGCATTTGTCGTCGGCGCCGGCGATGCCGACCGCACGGCATCCCTTGATCCTGGCGATCTGCCCCACGATCTGGCCGACCGCGCCGGAGGCGGCCGAGACGACGACCGTCTCGCCTTCTTTCGGCCGGCCGTGCAGGAGAAGTCCGGCATAGGCGGTGAAGCCCGGCATGCCAAGCACGCCGAGCGCGGTGGTGATCGGCGCGGCTTTCGGGTCGAGCTTGACGACGCCCTTGCCGTTGGAGACGGCGTGCGTCTGCCAACCATCGTAGGAGAGGACGATATCGCCCGGCGCAAAGGCGGCCAGGTTGCTTTCCAGCACTTCCGAAACGGTCGCGCCGACCATCGTGTCGCCCGGGGCGACGCCCTTCGCATAGGATTTGGCCGGGCTCATGCGCCCGCGCATATAGGGGTCGAGCGAGAGATAGATCGTCCTGAGCAGCATTTCGCCTGCTCCGGGCTTCGGCATCGGCACTGATTCGCGTTTCAGGTCTTCGTCGGTGGGCATCCCTTCCGGATGCCTGGCGAGATAGATGCGCGCGGCCGTAGTTGTGTTCATGGAACGATTCCTCTTTTCGTATGCGCCGTTGCGCTTGTGTAACGTTTGCAGGAATTCGAT
>JBDZVC010000607.1:0-2000 GCA_040255475.1 Phyllobacteriaceae bacterium | reverse complement strand
TCTATGCCAGCGTCAAGGCCGAGTTCGACGGCTTCGACCTGACCTTCTATTGCGCTACCCAGATGGCGGCGCGGCAGGTCATGGTTTTCCATGGCGACGAGGGCTTCATCGAGGTGCACGCGCCCTTCAATGCGGGGCTCTACGATCACCATCGTATCGAATTGCACAACCAGAACCACACGGAGGCGACCGTCTTCCGTTTCCCCGACACGCGGCAGTACCGGTTGGAGGCGGAGAGCTTTGCCCGCGCCGCGCAAGGCGAGAAAGTGCCGGTCTTCACGCTCGAGGAATCGGTCCGTAACCAGAAGGTCATCGATGCCATCTATCGTGCGTCCACGGTGGAGGGGTGGGTTCCGGTCGGCTAGCTTGTGCGGCCAATTATCCCGGCGACACGGCGGCGGCTATATCGGTTTGCTCGATCCTGCCTCATGTGCAAAAGCGGTTCTGGAAAAAGGGGAAGGCTTGCTGAGCAAAAAAATCTGGCCGGTGGTCGGGCTTGCCGCGGTGGCGCTGTCGGTCTGGCTGCTTTATCACGAATTGCGCGGGATCTCTTACGAGGATCTGGGCGACAGCTTCGCCGCGATCAGCACGCGGAGTTGGCTGCTGGCCTGTGCCGCGACGCTCGCGGCCTATGCGGCGCTGGCCGGTTACGACCGCATCGCGCTTATGCATCTCGGGCGAAAGGTCAGTCCGCTCTTTGTCGCGCTGACATCGTTCACCGCCTATGCTCTGGCCCACAATATCGGCGCCTCGGTCTTTTCGGGCGCGGTGGTCCGCTACCGTGCCTATTCGTCGAGAGGACTGACGGCGGCCGAAGTCGGCGTCCTCGTCGCCTTCTGTTCCTTCACTTTCGCGCTTGGCACGCTGCTTCTGACCGGGCTCGTGCTGTTCCTCAAGCCGGGGATACTGGAGCGCTTCGTTGATGTATTTCCAGTCGAAGCATCGGCCACCACCGGCGTGGTGCTGCTGGCTTTGGTTGCGCTCTATGTCGTAGGCTCCTGGCTGCATCTGAAGCCGCTCAAATTTGGCCGCTTCGAACTGCAATATCCGCGCCTGCCGATCGTCGCCCGCCAATTGCTGATTGGCCCGCTGGAACTCGCCGCAGCGGCGGCCATCGTCTATTTCGCGCTTCCGGCCGCCGGAAATCCCGGCTATCTCATCGTGCTCGGCATCTTCATGATCTCGTTCTCGATCGCGCTCATCAGCCACGCGCCGGGCGGGCTCGGCGTGCTTGAACTCGCCTTCATCAACGGACTCACCGACATGAACGAGGCCGACGTCCTGGCAGCGCTGATCGTCTTCCGCCTGCTCTATCTGATCGTGCCCTTTATCCTGTCGCTGCTCATGATCCTGATCTTCGAACGGCAGCAATATCAGCGTGGGGATGATTGAGCGCTAACTTCCCCGCCTCGTGAAGGCGGAAGCCGCGATGGCGAGCCAGCCGAGGATCATCGCCGTGCCACCGGTCGGCGCGGCCATCGGAAACAGCCGGTGGCCGGCGAAGTCGCGCATCACCAGATCGCCGCAGAAGATGACGAGACCCGCAAGCAGGATGGCGCCCCCTGTCGCGAGGAAACGCCCGCGTCCGAAGAAGCCGATCGCAAGCAGCGCGGACGCATGCATCAGGAGGAACGGCGCGGCGATGCCGATATCGTGGCCGCCACCATGCGCGGCCGCCGCAGAGAGCGCCACGCCTGCTGCGCCTGCCAGCCCTCCGGCGAACACGAAAAATCTGTTCATCGCTGAAATCACCTCGCTTGCCGAACCTGCCGCTGTCATATGCGAGCCGGCGGTAAAGTGGAATGTGGCCGTTTGCAGGGCTTTCCGCTGCAATTCATCGGGTGAAGCGGCTTGCACGCTTTTGTGCCGGTTCTTATATACGCCGCGACACCGGCCGCGATGGGTGCATGCCTATGGCGGACGGAATTTCTTGTGAACAGGGGCCGTCATCGGAACGCCTTTAACGGGTCCACCGGCGGCCTGCTTAGCGGAGAGAAATC
>JBDZVC010000606.1:0-2005 GCA_040255475.1 Phyllobacteriaceae bacterium | reverse complement strand
TTTCCTCGACCGACAACACGGTTCCCGCGCCGATCAGGCACCCGGCCGGCGCGCGCTTCGCCGCGATCTCGATCGAACGGAACGGCTCCGGTGAATTGAGCGGGATTTCGATTGCCTCGAAGCCGGCCTCGACAAGCGCATAGACGATGCCCGCCGTTTCGTCCGGGCGGATGCCGCGCAGGATCGCCACCAGAGGGCGCTTGAAGGCCGGCCATTTTACGCTCGAAATCATCGTTCAGCTCCAGAAGCGGCGGGCGGCGGCGTGCAGGCCACGGCGCACGACCTCGTCGGCATCGAGCGTGTCGACGGTTGATCCCGTGGCCTCCAGCGCCTTGGCATAGAGTTTCGACAGCGGCCCCGACGCGATCAGATGGACATGGTCCAGCCTGCCGAACCGTGCCCGGGCACCCGTGATCTCGGTGCCGATCAGCGCGCCGGAAAGTTTTGCCGCGCCCGAACCGGCGGCGGAAAAGCCGAGAAGCTGAGACGGCCTTATCCCGAAGATCCGGTTGGCGATATCGGCGGGGCGGGCCATGCCTGCTTCGACAGCCGACAGGAAATCGGGGTCGTCCGGTCTCGCCTTCGTGTCGCTGATGGCATGGGCGAGGATGGATTGCCGCGCCAGCAGGCCGAACAGCTCGCCTGTCATGTAGGTAGCGAATGCTTCGAGCGTGCCAGCCTTGAGTGCGACCCATTTCGAATGCGTTCCCGGCATGCAGAAGAGCCCGTCTTCGATGCCCGTCGCCAGCGCACCCAGAAGCTGGGTTTCCTCTCCCCGGATGACGTCGGGATGATCGGGATCCCGTTGTGCCACGCCGGGAAGGATGCGCACGTCGCGCGAAATCCCCTCCACACGCACCGCGCTCTCGATGACATGGTCGAGGGGGGCAGGCGTATCGAGATAGCGCGCCTCGACCCAACCCTGTCGCGAGCCTGCCATGCCGCAGACGATGACGGGAAGGCTGTCCGGCGCGCCGGTTTCGGCAAGATGGCTTTCCATGACGCCGGGGAAACCCTCGCGTCCGGCCATGCTTTGCAGCCCATCATCCGAGCGCCGCTCGGCCAGCACATTGCCGTCCGCGTCGAGTATCCAGAGCCGGAACGTCGAGGTGCCCCAATCGATGGCCGCGCAGAAAGGGGGATTCTTCATTCAACAGTCACCACGAAATCCGGGAGGAGGGGCGGTTTATCCGGGTCCCGAGATCGCGCCGAGCGACGATCACTTGCAAGCCCGGATGTAATTCGCCTTGTCATTAGCTTTCCCTGATCCCTTCGACCAGCCACATCGTATCGGGGAACGCCATAGGCAGCACGATACCGGACTGCATCAGCGTACCGCCGGTCAACGACAACCCCTTCTCCGTTGCGAGCGGACTGCCGAACCACCTTGTAGCGCGCCGGGAAATGTCATCCGCATTGAGCAGGCGCAGGCGATATTTTGCCCGCTCGTCCAGCCCCGCCAGCCGGAGCGGCCCGGTCGTCTCGGATTGCGGCACGGCCATGGTCGCGGAGAAGACCAGGAACCGGTCCTTCGCCTCCGAAACGAAGGCCTGTGCAAGAATTTCCGGCCGTGGCGGCTGCAGCCGATGCTGGCTGCCGCGATGCATCCAGTCGCGGTTGTCCTTGTAGAGCGCCGTGTAATTCGCAAGCGCCGCTTCCTCATCCGGGGTGAGTTCGCGCAGATCCATCTCGAAGCCCATGTGGCCGCTCATCGCGACGGCAGCGCGGAACGCCATCGCAAGCTCGCGTCCCGACGTATGGCAATGGCGCGGCCCGACATGGCTGCCGACGATCTCCGGCGGCAGGAACTGCATGGCGGCGTTCTGCATCTTCCAGCGTTCATGCGCATCGTTGGAATCGGAAAGCCAGACGCGATGCGTGCGCTTCAATATGCTGTAATCGATGCGCGCGCCGCCCGAAGCGCAGCTTTCGATCTCGACCAACGGATGCGCTTCGCGCAGCCGGTCGATCAGCGCATAGACGGCGTGGACCTGCCGGCGGAGCA
>JBDZVC010000605.1:0-2011 GCA_040255475.1 Phyllobacteriaceae bacterium | reverse complement strand
AAGCTGTTCGTCGCGATGGCGGAGAAGGTCTCGGCAAGCGTCCGGCAGGTGAAGTCCCATGACGACGTGCCGAAGGCGGTGGCCGAATACCTGCGCTCGCGCAATCTGCCGGCGGCAATCCGGGTGGGCGCGGACGAGCGGCTGGCGCGGATGCCGTGGTCCAAACAGAAGGCACTCAACGTCAAGCACGGTCCCTCCGACGGGGACGACGAGGCGGGCGTGAGCCACGCCTTCGGCGCCATCGCTGAAAGCGGCACGCTGGTGCTCACTTCCGGCGGCGACAATCCGACGACGATCAATTTCCTGCCCGAACATCATATCGTCGTCGTGGATGCGAAGAATGTCGCCGGCGACATGGAGACCGTGCTTTCCAAGGTGCGTGGAAAGTTCGGCAAGGGCGAGATGCCGCGCACGCTGAACTTCATCACCGGCCCGTCGCGCTCCGGCGATATCGAACAGAAGCTGCTTCTCGGCGCGCACGGTCCGCGCGCGCTGCACATCATCATGGTCGGCGGATAGACCCGGGGCGCTGATCCGGTGGCCGGCATCCATTTTCTCGATGCACGCGGTCCGGAGAGGATGCGGCTCTACGCCATCGGCGACGTGCATGGAAGGCTCGACCTGCTCGAGGCCATGCATGAGCGCATCCGGACGGATATCGCGGCGCACGAGCCGGCGGACTGGCGCATCATCCATGTCGGCGACTATACGGATCGCGGCCCCTCCTCGAAGGGCGTGCTCGACTTCCTGATCGCAACCGGGATGCGCGACAGCCGGATCATCTCGTTGATGGGCAATCACGATTTCGGCATGCTGGAATTCCTGGCCGAGCCGAACCCTCACGACCTGTTCGCCACCAACGGCGGGGAAGAAACGGCCCGCTCCTACGGGGTGGAACTGCTGTTTTCACCCGCTCCGGCACTCCTGGAAGGCCATGCGAGGTTGCTCCACGCGATACCGGAAGAACATATCGCCTTCCTGCGATCGCTACCGCGCTCCGTCACCTTCGGTGATTTCTTCTTCTGCCATGCCGGCGTCCGACCGGACGTGAAGCTGGAGCGGCAGGACCCGCACGACCTGATCTGGATCAGGCACGAATTCCTCGACTATCCGGGGCTCTACGACAAGGTGATCGTCCACGGGCATACGCCGTCGGACGAACCGGAGGTGATGCCGAACCGGATCAATATCGATACGGGCGCATTCTATTCGGGCGTGCTTACCTGCGCCATCATAGACGGCGCGGACAAGATGCTGATGGACGTGCGCGGCGCGCCGGACCGGCGCTATTAGCGAACCGCTGCGACGACGCCGTAACCATCCACGACGGTGTGCTTGGAGGATGCGTCGGCGCTGTAGATGCCGGCCCCCCATACCAGAATGGCGGACAGCATTACGAAGGACAGAAGCGCTGCTTTCACGGGGGTCATCTCGGTTTGTGTCCTGTCACTTCGCACGGTCTAGGTTACCAAAATCTTGCCAACAAACGCCGCAAAGAGGACAAAGTTGCCTCAATTCCGATTTTTTCCGTTCAAGGGAAGCGGCCGTTGCCGAATGGCCACATAAGGCCGGCGAGGCTCGCGGAAAAGAGGGCGGGAGCACTCTTCAACGACAAATTTCAAGACGTGTTAAAAAGGCAACGCAACGGCAGGGAACCCGGAATGCCACTACAGAACCGCGTCGATCCTTTCGGCGCTATCCATGCGGTCGAGGCCCGCGGGCTCTTCACCGGCAATCGCGGCGTCATCCACAATCCGGCGACGAAGACGCTCCTTTCGCGGCGCTGGACGACGAAGGCCTGGATCATCTGCGAATGCGAGTTTCGCGGTCGCCGGCGCGAAGTGATGGGGCGCAACGCGCCGTCAGGCAATGCCGGCTGGACGGAGTTCTTCTTCCTCGATGAAGTGACGGCGCTGTCAGCCGGGCACCGGCCCTGCTTCTACTGTCGGCGCGAACGCGCGAAGGAATTCGCCGGTTGCTACGCCGATGCATTCGGGATCGCCGGGCCGAG
>JBDZVC010000604.1:0-2013 GCA_040255475.1 Phyllobacteriaceae bacterium | reverse complement strand
GCTTCTCGCCGGGCTGGTCAAGGCGCCGTCGCGCCTGTCGCCGGCGCGCGACCCCAAGGCGGCGGAGAAGCGTGCGCAGCTCGTGCTGGCGGCGATGCGCGACCAGGGCATGATCGGCGAGAAGCAGATGGCGAGCGCAATGAGCGCGCCGCCGACGCGCGTCGCCTCCTACTGGACGGGCTCGGAAAACTATGTCGCCGACGAGGTCATGGGCGAACTGCCGGACCTGATCGGCGAGGTCCGCTCGGACATCGTCGTACAGACGACGGTGGACCTCGACCTGCAGTCGGTCGCCGAGAAAGCGATCCACCAGCTGATCCTGAACGACGGCAAGAAGCTGCATGTCAGCCAGGGCGCTCTCGTCTCCATCGACAACACAGGCGCGGTGCGGGCCATGGTCGGCGGCTACGACTACGCCAACAGTCAATTCGACCGTGCCTCGGAGGCGCGCCGGCAGCCCGGTTCCGCCTTCAAGCCCTTCGTCTATCTCGCGGCGATGGAGGACGGCCGCACGCCCGATTCCGTCCGCAACGATGCGCCGGTGAAGATCGGAAAATGGACGCCGGAGAATTACGGCGGCAAATATTACGGCCGCGTGACGCTGACCGAGGCGCTGGCGCGTTCGCTGAACTCGGTCGCGGCGCAGCTTGCCATGGAGGTCGGGCCGAAGGCCGTGGTCGAGGTGGCGCACCGCCTAGGCATCCAGTCGGACCTCGTGGCCAATGCGTCGATCGCGCTCGGCACATCGGAGGTGACCCCGCTCGAGCTGACGGCCGCCTATGTTCCCTTCGCCAATGGCGGCTACAAGCCGACGGTGCATTTCATCCGCCGCATCCTCTCCGCCTCGGGCAAGGTGCTGTACGCATTCCCGCAAAAAGCAGAGCCGCGCGTCATCCGACCGGAGATCGTCGGCATGATGAACAGCATGATGCGGCAGACGATCCTGACCGGCACGGCCCGGAGGGCGGCGTTCGGCTGGCCGGCCGCCGGCAAGACCGGAACCAGCCAGAGTTCCCGTGACGCCTGGTTCGTCGGCTACACTTCGAACCTGACCACCGGCGTCTGGTTCGGTAATGACGACAATTCGCCGACGAAGGGCATCACCGGTGGCAGCCTGCCGGCGACGGCCTGGAAGGAATTCATGACGGCTGCGCATGAGGGCGTTCCGGTCCGCGACCTGCCCGGCTCGTGGCATCCCTCGCCGGGCGTCGCCGTCGCTCCGGTGGCGGTGAGCGAGGATGAGGACCAGACGCCTATGCCGGGAATGCGTCCGCCCGCACCCCCGCCCGCGCAGGTCTCCACGGGTACGCGTCCGGCGACGACCCCCCCGGCGAACGTCAAACCGCAGGCCGCCATCCCGAACGTTACCCAGCGCACCAGGCAGCCGCTCGATAACAGCCGAACCGCCTCGGTTTCGCGGCCGGTGCCGCCGGCCGATGTCGGCGGATCGTCGCGCCGAGGCGGCTCCTCCATCCTCGATATCATATTGGGCAGGCAGGACTGAGCCCGCGCCTGCGAAAAGGCCCACTCGTCAGGACGGCTTTCCTCGTCTACATAGAGCGCGTGCGAAGAGAGCGCTCATGCCAGAACCGGAAGCCCGTCAAACCACCGATATCCGCAAGGCCCCGGAAGCCCGCAAGACTCTTGTCCTGACCGGAGCCAGCCGGGGGATCGGCCATGCGGCCGTCAAGCGCTTCTCGCGCGAGGGATGGCGGGTGATCACCTGCTCCCGGCAGGCCTTTTCGGAAAACTGTCCCTGGCCGGCGGGACCGGAGGACCATATCCAGGTCGATCTTGCCGACCAGGAAGATGTCGGCCGCGCCATCGCCGAGATCCGCCACCGGCTCGGCCCGGGCGGCAGGCTCGAGGCGCTCGTCAACAACGCGGCGATCTCGCCGAAGCGCGAGGATGGCAGCCGGCTCGATTCCATCGAGACGCCGATGCATTTGTGGCGTGACGTCTTCCAGGTGAATTTCTTCGCGCCGATCATGCTGGCGCGCGGCCTGTTCCGGG
>JBDZVC010000129.1:5097-10502 GCA_040255475.1 Phyllobacteriaceae bacterium | reverse complement strand
AGCGCGACCTCGAAAAGCGAATGCCGGAAACCGAGCGGCTGCGACCACTGCCGACCGCTCTCGGCTTCATAGGCGTCGGCGAGTTCCTTCGAGGTCTGGCCGTTCATGGACGAGGTATAGGGATGGAATGGCGACCACCACACCTCGGTCGTCAGGCCCTCGGCGCGCGCGCCAAGCGGTGCTATGCCCGCCGGGAACTCGAGCGCCTTGCCCATATAGACGGCTTTCGGCTTGTAGCCCTGCTGGGCGCAGCCGTTCCAGAAGGTGGTCATTTCAGGCGGCGGTACCACGCCCGAAACGATGTCGCAGCCGGCGGCCTTGAAGGCGCCGATCTGGGCGTTGTAGTTGCTGGCCGGCATGTCGAAGCGGCCTGGATCGACGACGGTGTAGCCGCCCTTTTCCATGACCGGCGGAAAGCCCTTCGATTGTGCGATGCCGTCGCCGTCGTTCGGCCAAAGCCCGCCGACCTTCTTGTTCGTGTCGAGCCGGTTCCAGAGCGGCACGAGGCAATTGATCAGTTCGTCACCGCTGAAGAAGAAGTGATAGGTCCATTCGAACCCTTTCTTCGGGTCGCCATGGCGGCCGAAGAAATAGGGCTCCAGGGGTGCGTCGTTCGACACGCAGGGAACGCCGTTCAGCTCGCACTGGTCGGAGACCGGGTTGACCGTTTCCGGCGTGGCGAACGTGGCGATAAGATTAACGCCCTGATTGAGGATCAGGTCCTGCGTCACCTCCGCGGCCCGGTTGGGATTCGACTGGCTGTCGCGGATCACGATCTCCAGCGGATGCTGCGTTCCGCCGACGCTGAGGTTCCCCCCGGTCGCCTTCTTCACCTGGTCGAGCACGAAGGGGATATGTTCGCAGAAGAAGGCCAGCGGCCCGGTCTGCGGCATCACCAGCCCGATCTTGATGGTCTTCGGCGCGGAGAAGGCCGGCCGTAGCCCGCTGAAGCTTACCGTACCGGCAGCGCCGGCGGCCGCCATGCCCTTGAGGACGGCGCGTCGTCCGACACGCCTTCCCGGTCCCTTGGTCAACGTCATCTGTTCCTCCCGATAACGATCCGGCGAGGATCGCTCCTCACCCGCATAGATAGTTTGATACAAAACTATCGCGGCGGCAAGCCGGCTTCGACACGGATCGTGGCTATCCGCAAAGGAAGCGGGCTCCGATCAGGCATCCTTCTTGTCGATTTGCATTGGCGTGACGAACGCTCGGGCGTATCCTTCCCTCCCGTTTTGGCGGCAAGGGGCAGGATCATGACGGCGATCGAAGGAGTGCCGGGCGGGCAACAGAGCCTGATCCGGTGGCATTATCTATGGTATGTGGCGGCGGCGCTTCTGGTGATGATCGCCGCCATCGTCTACGGCAATACCTGGTTCCTCAACTGGGTCCATGTCATGAGCGGTGTGCTGTGGACCGGCATCGACCTGTTCATGGGCTTCGTCATCGGCCCGATCATCCGAAGCGTCTCCGTTCCGATACGCAAGGAGATCATCACCCGTCTGACGCCGGTGACCCTGTTCCTCATGCCGACGCTTTCCATTCTCACCGGAACGGCGGGCTGGTTCCTTGCCGTCGAACTCGGCTTCACCGCGCTGCCCTGGCCGGAATTCGGCTGGATCGCCGCCGCGCTGGTGCTGGTCACGCTGATGACGATCCAGGGGCTCGGCTATCTCCTGCCGACGAGCCTCAGAGTCTGCTTCGAGTTGCAGAAGCCCCAGCCCGACGGCGCGAAGATCGGCCGGATGATGAGCCGCTTCTACTATGTCGTGGCAAGCCAGGGCCTCATGCAGGTGGCCATCATCGTCGTCATGGCGAAACTGGTCACTGGCATATGATCCGGCGCCGGCGGGGCCGGCACCGGGTCAATTGACGAGCAGATCCTCGACGTGGACCGGGAAACGGCGGATACGCACGCCCGTCGCATGCCAGACCGCGTTGGCGATTGCGCCTACCGTTCCGGTGATCGCTATTTCGCCCACGCCCTTGATGCCAAGCGGATTGACGTGCGTGTCCTCTTCCGGGATCAGGATCGCCTCTACCGAGGGCACGTCCGCGTTTACCGGCACATGATAGCCGGCAAGATCGGCATTCATGATGCGGCCGGTCCTCCTATCAGTCACCGCCTCTTCGTGCAGCGCGAACGAGACACCCCAGATCATGCCGCCGTAATACTGGCTCTGCACGAGGCGGGGATTGATGATACGGCCAGCCGCGAAAGCTCCCACAAGCCGCGTCGTACGCACTTGTCCGAGGTCGGGATCGACTTTCACCTCGGCGAAAACGGCGCCATGCGAGAACATCGCATAGTCCTCAGCGACCGCCGGATCGCGAGCCGTCTTGGCCGTGCCAACGATTTCACTCCGTCCGGCGCGCCGCAGTATCTCGGCATAGCTCTCGCTGCGCATCTCGTCATCGAGACGGTATAGCCGTCCGCTTCGCGCCACCACGCCGATATTGCCGGCGCCGAAGAGGGCCGAAGCAGGATCGGCAGTGGCGAGCTCGGCAAGCCGGCCGATCGCATCTTCGCCGGCGTTGCGCAGCGCAAGTCCCGCGCTTGCCGTATGGGCGGAGCCGCCCGCCACGCCGCCATCGGGCAGGCTGGAGAGGCCGGAATGGATCTCTACCTGGTCCGCATCGAGGCCGAGTGCTTCCGCGCCGATCTGGGCGAGCGCGGTCCACGCCCCCTGTCCCATGTCGGCACCGGCGGTCTCGACCAGCGCCGTGCCGTCGGCACGCAAGGTGGCACGAGCCTCCGCCGGGAAATGCGGACAATGGAAGAAGGCGGTGCCCATGCCCCAGCCGACGAGAAAACCGTTCTCGTCGCGCATGCGGCGCGGTTCGAGCGGCCGGCCGGACCAGCCGAAGCGCTTGGCGCCCTCCGCATAGCATTCGCGCAGCGCCTTTGACGAAAAGGGCCTGCCGGTGCCGGGTTCCGTGTCGGCATAGTTGGCGAGCCTGAAATCAAGCGGGTCCATGCCGCATGCCTCGGCTGCCTCATCGATCGCGGCCTCGAGCGCCGCCGATCCCGATGCCGCGCCCGGCGCGCGCATCGGTCCTGGCGTGCCGACATTGAGCCGCAAGCCCTTGTGCTCGGTAAGAATGGCGGGCGCCGCATAGAGCGTCAGCGACACGCCCGCTGACGGTTCGACGAAATCATCGAAGGTCGAGGTCTCGGCGAGTACGTGATGGTGAAGCGCGGTGAGACGCCCATCGCTATCCGTTCCGATACGCAGCTTCTGCCAGGTCCCTCCGCGATGCCCGACCGGCCCGAACATCTGCGTCCGCGGCAGCGCCAGCTTGACCGGGCGCTTCAGCATGCGTGCGGCGAGGATCGTTAGGAGTTGCGGCCCATTGAGGATCGCCTTCGAGCCGAAGCCTCCACCGAGAAAGGGCGAGCGGATCAGGACGTTTTCGGCCGGGATGCCGAAATAGGCCGCGTAGGACGCAGCGCTGAGCGCCATAGCCTGGTTGGGCATGTCAAGCGTCACGCGATCGCCGTCCCATTCGGCCACGACCGCATGCGGCTCCATGGCGTTGTGGTATTGCGGCGGGGTGATGTATTCGACTTCGGTCACGCGACTAGCTTCCGCAAGCCCCGCTTCGATATTGCCATATGCCGTCCGCGCCGGCGCGCCAAAGCCGGCGCTCTTGGTGTCGAACTGCTCGCCGTTCTCCAATCCGGTCCGGGCCCCCTCGGCCTCGTATTGCGGATCGAGCAGGACCGCACCTTCCGTCGCCGCTTCCAGCGTCTCGGCGACCACCAGTGCAATCGGCTGGTTGACGTAGCGGACCGTGTCGTCCTGCAGCACCTCCACGCGCATGCCGAAGGGCGGCATCTTCTCATCAGGGTCGTGGAAGAGCGGCGGCCGGTTTTCCGGCGTCAGCACCTCGACCACGCCGGGATGCGTTTTGGCCGCAGCGACATCGAGCGAGACGACGCGGCCGCGCGCGATGCGGCTGCCCGCCGCCACCGCATAAAGGACGCCTTCAGGGTGATTGTCGGCCGCATAGGTGGCGCGGCCGGTGACCTTGAGCACGCCGTCGCGGCGCGTCAGCGGCTGCCCGGCGTTGGAGCCGTGACGGATATAAAGGGGAGAGGGTGCGGTCTCAGGCGACATGGTTCGCTCCGATTTTCGTGGAGAAGGGCGAGGCCGGCAGCGCAGGCATGACCTCCGGCGTACCCTCCGATGCAAGCGTGAGGGCGCGCACGACGATGCGGCGCGCGAGTTCGATCTTGAAGGCGTTGTCGCCGGACGGTCGCGCCTCGGCGAGCGCCAGTTCGGCGGCTTTGACGAAGGCTTCGGCAGTAGGCTTCGCGCCTTCCAGCGAGGCTTCCGCCTCGGCTGCCCGCCAGGGTTTCGCGGCGACGCCGCCAAGTGCGATGCGCGCCCGCAGGATCGTACCGGCCTCGACTTCCAGCATGGCCGTCGCCGACACCACGGCAAAGGCATAAGAGGTGCGCTCGCGCAGCTTGAGATAGCGGGCGTTGCGGGAAAAGCCCGCTGCATCCGCCGGAAGCCTGAGCGCGACGATCAGTTCACCGGGCGCTAGCGCGGTTTCCTGCTCCGGTGTCGCACCCGGAAGTGCGTGCAGCCTGTCGATATCGATTTCGCGGGCGCCGTGCGGTCCTTCCACCTCGACTACCGCATCGAGCGCCACCAGCGGCACGCAGAAATCGGACGGATGCGTCGCGATGCAATGTTCGCTCCAGCCAAGTACGGCGTGCAGCCGGTTTTCGCCTCCGAGCGCGTCGCAGCCCGAGCCAGGCACGCGCCGGTTACAAGCGCTCTGGAGGTCGTGGAAATAGGCGCAGCGCGTATGCTGCATCAGATTGCCGCCGACTGTCGCCGCGTTGCGAAGCTGCGCCGAAGCGCCGGAAAGCAGCGCTTCGGCAACGGCCGGAAAGGCACGCGCAAAGCGCTCGTCATAGGCGAGGTCGGAATTGCGGACCATCGCGCCGATGCGCACGCCGCCATCCGGCAGCCATTCGATCCGGTCGAGGCCGGGCAACCGCGTGACATCGATGACGCGGCCCGGTCGTGCCACGCCGACCTTCATCAGATCGAGAAGGTTGGTGCCGGCCCCGAGATAGGCTGATCCCGGCTCGGAAGCGGCGGCGACGGCCTCGGCCACGGTGGCAGGCCGCACATAGTCGAAACGGTTCATGCCGCATCCCTCCGGTTGCCTTCCGTGGCGGTTCTGCCGGCGATCGTCTCCTGCGCCTCCAGCACCGCCTCCGTGATGCCCTTGTAGGCGGCGCAGCGGCAGATATTGCCGCTCATCAGTTCGCGGACCCGCTCGGGATCATTTCCGGCGTGGCCCTCGGTTATGAGGCCGACGGCGCTCATGATCTGGCCCGGCGTGCAATAGCCGCACTGGAACCCGTCATGCGCGATGAAGGC
>JBDZVC010000129.1:0-4997 GCA_040255475.1 Phyllobacteriaceae bacterium | reverse complement strand
ACTGCTATTTATACGGAGGGTTCCTCCGTTTATCAAGAGGGAACGTGTCCGTTGTGAGAAAAATGGGAACCGCAACCGAGAAGACAAGACGCAAGCCGCGTGCGGATTCAATCCGCAACCGGGAGATCCTGCTCGAGGCGGCTACGCAGATCTTCAGCGCCGGAGGCCCGCAGGCGAGCCTGGAGGCGGTCGCCCGGAAGGCGGGCGTCGGGATCGGTACGCTCTATCGGCATTTCCCGACGCGCGAAGCGCTGTTCGAGGCCGTCTATCGTCACGAAGTCGACCATCTCGTCGAACTGGCGGGAAAGCTCGCCGGCGAGCCCGATCCGGTCGAGGCGCTGCGCCAATGGCTGCACGCGAATGTCCGGCTTGTCGCGGCCAAGAAAGGCATGATCGGTGCGCTGCAACTCGTCGCGCATGGCTCCCCGGACCTGAAAGCCTATTCCTTCGAGCAGCTGACCGGCGCGGTCCGCTTGCTGCTCGATCGCGCGATCGCGGCCGGGGAAGCACGTTCCGACATTCCGCCGGAAGACCTTCTGCGCACCTTGATCGGCATCTTCTATTCGCAAAGCACGGCCGACTGGCAGCCTACCGCCCTCCGCCTCGTCGACATCTTCGTCGACGGGTTGCGCCGGCGCTGAAGCGGATGTGTGCCAGTGACGGCCCAAGGTTGCTACTGAACAAGGAAATAATCTTCGATCCTGGCCGCCGCCGCCTTCAATTTCGGCAGGATTTCACGCTTCATCTCCGCTACCGACAGGCGTGCGGTCTGGGTGGAGACGTTCAGTGCCGCGACGATCCTGCCCGTTCCGTCATGGATCGGCACGGCGATGGAGCGAAGCCCGAGTTCCAGTTCCTCGTCGGCAATGGCGAAGCCATCGCGGCGGACCTTCTTGATCGTCTCGCGCAAGATCGCCCGATCGGTGATCGTCTTCGGTGTGTTGGGCTTCAGGCTTGCTTTTTCGAGGAAGGCGGTAAACTGGCCCTCATCGAGGCCGGAGAGCAGGACTTTGCCCATCGAGGTACAATAAGCGGGCAGCCGCGTGCCGATGTTGAGCGTAACGGACAGAATGGCGCGGCTCGGCGCGCGGGCGACATAGACGACATCCTCGCCGGCGAGGATCGCGGCCGAGCAGGATTCGTTGAAGGTCGCGGAAAGGTCACGCATGAAAGGCTCCGCGAATATCCATAGCGGCGTACCCTGCAGCCATGTGCGTGCCAGCGCCAGCAGTCTGGACGAGAGTTGGAAGCGACGGCCGCTCTGCGTCGCATAGCCGGCCGCTACAAGGGTCAGCAGGAAACGCCTCGCGCCTGCCCGGGTCAGGCCGGCCGTCTCCGCCATCTCGGTCAAGGTGAGGCCGGCGGGATGGGCGGCGAGGATTTCCACCACACCAAGACCCTTCATGAGCGAGCCGACATGGTCGCGTTCGCGTTCGGTGCTTTCGATTGACTCGGTTTCGATCGTCATCTAGAAAGTATCGCATATAAAACATTTGTTCGCAATGCGAACTCTGTTTCTAATGGATCGAGCGATGAACAAGGTCTGTCCCAGCGTCGAAGCGTCGGTTGCCGACATTCAGGACGGGTCGTCAGTCATGATCGGTGGGTTCGGCGGCGCCGGCGCTCCGATCGAACTCATCGGCGCGCTGATCGAGCGCTACAGGGCAACCGGATCGCCCGGGTCGCTCACCGTAATCAATAACAATGCCGGCAATGGCGCGATCGGCATCGCGGCGATGATCTATGCCGGCATGGTCGCCAAAATGGTGTGCTCGTTCCCGCGTTCGTCCGATCCAAAGGCCTTCACGGAGCGCTATCTTGCCGGCCGGATCGAACTGGAACTGGTCCCGCAGGGAACCTTGGCCGAGCGCATCCGCGCGGCCGGCGCGGGCATCCCCGCCTTCTACACGCCGACGAGCTACGGCACCCAGCTTGCGGGAGGCAAGCCGGTCGCCGAGTTCGAGGGGAGGCACTATGTGCAGGAGCGGTGGCTGAAGGCCGACGTGGCGCTGATCAAGGCGGAACTCGCCGACCGTAAGGGAAACCTTACCTACAACAAGGCGGCACGGAATTTCGCACCGCTGATGGCGATGGCGGCGGCCACGACGATCGTCCAGGCACGGCGGATCGTGGAACCGGGCGGCATCGACCCCGAGCATGTCGTCACGCCTGGCATATTCGTCGATTGCATCGTTGAAGTCGCGGAGCCCAGACAGGAAGAGGTTCTGTTGCGCGAAGGAGCGAAGCAATGACCGCCAAGCTGACCAACGCGCAGATCGCATGGCGCGCCGCGCAGGATATTGCAGACGGAGCCTATGTAAATCTCGGCATCGGCTTCCCCGAAATGGTGGCCAAGTTCAAGCCCCAAGGCCGCGAAGTGGTGTATCACACCGAGAACGGCATCCTTGGCTTCGGCGAGGCGCCGCCCGCGGGAGAGGAAGACTGGGACCTGATCAATGCCGGCAAGAAGCCGGTCACCGTCAATCCCGGGGCGGCTTTCTTTCACCATGCGGATTCTTTTGCGATGGTGCGTGGCGGACATCTCGACGTGGCCATCCTTGGCGCCTACGAGGTCGCGGAAAACGGCGATCTTGCCAATTGGAGCACGGGCCCGGGCTCGGTGCCGGCGGTTGGCGGGGCGATGGACCTCGTCCATGGTGCCAAACGCGTCGCTGTCATCACTGACCACGTCACCAAGGACGGTCGGCCGAAGCTTGTGAAGAAATGCAGCCTGCCGCTCACCGGTGTAGGCTGCGTGACCAGGGTTTATACCAGTCTGGCGGTGGTCGATATCGTCGATGCGCGGTTCGTGCTGCGCGAAAAGCTGCCGGGCATGAGCCTCGATGAATTGCAGGCCCTGACCGGGGCGACGCTGGCGGTCGATGGCAGCGTCAGGGATTTGTCCGTACCGGAGGTTTGAAATGGCCGAAGCTTTCATCTGTGACTACATCCGCACCCCGATCGGCCGGTTCGGCGGTTCGCTTGCCGCTGTCCGCGCCGACGATCTCGGCGCGATTCCGCTGCGCGCCTTGAAGGAACGCAACAAGGGCGTCGATTGGGAAGCGGTGGACGACCTTCTTTATGGCTGCGCCAACCAGGCGGGCGAGGACAACCGCAACGTCGCACGCATGGCGCTGCTTCTGGCCGGCATGCCGAAGGAGATGCCCGCCGCGACCATCAACCGGCTCTGCGGCTCGGGCATGGACGCCACCATCTCCGCGGCACGTGCGATCAAGGCCGGCGAGGCGGAGATCATTATCTCCGGCGGCGTCGAATCCATGAGCCGCGCGCCGTTTGTGATGCCGAAGGCTGACACGGCCTTTTCCCGCAAGGCGGAAATCTACGACACCACCATCGGCTGGCGCTTCGTCAACCCGCTGTTGAAGAAGCAGTACGGTGTCGATTCCATGCCGGAGACCGGCGAGAACGTCGCCGAGCAATTCCAGATCAGCCGGAGGGACCAGGATGCCTTCGCCGCCCGCAGCCAGGAGAAGGCGGTCGCGGCACAAGGCAACGGACGTCTGGCGAAGGAGATCGTCGCGGTGACGATCCCGCAGCGGAAAGGCGACCCGATCGTCGTCGACAAGGACGAGCATCCGCGTGCCGGCACCACGCTTGAGGTGCTGGCGAAGCTGCCGACGCCGTTCCGCGAAGGCGGCACGGTGACGGCGGGCAACGCGTCGGGCGTGAATGATGCTGCCGCGGCGCTCATCGTTGCCTCGGAAGCGGCGATCGAAAAGTACGATTTGAAGCCGATAGCGCGTATTCTCGGTGGTGCGGTGGCCGGTGTCGAGCCGCGCATCATGGGCTTCGGCCCGGCGCCGGCGACGAAGAAACTCTGCGAACGGCTCGGCCTGAAGCCGTCCGATTTCGACGTGATCGAACTCAACGAGGCCTTCGCCTCGCAGGGTATTGCGGTGCTGCGCGATCTCGGCATTCCGGAGGACGCGGAATTCGTGAACCCGAACGGGGGTGCGATCGCGCTTGGCCATCCGCTCGGAATGTCGGGCGCGCGCATAGCCGGCACGGCTGCGCTGGAACTGAAGGAACGTCAGGGCACGCTCGCGCTTGCCACCATGTGCATTGGCGTCGGCCAGGGCATCGCGGTGGCGCTGGAGCGGGTGTAACCTCGGGGCGCCTTAGGCCCTCCGCATCCGGCTCGGCGCTTCGCCATGGGCGCGGCTGAACGCCCGGCTGAAGGCGGCGGCGGAGGAGAAGCCGGTGCGCGCGGCGATATCGGCCATCGGTATCCTCGTATCCAGGACGAGCCTGCGGGCCGCGCCGAGCCGCAGCCTGAGATAGTAGGCGCCGGGCGTCTCGCCGATCGATCTGCCGAAGATCGTCTCCAGCGAGCGCGCCGTCACGCCGGTCCTGCGGGCGATGGCGGCGATAGTGAGCGGATGGTCGATAGATGCTTCCATCAGGCGGATCGCCTGCGCCAGCCGCGGATCATACCCGTCGAGGCGGCCGAGCGACACCAGCGGCTGGGCGTCGGACGAGGCGTGCGCCTCGTCGTAGATGAAGACACTCGCCACATCGAGCGCCACGGCCATGCCGAGTCGGCTGCGGACGAGATGCAGCATCAGGTCGAAGGTCGGCGAGGCGCCGCCGGTGGTGAAGGCCGGGCCGTCGATGACATAGCGGTCCGGCCGGATGTCGCTTTCGGGGAAGGCGGCAGCGAAGTCCTCCATGTCCTCCCAATGCGTCGTTGCAGCCCGACCGTCCAGCAGGCCAGCGCGGGCGATCAGCCAGGCGCCTGCCTCGACACCGCCATAGGCTCGCGCCGCTCGCGCCACGCGCCTGATCCGCGAGAGGAGGGCAGGGGTCGCCTGCTCGCGATTGCCGAAGCCGGCTATGACGACGAGGACATCCGTCCTCGGCGCCGGGTCGAGCGGACCGGAGACGGCAACCGGCATCCCGCAACTTGTAAGCGGGGGCCTACCGTCGGCGGAGACGATCTTCCATTCAAAAACATCTGCCCCGCTGATACGGTTGGC
>JBDZVC010000603.1:0-2028 GCA_040255475.1 Phyllobacteriaceae bacterium | reverse complement strand
GCTTCGCCTTGTAGTCGATATTGACCTCGTAGCGGTGGCGGTGGCGTTCCGAAATGTGGGAGTCGCCATAAATTTCAGCGATCTTCGAACCGGCGGCGAGTTCAGCCGGATAGGCGCCGAGACGCATCGTACCGCCGAGATCGCCGACCTCGCGCCGCTTCTCGAGCATATTGCCCTTCAGCCATTCCGTCATCAGTCCGACAACCGGCTCCTTGGTCGGCCCGAATTCAGTGGAAGAGGCTTTCTCGACGTCTGCCAGTGACCGTGCAGCCTCGATGCAAGCCATCTGCATGCCGAAGCAGATGCCGAAATAGGGCACCTTGCGCTCACGCGCGAATTTGGCCGCGAGTATCTTGCCCTCCGAGCCGCGCTCCCCGAAGCCGCCCGGCACCAGGATGCCATGCACCTTCTCCAGCCATGGCGATGGATCCTCCTTCTCGAAGATCTCGCTTTCGATCCAGTCGAGCTTGACGCGCACACGGTTGGCCATGCCGCCGTGCGCCAGCGCCTCGATGAGCGATTTATAGGCGTCCTTGAGACCGGTATATTTCCCGACGATGGCGATCGTCACCTCGCCTTCGGGGTTATGGATGCGCTCGGAAACTTCCTGCCAGCGCTCCATGCGCGGCTTCGGTGCCGGGTCGATGCCGAAGGCGGCGAGCACTTCCCCGTCGAGCCCTTCCTTATGGTAAGCCATCGGCACGTCGTAGATGTGACCGACGTCGAGCGCCTGGATCACCGCCGATTCGCGTACATTGCAGAAGAGCGAAAGCTTGCGCCGTTCTTCGTTTGGAATGGCCCGGTCGGCACGAACCAGGAGAATGTCCGGCGCGATGCCGATGGAACGCAATTCCTTGACGGAATGCTGGGTCGGCTTGGTCTTCAGTTCCCCGGCCGAAGGGATATAAGGCATCAGCGTCAGATGCACATAAACCGCGTTGTTGCGCGGCAGGTCATTACCAAGCTGGCGGATTGCCTCGAGGAAGGGCATCGCTTCGATATCGCCGACCGTCCCGCCGATCTCGCAGATGACGAAGTCGTATTCCTCGTTTCCCTCGACGATGAAATTCTTGATCTCGTCGGTGACGTGCGGAATGACCTGAACCGTTGCGCCGAGATAGTCGCCGCGCCGCTCTTTCTCGATGATGTTCTGA
The DNA here is from genome assembly GCA_040255475.1 of Phyllobacteriaceae bacterium. Classification (GTDB taxonomy): domain Bacteria; phylum Pseudomonadota; class Alphaproteobacteria; order Rhizobiales; family Rhizobiaceae; genus Mesorhizobium_L. The sequence goes on along the minus strand of JBDZVC010000603.1, from coordinate 874 downwards.
TAGATGCGGCCGGTGGTGATGTTGTCCTGCTTGTTTGCGGAGCGCCCGGTGAAACGTTCGTAGTGCCCGAGATCGAGGTCGGTTTCGGCCCCGTCATCCGTCACGAAGACCTCGCCATGCTGATAGGGCGACATCGTGCCGGGATCGACATTGAGGTAGGGATCGAGCTTCCGGATGCGCGCACGATAGCCGCGCGCCTGCAAAAGAGCTCCGAGAGCTGCCGCCGCTATGCCTTTTCCAAGGGAAGAAACCACGCCGCCGGTGATGAATATGTATCGCGCCATGGGAGTCAGGGCTTAGCGCCGCAAATCCGATTCCGCCAGCACAAAATTCGATGCTGCTTCCATTTCCACCTGGAACTCCCGAACGCTGAAAAAGAACGGCCGGCAAAGCCGGCCGCTGCTGGAGGAGCAGAAGATCGAATCAGAGAACGACGACCGGCGTACCGATCTTCACGCGGCGATAAAGATCCATGACCTGGTCGTTGAACATGCGGAAGCATCCGTTGGAGGCCGAAGTGCCGATCGTCCACGGCTGAACCGTCCCGTGGATGCGGATATGCGTATCCCGCTTGCCCTGATAGACATACATCGCACGCGCGCCGAGCGGGTTGGAGAGCCCGCCGGGCATGCCGTCCTTATACTGGCCGTAATGCTTCGGCTCGCGCTTCTGCATGTCCAGCGTCGGAATCCAGCGAGGCCATTCCTGCTTGTCGCCGATCGTGGCCTTGCCCTTGAATTGCAGCCCTTCGCGTCCGACCGCGATCGGGTAGCGCCGCGCCGTATTCGACGATTCCATCAGATAGAGAAATTTTTTGCCGGTATCGATGATGATCGTTCCGCGCGCATAGCCGGAATAGGGAACGCTCTGCGGC
>JBDZVC010000128.1:0-10576 GCA_040255475.1 Phyllobacteriaceae bacterium | reverse complement strand
GGCTCTCCGGCGCAGGCGTCGACGGGCTGAAGGAAGACGAGAGCTTCGGCGAAAAACGCCTCTATTTCGCTGGCCCGGACGGCGATGGCTTCGCGCTGGTCGAAGCCGGTAACGACAAACGCGTGCCATGGACGGACGAGGTCGATGTCGACCATGCGATCCGCGGCTTCCATTCCACTGTGCTCAGATTGCGCGACGACGGCGCCACGGCCGAACTCCTGCGTTATATGGGCTATCAGCAGATCGACACGCAGGACGGCGTCACCCGCTTTGGCATCGAAGGCGGCAACGGCGCGGATTTCGTCGATGTCGAGACCATGCCCAATATCGCCGTGGCCGATCAGGGCGCAGGCTCGGTCCATCATGTCGCGTTCGCCGTCAAGGATCGCGCGAAGCAGTTGGAGGTCCGTCAGGCACTGACCGACACCGGCTACCGGGTGACGCCTGTTATCGACCGTGATTATTTCTGGTCGATCTATTTCCGTACACCGGGCGGCGTGCTCTTCGAGGTCGCGACGAACGAGCCCGGCTTCGACCGTGACGAGGACAAGGCGCATCTCGGCGAGGCGCTGAAGCTGCCGACGCAACACGAGCATCTGCGCGCTTTCCTCGAAAAGCACCTGCAGCCGATCACGGATTGAGGACAGCTTTCATGACAACCGAAGGCTATAGCTATGCCGAAAGGAAGGGCGTGCCAGGCGGCGCGCTCTTCCTGACCTTCCATGGCACCGGCGGCGACGAGCATCAATTCACCGGCCTTGCCGCGCAATTGATGCCGGATGCCACGGTCATCTCGCCGCGCGGCGATGTCTCCGAATATGGCGCGGCGCGCTTCTTCCGGCGCACCGGCGAGGGCGTCTACGACATGGCCGATCTGGCGCTACGTACCAAAAAGATGAGGCGCTTCGTGGCGGATCTGAAGGCGAAGCATTCGCCGTCTCGCGTTATCGGGCTCGGCTATTCCAATGGCGCCAATATCCTGGCTTCGGTGCTGTTCGAGGCAGCGGGCTTGTTCGACGACGCCATGCTGATGCATCCGCTCATCCCATTCGAGCCGCTGGAGAATTCCGGCCTCGCTGGCACAGGCGTTCTCATCACCGCTGGCCGCAACGACCCGATCTGTCCGCCACCGCTGACGGAGCAGCTTGGCGATTATTTTCGCCGTGAGCGTGCGGAACTGTTCCTCCAGTGGCACGATGGCGGCCACGGGATCGAGCCGGTCGAAATCGCGGCGATCCGCGGTTTTCTCGCAAGGAACCGGACGCCGGCCGGCTGATCTGCAACGCAATCGGCCGTTCGGGCGTATACTTGCCGATGCCACCGCTCGCCCACGACAGGCAGCGGCGGCAGGGAGGCTCTTATGGCTGAAGAACACGAAGCGAAGCAGATCGAGATGATGCGGCAGATGGTGGCGTTTGCCGAAAAGCAGACGACCTATTCGCTCGATCGCTCGGAAATGTCGGAGGTGCGCTCCTACCAGAATGCCGAGCGCACGCTTTCGGTCTGGGTGCGCACGGCGCTGGCGCTGATGATCTGTGGCCTCGCCATCGATCGCTTCGGATTGGTGGTCGACGGAAGCGCCGGTGCGGCACGTGGTTTGCTGCTTGACCGGATATCTACATGGACAAGCATCGGGCTGGTGCTGCTTGGCGTGGTAATGGTGCTGGCGACCGGCCTGCGGTTCTTCGCCTATTCCCGCACATGGCGACGCCGGCATCAGCCGCCGCCCTTTCACGGCCCTTATCTGGCGTCGTTCTTCGCGGTGATGGTAGCGATCTTCGGCATCGTGCTGCTGGCCATCATGATGACAGCTACCCCCTGACAGACCGCCGCGTGTACTGGACGCGGCTTCCTATATTCGCCGGCATGCGCTACCACCTCGCCGTCAGGTCTCGACGGCAAGTATTCGGAGGTGGAAGTGCACAAGAAGCTGGTCCTGGTCGGTTGCGGCAATATGGGCTTCGCAATGCTTTCGGGATGGCTGAAGACCGGCAAGCTCAAGCCGGATGAAGTGCTTGTCGTCGAACCAGGCGAGGCGCTTCGCCAACGCGTGTCGGATCTGAAGGTCGAGGCGGTGGCCAATGCGTCCGATTTGCCGGAGCAGCTTCGGCCGGAACTTGTCCTCTTCGCGGTGAAGCCACAGATGATCCGCACCGTTGCGCCAGCCTATCGCCGTTTCGGCGCCTCCGGCGCGACCTTCGTCTCGATCGCCGCCGGGACGCGTATCGCGCTTTTCGAGGAACTCCTCGGCGGAGGTGTTGCCGTGATGCGCTGCATGCCGAACACGCCGGCAGCCATCGGCAAAGGCATGATGGTGCTGGTGTCGAACGGCAGAGTGGCGCCCGATACCGATACCTTAATCGAAAGCCTGATGGCGACCAGCGGCCGCGTCGCACGCATCGATTCGGAGGATCTGATGGACGCGGTGACGGCCGTTTCCGGTTCCGGCCCGGCCTATATCTTCCATTTCATCGAATGCCTTTCCGCTGCGGCCGAAAAGGCCGGCCTGTCAGCCGAAACGGCAAAACTGCTCGCCATGCAGACGGTCTATGGCGCGGCGAGCCTTGCGGCGCAGAGCGGCGAGGAACCGGGCCGGCTGCGTGAGCAGGTCACCAGTCCGAACGGCACCACCGCCGCCGCGCTTGGGGTGCTGATGGGCGAAAACCGCCTCCGCGACCTTGTGACGGAAGCGGTGGAGGCAGCCAGAAAACGTTCGATCGAACTGGCCGGATGATCCAACGGCCGGCCTCTTCAGGGCCGGCCGTCCACTCTATTGGCAGACTTACTGCGTGTCGGCGCCCGATACGACGCCACCGAACGCTTCCCATCGCTTGCCGTCGAACTTGATCAGCTGCATGTCCTGCAACGGATAGAAGTCGGTGGCGCTCGTGTTCACCTGGATGCCGGGAGGCGTCAGGTCGAGGTCGACATTCTTCAGATTGGCGGCAGACTTCATAATGCCGGAATGGGTGAAGTCGCCGCAGGCGCCTTGCAAAACCTTCTCGAGCGTCTGGCTGACGGCATAGCCATAGATGGTGAAGCTCGAATTCTTGTCACCGTCCGGATAGTATTTATCCATGAAGGCATTCCATTTCTTCATGCCTTCATCGTCCTTCCATTGCGGGTCCTGCGAATCCTTCAGGTAGAGCGCGCTGATGACGCCCTTGGAGGCTTCGAGGCCGGCGGGCTTGAGCACTGCGCCGACGGAATTGGAGACACTGTTCAGCAATTGCATCGGCTTCCAGCCGAGCTCCGCTGCCTTCTTGATGGCCTGGGCGGCGAATTTCGGCGTCGCCACATTGAAGAAGACGTTGGCGCCCGAACCCTTGAGGTTGACCATCTGCGAATCGACCGTCGGGTCGGAAGTCTCATAAGGCTGCTCGGCGACGATCATCGAAGACGCCTTGTCGCCGAGCCCGGTCTTGAGGCCGTTCAGATAGTCCTTGCCGTAATCGTCGTTCTGGTAGAGCACCCCGATCTTCGCGTCGGGCATGTTCTTCAGGAGGAAGCGGGCATAGATCTTGCCCTCGGACACGTAGTCGGGCTGCCAGCCCATGGTCCATGGGAAATTCTTCGGGTCGCCGAATTTGGAAGCGCCGGTGGCGACGAAGAGCTGCGGCGTCTTCTTGGCGTTCATGTATTTCTGGATGGCGGAATTGGACGGCGTGCCGAGGCTGTTGAAGATCAGCGCCACCTGGTCGCTCTCCACGAGCTTGCGCGCCTGCTCCACCGCCTTTGGCGGGCTGTAGCCGTCGTCGTAACTGATGAAGTCGATCTGGCGGCCGCAGACGCCGCCATTATCGTTCAGCATCTTCATGTAGGCGACGTCGGTCTTGGCGATCTGCGAATAGGCCGATGCCGGCCCGCTATAGGGCATGATATTGCCGATCTTGATGGTCTTGTCGGTTATGCCGGTTGTTTCGTCGGCAGATGCCGCTACCACCGTAAGCGTCGTGGCGGCCGCCAGCGCACCAAGAATTGCCAGTCTGGAATGAATCCTTCTCATTGGCCTAAACCTCCCTTTCAGCGATCCGGACGCGACCTAAACCGGCGTCCGATGAAGTCCGCGACCTTGCGGACGAGACCACCCGCGCCTGTCGGCATCAGGTAGATGAGGAGAATGAGGATCACCCCGTAAACGGCGCCGGCGAGTGCCTTGTTGAAGTGCTCGGCGATATTCGGGACGAAGACGACAAAGGCACCGCCGACCAAAGCACCCGGCAGCCAGCCGACACCGCCCACGACAAGGCCGACGAAAAGCGCGACCGACAGGAAGAAGGTGAAGCTGTCGGGCGCGACGAACTGCACGACGATGGCGCCGAGCGCGCCGGCGATGCCGGTGAAAGCGGCGCTGACGCCGAAGGCGAGTGACTTATAGAGCGCACTGTTGATGCCCATCGCGCGCGCCGCAAGCGGGTTGTCGCGGATCGCCATCAGCGCCCGGCCTGAGCGGCTGGAGACGAGATTGACCGCGAACCAGTAGAGCAGCAGACCCACAACGAGCGTGAAATAATAGAGCCACTGATCCTGGCTGAGCGGTAGGCCGAAGGGCGCGTCCGGCTTCATGATGACGATACCCTGCACGCCGCCGGTCCATGGCTCGATGACGGAGAGCTTGAGGAATTGCGGCATGGCGACCGCGAGCCCGAATGTCGCGAGCGCCAGATAGATCCCTTCCAGCCGAAGCGCCGGCAATCCGAACAGGAAGCCCGACACGAAGCAGATGATACCGGCGGCCGGCAACGTCCAGCCATAGGCGAGGCCGGCATCTTCCATCAGGATCGCCGCGGTATAGGCGCCGATGGCGTAGAAGGCTCCGTGGCCGAGCGAGAACTGGCCGTTGATACCGGTGAGCAGGTTCAGCCCGAGGATGGCGATCGCATAGATCAGCATCATGGTGAGCTGGAAGACGGTGAAGTTGGTGAGGAAGAGCGGCAGCGCCGCCAGCACCAGCACGACGAGGATCCCTGCCCAGTTACGCGCCCCGAGCCGGGAAACCGGCCCTTTGGCAGTAATCGCGGTGCCTTCTTCGCGGATCGCCATATCAGACCCTCTGTACCGTCTTGCGGCCGAGCAGGCCGGAGGGACGGACGACGAGGACGGCAATTATGACGAAGAGGGCGACGGGCAGTTTCAATTCCGGCCCGACGACCGGTATGTAGGTGCCGGCGAGGTTCTCGATGATCCCGACGGCAAGGCCGCCTATCACGGCGCCGACGGGGCTGGTCAAGCCGCCAAGGACGGCGCCGGCGAAGCCATAAAGCAATATGCTCACCATCATGTTCGGCTCGAGGAATACGACCGGCGCGATCATCATGCCGGCTACCGCGCCTATTGCCGACGCCATGCCCCAACCGAGCGCCGTCATCCAGCCGACGCGGATGCCGACAAGGCGGGCCGATTCCGGATTGGCAGCGGCGGCACGCATGGCGAGTCCGATCCGCGTGAAGCGGAAGAAGATATAGAGCAGCGCCAGCACCACCAGCGTGACGGCAATCATGCCGGCCTGATGCGGGCTCATGAGGCCGCCGAAGAGCGCACCTGAGCCGAAGGGGCTCGGGAACGGCTTGATCTCGAAATTCCAGATGAAGCCGGCGAGGCTGTTGAAGATGGCGAACAGCGCAATGAATATGACGACGTGGGAGAGCACCGGAGCGTTCTCGATCGGCTTGAAGACGAGTCTTTCCACGATGAGGCCGCCGGCGAAGGAAAGCGTCACGGTCAGCACGAAGGCCAGCCAGTACGGCACCCCCCAGGCGAGAAGCTGCCAGGCAACGAAGGTGGAGAACATCGCCATCTCGCCCTGCGCGAAATTGAGATGGTGGATCGCCTGGTAGATCATGACGATGGCCAGCGCCATGCAGGCGTAGATCGCCCCTGTCGCAACGCCGGATACGATCTGCTGAATGAGGATTTCCATCTCCGTCAGTACCCCAGATAGGCGTTGCGGATGGATTCGTCGTTCCTGATTTCTTCCGCCGACCCGGCGACGGCGATCTCGCCCGTTTCCAGAAGATAGGCCTGATCGGCGAGCGACAGCGCGAAACTGGCGTTTTGTTCGACGAGAAGCATGCTCACCTTCATCGCCTCCCTGACATGCGCGAGGATGCGGAACACCTCTTCCACAACGAGCGGCGCCAAGCCGAAAGAAGGCTCGTCGAGCAGCATCAGGCGGGGCCTGAGCATCAGCGCCCTGCCGATGGCCAGCATCTGCTGCTCGCCGCCGGAGAGCGTCCCCGCCTGCTGCCGGCGGCGTTCCTTCAGGCGTGGGAAATAACCGTAGATGCGCTCGATATCGCCCATGACCTCGCGGCTCGCCGGTCGCGACATGGCACCGAGTTCAAGGTTTTCCTGCACCGTGAGGTTGAAGAAGGTGCCGCGTCCTTCCGGTACGTGCGCGATGCCGAGGCGCACGATATCCTCGGTCCTGGCGCGCGAAATCGATCGACCGCCGAACTCGATCTCGCCTGAGCGGGCGATCATGCCGCAAAGCGCTCTCAGCGTCGTCGTCTTGCCGGCGCCGTTTGCGCCGAGAAGCGCGGTGACGCTGCCTTCGGCAATCGAAAAATCCAGCCCGCGCAGAACTTTCAAATCGCCATAGGAGGCCTCAAGGCCATGAACGGAAAGCAGCGGCTTCACGATTTCCCGTCTCCGAGATAGGCTCGGATCACTTCCGCATCCGCCTGCACGTAAGAGGGATCGCCTTCGCAGATCTTGCGGCCGAAATTGAGTACGACGACCTTGTCCGAGACGCCCATCACCAGGTTCATGTGATGTTCAACGAGCAGAACGGTCACTGCATGATCGTCGCGTATTCGGCGGATCAGCCGGCCGAGCTCGCCGATCTCGTCATGGTTAAGGCCGCCGGCCGGCTCATCGAGAAGCAAGAGCTTCGGGCCGACGGCGAGCGCGCGTGCCATCTCCGCCCGCTTCAGTGTGCCGAAGGGCAGGCCGGCCATCGGCAGGTCCGCGACCGAGCCCAGTTCGAGATAGGCGATCAACTCGTCGACAATGCCGTTTATCCGCTCTTCGGCGCGGCGCATACGTGGCAGCCTGAGCCCATCGCTCAGCATGTCGGTCCTTGCCTGGCAATGCGCGCCGACGCGGATGTTATCGCGGACGGAAAGCCGCGAAAAGGAAGCGAGGTTCTGGAAGGTACGGCCGATGCCGATCTCAGCCATGCGGCTGGCGCTCCTTTTGAGGATGCTGTTCCCTTCGAAGAGGATGTCGCCGGAAGTCGGCGTATAGAGCCGGCTCAGGCAATTGAAGAGCGTCGTCTTGCCAGCTCCGTTCGGCCCGATCAGGCCAAGGATCCCACCGCTCTCAAGGTCGAAGCTGACGCCGTCCAGCGCCCTGATACCGCCGAATGCCACTGAAACGTCGCGGATCGCGAGAAGCGGGAACGGGGCAGATTCCTGCTGCGGCAGCACGCACTCTCCTCCCACTGGCGGACATTCGGTCCGGTTTGCCCTTTCCGGGCAGCCATCCCCTTATTATCACCTTGTCCGCGGCAGGATTGAAACATCGGCGCGACATCAGGTCAACGGCAAAATACCGGGTAGTATGTCAGCAGATGGCAGGATAATCCGCGCCGCCCCGCCGCCCTAGTGCGCTTCGTCCCAATTATGCGCGGCACGGGCATCGACATGGAGCGGCACCGCCATATGGATCGCCGGCATGGCGGCCCCCTCCATGACCTTGCGGATCACGGGAATCGCTTTCTCTACCTCGTCCTCCGGCGCTTCGAAGATGAGCTCGTCATGCACCTGCAAGAGCATGTCGGTGTTCGTCAGACCGGCCATGGCGAGCGCGTCTTCCATCCGTACCATGGCCCGGCGGATGATGTCGGCGGCCGAACCCTGGATCGGCGCATTGATGGCGGCGCGCTCGTTGAACGCGCGCATCGAGGGATTGGAGGAGCGTATTTCCGGATAGTGCGCACGGCGACCGAAGATCGTCTCGACATAGCCATTGGCGCGGGCGAAAGCCTTGGTCCCTTCCATGTAGTCGCGGATACCGGGGAAGCGCTCGAAATAACGCTTTATGTAGTCGGCCGCCTCCTCGCGCGGGATGGAAAGCTGATTGGCGAGGCCGAAAGCCGAAATGCCGTAGATGATGCCGAAATTGATCGCCTTGGCCCTGCGGCGCACCTCCGGCGGCATGCCATCTACGGGCACGCCAAACATCTCCGATGCCGTCATGGCGTGGATGTCGATGCCGTCGGCGAAAGCCTGGCGGAGTTGCGGGATGTCGGCGACATGCGCCAGCACACGCAGCTCGATCTGGCTGTAGTCGGCCGAGATCAGCTTATGCCCCGGCATGGCAATGAAAGCCGTGCGGATCTTGCGCCCCTCCGCCGTACGGATCGGGATATTCTGTAGATTGGGCTCCGAAGAGGAAAGCCGCCCCGTCGTGGTCGAGGCGAGCGCATAGGAAGTGTGCACGCGCTTCGTGTCGGGATGGATGTAGCCCGGCAGCGCATCCGTATAGGTCGATTTCAGCTTGGTGAGCTGGCGCCAGTCCACGATCTTGCGCGGCAGTTCATGGCCTTCGGCCGCGAGGTCCTCGAGCACGCGCGCCGAAGTCGTCCACTGCCCGGTCTTTGTCTTGCTGGCACCGGGCAGTCCCATACGCCCGAACAATATGTCGCCGAGCTGCTTTGGCGAACCGATGGTGAAGCGCTCCCCGGCAAGCTTGTAGATCTCGTCCTCCAGCGCTGCGGCACCCTGCGCAAGATCGCCGGAAAGCCGGCTAAGAATCTGCCGGTCAACCGAGATGCCGCGCTCTTCCATGCGGCCGAGAACGGCCACCATCGGCCGTTCCAGCCGTTCGTAGACAGAGACCATGCCCTTGGCGGCAAGCCGGGGCTTCAATACGCGCCAGAGCCTGAGCGTCACGTCGGCGTCCTCCGCCGCGTAGCAGACCGCTCGGTCGATATCGACGAAATCGAAGGTGACCGCCGATTTGCCGGAACCGGCGACCTCCTTGTAGGGGATCGGGGTGTGGCCGAGCCAGCGCTCCGAGAGCGCATCCATGCCGTGCCCGCCCGACGTGCCGGCATCGAGCACGTAGGAGATCAGCATCGTGTCGTCGATCGGCGCGGCATCGATGCCGTGGCGGCGCATGACCAGCCAGTCATATTTGGCGTTCTGGGCGATCTTGAGCACCGAAGCGTCTTCCATCATCGGCTTGATGGCCGCGAGCGCCTCGCGGATGGGGATCTGGTTCTCGTGCAGTCCGCCGCCGAGAAGATCGCCGGCACCCGACTTGTGGTTCAGGGGGACATAAGCCGCGCGCCCTGGCCCGATAGCGAGAGAGAAGCCGCAGAGTTCCGCCTGCATCGGGTCGAGCGAAGTGGTTTCCGTATCGAAAGCGACCAGCCCGGCCTCGCTTGCCTCCTTCACCCAGGCTTCCAGCGTCGCCAGGTCGCGGATGCAGTGATAGGCGTTGACGTCGATCTTGTCGGCGACAGCCTCTTCGGCCCGTAACGCCGCCAGCATGGAAGGCGTCGCGGCGCCATCCGGGGCGCCTGCAGGAAGCGACGGCTTCGCAATTTCGGGACCTTCCGCAATTTCGACGGGCGCACCCGCCGCACCCGCTCCCACATCCGGCCCATGCGCGTCGGCCGTCACCACCTCGACGTCGGCCGGCACGATCTCCGCGGGTTCGGCGCCGGTTGCCTCGGCCACGCGTCGTGTCAGGCTCGAAAACTCCATCGCCTTCAGGAAGGCGATCAGCTTCGGCCCATCCGGCGGCTCGAGCATCAGGTCGTCCAGTCCTTCCTTCACCTCGACGTCGTTCTTCAGCGTCACCAGAAGCTTGGAAACACGCGCCTTCTCGGCATTCTCGATGATCGATTCACGCCTTTTGTTCTGCTTGATCTCGGATGCCCGTGCGAGCAGCGTTTCGAGGTCACCATATTCCGCCAGAAGCTGTGCCGCCGTCTTCGGTCCGATGCCGGGAATGCCTGGAACATTGTCCACGGAATCGCCGGTCAGCGCCTGCAAGTCGATCATCTTTTCGGGCGGCACGCCCCATTTCTCTATGACTTCGGGGATGCGGATTTCCCGGTCTTTCATCGGGTCGTACATGGAAACCGTCCGGCCGACGAGTTGCATAAGATCCTTGTCGGACGAGACGATGGTCGTGTCCGCATCCGCCTCGCAGGCGAGCCGGCAATAGGTGGCGATCAGGTCGTCGGCCTCGAAACCCTCCATTTCGATGCAGGGCAGGCCGAAGGCGCGCGTGGCATGCCGGATCAGCCCGAATTGAGGGATCAAATCCTCCGGCGGTTCGGAACGGTTCGCCTTGTATTCAGGGAAAAGCTCGTTGCGGAACGTCTTCGAGGAATAGTCGAAAATGACCGCGAAATGCGTCGGCGTCACGCCGACAGAAGTATCGCGCGCATCGCGCAGGAGCTTCCACAGCATATTGCAGAAACCGGCCACGGCGCCGATCGGCAGGCCGTCGGATTTGCGGGTCAGCGGGGGCAGCGCATGATAGGCGCGGAAGATATAGCCGGACCCGTCGACGAGGAAGAGATGATCGCCTTTCTTCATGGGCTACCGGTAACCCG
>JBDZVC010000127.1:0-10640 GCA_040255475.1 Phyllobacteriaceae bacterium | reverse complement strand
GGATCGAAACCTTCGGCCAGGGCGAGCCTGTAGGCCTCGTCCCGCTCTTCTGCGCTTGCGACCATGCGGATAAGCCGGCCGCCTTTCCGCTGGGGCTTCGGTAGCTTTTCCTCCAGCTTGGCGAGACGGTAGGAGAGCGTGCTAGGCATTGAGGCGATACTCCCGCTTCACCTGATCCACGAAGCGGCGCATGACCTGCGGATCAACGTCGTAACCATTTTCGCCACTCGCCAGATCCTTTTCGAGCCTGTCCGCCAGTGCAGGCTCCGTCATCCCGGTCCCGGCTTCGATGCTGGCCTTCACGGCTGCAATCGCTGCATCCAGTTCATCGTCCGAGAGGGAGGCAAAAGGATCGGTCGGGCCGACCTTGCGCTCGATCCTCTGAAGTCGTGAAGCCAGCCCGTTCATGGCCGCACCGTCACCGTAACCGCCGGGCCTGCCTGATGCCCGTTGATGACGGCTATGCTGAACAGCGTATCACGGACGGCCAGTTTCCCGCTCGCACGTAGCTCTGCTTTCTTCATCTCGACTTCCTCTAGGGACCAGCCGCTGACGACATGATAGCGACCACCTGGGCAGGCTCGTTCTATTCTCAGCAGACGGGCACCGATATTCATTTTGCCAACCTCTCTTCGAGCGCTTCAAGCCGGGCCGCAAAATCGCTAGTTTCCATCGCCTTCCTGTGCGCCTCCAGAAGGCCGACGATAACCAGGCCCTCGTCCGGAGAAATGTCGCCATCGGCCACTTGGCGGTTGATGCCCGCAATCGCCTCCGGAAGCTCTTCGGCCTTGGACACGGCCGGCAGATCGAATTGCAGCCGGGCACCCTTCCGAGGAGGCCAGACGCGATCGAGGATAGTCTTGGCGGCTGCTGCGTCGCCTTCCTTGGCCTTCTCGATCATCGTCTTCACGATTGCTTCAACTTCGCCCTCCCCAAGTGCCTCAAGGGCGACAAGCACCTTTGACCGGGAGCCACGCCGACGCCCGTTCGGATTGCCCGATTGGCCGGGCTTGAAGCGGCCATCGTTCTGCTGCTCATCCGACATTGAAATGAACCTCAATGACAGAAGAAACCTGCTGACCGGCCTGCTTTGGCAGGTCGTGGGATTTGGACTGTATCGCGCTCAGCATGATAGCGCCTTCCGGATGGGAGCAACTGCCTTGTCAATCTGATCGGCAACCCTCCGCGCGATGGGTTCCGCCTTCTCTGCCAGATCGGGATAGGTGGCCTTCATCCAGCGTGCATAGGCAGCCCCGGAACCGACCGTCCATGAAGCCGGACAGTTCCAGCAATCCAGCCCGTTCTTCACATCAGCATAGTGCGCAGGAAGCGTGACGCCTTCCGTTTCCAGATAGGCGAATACGTCATCGTCCGACCATTCCCCGATAGGCGCGAGGAAAGCCGCGTTCTCCGGAGCCGCCAAGCCTTGGAAGCGCCACCCATCCTGTTTGCGATCCCCGCTCAGGACTGTGAGAAAGCCACCGAACCCGGCACAGAACTGGATGAGCGGCGCAATCTTGGTCGCATGGCAACACAGATTGAACGGCTGGAGCCTCTCGCCGTCACGCCTCATGAAACTGGAAACGGAAAGCACCTCGCTCGGAAGGCCGCCGGCCGCCCATGCCCGTTTGGGATCGGAATGCAGTTCGATCAGCCCGTATTCCTCGCCATAGGCCCGGATCATCTTTTCCATGTGCGGGAAGACATAGCCCGCGTTCACCCACAAGAGCTTGAAGCGCCCACGATAGGGCTCGCACAGTTTCAGAACGGCCAGTGAATCCTTGCCGCCGCTGAAGGCGAGAAAGATTGGCTGGCCGCTGTCAAAGACAGTGCTGAGAAGCTTTTCGGAAGCTTCGCGGCCAGGAACAATTGAGGTCATGACCACGAAACCGTGACAGAGCCTTTAGCGCCCGCGCCTCCGGGACTTCCGCCAGAACCGTGAGAAGCCCCTGGCGCACCAGAAGCTCCCACCGTAATTGAAACGTTCGATCCGGGCACCGGACCGGAGGCTACCGCGTAGGTCTTCACGACCTTGCCACCATTGCCTCCGTGGCCGCCGGAAAGCTCTTGAATAGCGGTTCCAGCCGCACCTCCAGCACCACCGCCGCCGCTCGTGACTGTTCCATTGGAGCCGCCCGCATTACTGCCGTCCGCACCCGCGCCGGCTGCGGTTCCACCCTTACCGCCTGTACCCCCGTTCGCAGTCGGTGATGGGGAGAACCCGAATGCAGACTGTCCGCCCGTTCCTCCGTCATCTCCAGGAACGCCATGATCGGTATTCCCGGCCAGGGTGTCGCCCGTCGATCCGCCACCGCCACCGCCCGCGCCATTAACCGTCACGGTCATGGTGTTGTAATTCGGGACCGTGAAGGTGCCGTTGTTGTTGAACGTCTGCGAGCCGGCGGTAATCATGGACTTGCCGAGATAATCCGAGAAGCTGATAGGCCCACTCGCAACGCCGGACAGCGCGCGCTCATCGGCACGCCCGGACAGTGTGTTGTCACCGGGTGCGCGGCCAAGCTCCGCGAGGATTTGTTGTATGGAAATGGGGGGCGTGCTGGGAAGTGTCATTCGCAAGGTTTCCTTTGGCTAGTGCACCTGAATGCCATTGGTGCGGATGCCGATGGCGATGAAGGCCCCGAGGGTATCGAGAGCGTGGGCAAGCATGTCCTGCCCCATCGCATGAAGCATGTCGGCCTGGTCGTCGTTGCCATCAGATCGATAGATTTCCGCGACGGCAAAGGCTGCGCTGGCGTAGGCAATCAGGTTGATGAGCGCCATGTCAGGCTGATCGGATTCGAGCGGATTGCTGGTGAACACCGTCGTGAAGGCGTCCGCGAAAACATCAGTCTCGCCCGTCACAACGCTCTCGATTGCCGAAGCCCGAACGGATTCGAGCACATCGGCCAGTGTCGGAAATGTCGCTTCTCCTGCCAGGGCTTCTATCATCGTCTATTTCCGCCTATTTTAGAGCCGTCATGCATGACCATTTCAAACCGCCCGAGCACTTCACCTATTGGCAGGGCATCGGCTTTCGCGTCTTGTGCCTGGTGACGTTCGTCGCCGTCATGACGCTGGTCGCGCTCTATGTGATGCCCTGGGTCGGAGCGCATTATTTCGATCCCTTCACCGACTGGTTCACGCCACGGTTTTTCGCCCTGTTTGGCGAACACGAAAACTTTGCCGCAGCTGCGGGCCTAGCCATCATCGCGCTACCCTGGGCAGCGATGCATATCTGGCTGAGCTACGACGCTCGGAAGAAGCGGAACCGCGAGAAGGCATCAGCGGACGCCTCGCAATAGCTTGTCCCGAGGGGTTACCGTCAGTTCCAGCGGCGTCCGGGGCAGGCCGCCTTTCAGCCGCTCGTCAATCAGGCCCGTACCTGTCGCCAGACCGCCACGGAGCAGACTCGCGCCCACACCGGACGGATTGACCGGGATAGGCAACCTCGTCGCCGTAGCCGCCCGCGAAGCCTGAGCAATGGCATTCATCGCCCCGAGGCCCGTCGTGGTCGCTGCACCGATGCCGAGCGAAGTCATCGGATCCCCGCCATGGGCGAACGTGCCACCGCCCGCGAGAGAACCGACAATCGCCGCGCCGTAACGCTTCAACATCGGCATGAGGCGGTTTGCCGTGTTGCTGTTGTTCAAGCCCTGCCTGGGCGGCTGTAGATTCCGCATGACGCCGGCATATTTTCGCATCAGGTCGAGTTCGGCCGGGGAGTAGAGCGTCATCGACACGCCCTTGCCCTGCCCCATAAGCATGCCGTCCAGGTTCTTCGCTATCTTGTTCGGTGAAAGCGCGTCATCGCCGGCACGGGTTGCCCTGAGCCAGAAGGATTGCCGGATGGAGTTCCATTCGGGGCTATCCGGCCCGAGCGTCTTCCTGAGAAGCTGCGCGGTCATGAAGGAGGTATTTTTCGGAGCCGCGACCGAGGACCCCCAAAGGTAATTCCCGACCTCCTCCGGAGACAGGTTCTTGTCCGAGATGTAGCGGAGCGCGCGCTGCGCCTCGTATTGGGGATTGAGCTTGCCGCCGACCTTCGGGCTGGGCTGCGCCATCGCCATGTATTGCGACCATTTCGAGCGGGCGTCCTTTAGGGCGCGCAACGTGTCGTCGTCGGCCGTGACAAGGCCACGATCGAATACGCCGTCCGTCCAGTCATCGAGGGCGGACCTGATCGACCTGAGGGCCGGAGCGTCCTGACCGATCGGCGGGAAGTTCTTCCGGAAGGCTGCACGAAGGTTCTCGATCCAGCGCAATTGCGCATCGACCGATTTCACTTCGCCGGCAGGCCCCGAAAGCATCGGCGTGGCGCTATCGCCGGGTTTGGCAACGCCCGGGAGACGGCCAAGGTAATCGTCTATGAAGTTCAGTGCCCGTGCCGCACCCGTATGGTACATCGGATCGATAATGATCTGGTCAGAGGAAAGCCGATTGCGGATGAAATCGGGCAGTTCCTTCACCGCGTCTCCGGAAACCAGCACGTTCGGATTGTCCACCGAAGCCGCATAGGCGTCCTGGCTGGCGGATTTCAGGTCCTGCCGGATGCCACGAAGGCGGCCGGGAACAGTGTCGTAGGCAGACGCCGCGCCGGGAATGTTCTGGTTTCCAGCCGCAAGGCGGGACTGCACGTTGCCGACAGAGTTCGCCACGGCCTCGTTCTGCGCTTGGTCGAACGCCGACATGGTGCCCTGGCTGCGCAATCCGTTCTCAATATTGGCCTGTGAGACGGAACGGGTTGCCTGCGCGCGGGAAAGCGGAATGCCGAAGGACTGAGCGTCCTGCACGTTCGCCGCCGGGTTGACGCCGGGCGCAACATCGCCAGCGCCACGGAACAGCCGATTGTAGGCAGCACCCGCCCCTGTCGCCGCTAGCTCTCCGGCTGCACCGAAACCCATGCCATAGGGGGCAAGATGGCTGGCACGCTCGAAACGTTCTTGCGGGCCGTTTTCGCCCGTTCCAAAGCCATAGAGGCCCGACATGATGCCGCCCTCGCCGGCACCCGCCAGCAAGCGCGTAAACCATCCCTTGCCGGCCTGAGCCGCCCGAGCCGCGACCGAAAGGCCGCCCCTTGCCGCGCCGCCGCCCGCGGCAACGCCGCCCGCCAGTTCACCGCCGAAGGAGAGCCAAGGATATTTGTCCTGTACGGCCTTCAGGTTCGCCCGTTCCTGATCGAGCGCCTGACCATAATCACCCAGCGTGCCGAAACCGGTACGCAGTCCGGCCGCCAGTTCGTCGCCCAGGCCGAAGGTCATCCCCTGCGAGAGGGAATAGCCGAGCGCATCGAGCATGTTCGGATCGCCCGCAGCCTGCACAGGAGTCGCAGGAGCGTCGCTCGGCGTCTTCGGACTACTCGGGGCCACGCCAGGCCCTTCCGTGGCCTCTGCGCCCGTCTGTGGCGCTTCCAACTGGAAACCGGGAGGCAATGCCGGCATGGATGCGGAGGCATCGCCGCCGGCACTGCTATCCTCGATCTGAAAACCCGCAGGAAGGGGCGGAAGTCTCTTGTCGTCCATCATTGCACCGGAACCCATTTCCCGTTCTGCAGTTCAAGGCGCTGACCTGTCTGCGGATTGACGGCGCGCACCGGGGCATTCGCGCCCGGCGTGGCGGGATTGCGTACGCGGGAAGGAACGCCATCTCCGGTCGAGCCGTTGCCATTGCCCTTGGGGAGCGGCGGGAACAGCGGGTTGGTCTTGGTCCAGTCCGAGAGATTGCCGAAGAACTTATAATCCAGTCGGCCGCCATTCTGACCCATGTAGGTACGGGCCATCTGCGCCACGTCCTGATTGCGCTGCTGAAGCCTGATCATCATGTCGATGATCTGTGCGTTGCCCTGCGGCGTCTTGCTGAGGCTGGGCACCATCGACATGAGATATTCGCGGTCGGCGTCCGACATGGCACCGGGCATGCCGGCTCCATTCGATGGATCGCGAAGCTGCAAGGCCATCTGGCGGCTGATCGACTGTGCAAGGTCGCCGTCGCCCACGTTCTGCACGTCGAAGCCCATCGACTGCCCGAGCCTGCGGAGGCTCTGATAGGACGTGCCGCCCGTGCCCTGATAGACGTTGCCGAGAGCTTCCTTCAAAAGCTGCAAGCTGCCGATTTTATTCGCGGCCTGCATGCCCGAATCCATGATGGAAACGGTCTTCTCGCCCAAGTTCTTGCCGACCGTCTGATCGTAGGTCGTCTCGCCCTTCGTATTCCCGATATCGGAGATGTTCGTTGCGCCGGCCCGCTTGTTTTCCAGCATCCAGTTTTGGAACGTGCCCTGATAGCCACCGTTGTTCTTCGCGTACTGGTATTCCTTGATATCGTTCGTGGTGGGATTGCGGAGCGCATCGACCTCAAGGCCGAGCTTCTGCATCTTCAAGGCTTCCTCGGGGCTGTTAGCCGCAACGCGGTTCGCGAGATATTGGCGCAACAGGTTCTTGTCGCCCGCGTAGAGCGTGGCCGCGCCGGCATCCATGCCCTGGCGCTGCAACCAGTCGATCGTCGCGTTCCGGCCGCGTGCCTGAGGGTCGAAGATGTCTTGCAGAAAACCGCCTAAGCCGCCTCCATTGCTCGGTCGGCTATAGCCTACTGAATAGGTCGGAACCGAAGCCAGTCCGTTCGCGCCGCCTGAGGAAGCCGGAGCCGCTGTGGGAGCGTTGGCGTTGACGGTAGGGCTATAGTTCGCCGGCTGAGACGTAGGGTTGCGCACCAGACCCGGATTGCCGGAAGGGACGGGAGTGGCCGGCAGCGGGGCGGCCTGCGGGGCAGCCTGACCTTGAAACACTGTCTGTAGCGCGTTCTGATACGCTGCGGAGCCGTTCGGACCCGCCGAGCCCTGATCGCTCGCAGCCTGTGCAAGTGCGTTCTGCGGGCCGCCGGGTTGCCTCAATAAAGCCTGAAGAAAATCGGCGAGTGCCATCAGCCGGAAATCCTCTTACGAAGGAATGGTGAATTCTGCATGTATTCGAGCAAGGCGTTGCCGTTGGAGTTGCCAAGCGGCGGCATGTGTGGAGCCGCGACGGGAGCATTGGGCGTCTGCATCAGTGCTTCGCCCAGCCGTTGCAGCGGCGATTTCTGCTGAGTGCCAAGCTTCCTGTAGTAATCGCCCATAGCCGACGTATCGTTCGCGCCGCTCGCACCCGGCGTCTGTGGGGCGTTCGCGAAAGCCGTCTGCAATCCGTTCTGATAGGCGGCGGAACCGTTCGGGCCGGCACCTTCCTGCCCGCGAACGCCGGACAGCCAATCCACCTGCGGAGGGGCAGGGAATGCGTTGGCCGGATCGGTCGAAGCCGCCGGCTGCGGCTGTCCCGCTTGCGTAAGGGCATTGAGCGGAGCGGGAATGGCGCTGCTGGTCAGGTGTTGGAGGAGAGAATAGAAATCCATCATGCCGCCGCCTTTCGCATTGCGGCGAGGGCTGCGCGCTGGTTGATGACGGCAAAACCGTGCCCGCTGGGCAGTGGCTCGACGCCGGGAAGCGTGCCAGACCGAGCATCGGCTACGATCGATCCGACGCCACGGCACTCACGTTTGTGGAGCCGCCAAAGCTGCATCAGCGTCATGGGAGGAGCGACGTAGCTCACGCGGCAATCCTCCTGGCGGCGTCGGTCGCAGCCTCACGAATATACTCGGAAATAGTCATGCTCCGGCGGCGTGCTGCGAGGCGGAGTGTATCTTCCATCTCGCGCGTCACCCGCACGTGAATAAGTCCCTCCAATCGCTCGCGCTTCTGCATCGGCTTGCCTCCGAATTACAAGGTTCAAATATAGCACCGGAGGAAGCTGTTGTCACACGGGAATGATAATAAAATCAGATAGTTATGATGAACGTCCGGTTATGTACAGCACTGTCCGGTGACGTCCGCTGGCACTATCCCCGCTCGGAAATGGTGGTAAGACTTTCGTGGAGTATGAAAGGAAATCGCATGTCATCCGGCCACGAGAATGAACTACCGACGCTGACGAAGCGGCGCATACAAGCGGAGGTGATCGGGCCGATCTATGCCGAGATGGTGGCTGCCATCGGCGAAGAGCAAGCGCAGGCCATTCTCGATGCAGCCATCCGGAAGGCCGCCGTGGCGGAAGGTGAGCATTTCGCCAAGCACGCGCCCGGAGGCCTCACCAGCATGGCCGATTTCATCAAGCTCTATGACCTATGGACACACGACGGCGCGCTGGAGATCGAGGTGCTGGAGGCGTCGGATACGACCTTCAATTTCGATGTTACGCGGTGCCGATACGCGGAGACCTATCGCGAAATGGGGCTCGGGCAGATCGGCCACCTGATGTCCTGCAATCGTGACGGCACGTTCTGCCAAGGCTATGATCCAAACATCGAACTCGACCGAGAGCAAACGATTATGATGGGCGCGCCCCGATGCACGTTTCGGTATTCATATAAGCGGGATCTGAAGTAGCTCTTGCTCCTGTACGGCTGCTTGTGATGAGCGGGCAAAGGTGGGACTATAGATAGACACACTTGGGAAGGTTGGCAGCACGGCAGGCTAAGAGGCCTGTATCCGCAAGGGGCAATGAATGACCGACGTTCAAGATTTTATCGCTCACCCGCGCACGTTTCTGCGGAACAATGTTCTCATGGTGACGGCGGGTACTGGCGGTGTCGGTGGAGAAAAAACGTTCAAATTTAGTCGGGTCAACTCGATCGTGGCCAAGAACATGCTGGTGAACGGCAACCCGCCCATGCCGGTGTTTTCGCTGAGCCTCTTGGCGGGAAAGCAGGGCGACGACGTGAAGGCTTTCTGGTGTCCGTATTCCAGTTCTGACGCGCTCGGGACGACGTTGCCGGGGAAAGGGGGGCCGAATGTGATGTTCACCTACGCGATGGACGGCTGCACCTTTGTCGCTGGATCGAAGACTAGCAGCAATGACGTGAAGGTCCATCACGTGAATATGACACCACTGGCCCAGCAGAATCTGGAGCCCTCGGTCGCTGGTCAGCAGCAGCGGAGAATCCAGAGGAATGTCGCCAAAGGACTGGTGACGAACGCGCAACTGATCGACCCAGATGACTATTACGACCCGACAACGCGCAAGGCGAATGTTCCGGCTAACGCGAAGATATCAACCGTCACGTTCGGCCGGCGCAGTTCCGGCGGAGCGTGGAAGTTCTATACCCACCAATATTACTCGGTACCCGGCGACCGGACGACGCTTTGCTATATCGGGTGCGAGCGCTTTATCTAAGCGCACCGGCCCTCCGTAGGCGTCCGCACTTGTAGGTTTGCGCCATAGGCGTAACTCTACCCGAGCTCTGGGGAGGGCTTGGGATGAGAAACTGTGTAATCGCACTGGCGGCGGTCGCCGCGTTTTGGGCATCAGCGGCATTAGCGCAGCAGACGTTCGGCGGTAACGAGTGCACGGAGGACTGCTCGGGGCACAAGGCCGGCTATCAATGGGCCAAAAAAGAACATCTCGGATCCAGCCGATTGCAACAGCAATAGCCAGTCGTTTAACGAAGGCTGCGAAACGTACACCGACGATCCATATCGGGGTGCTGACGAAGACGACGACGGCGAAGATATCAATGACTGATAGCAGCTTCGATCGCTAACTCGCGACAATATGCTTGGCGCAAAGCAGGAGGAGACAGTAACTTGATACCAGTGACGACAACCCTTGAAGAAGTCGTTGAGACTTTGCGAAACCCGCAAGAATTTGTCAGACGCGTCTTGGCAAATTTATACGAGTGCAAGAAAAAGGATACCGGAGAGGTCTTTGTCCGGATCGGCATTACTGGTCATGGAATCATCCCGCATTATCGTATCGAGGCTGCGCATTTTCCGGAAGTTGACGGGCCCTTCCCTCATGTATTGAACGTCTACAATGGTGCCAATCATAAAATCATGTCGGATGTGTCTCCAGATGCGGTTCGAGACGAACATTGGAGCATAAAAAAGATGGACATAGAGTCAGTGGCAAAATTACTTGGCTCTCTTAGAAAAAAGGGGAAGGCGCGCATGTAATGGCCGCCGGCCCCAGAAAGACGGAGACGCCAGCGAGAAAATTAGGAGAACGACGTCCAATTATTCGTTTGGCGCTCAATAGCCCTACTTATTTCCCTGCAAACGCTTTGACCACGTTGGGGCCGCCTTGCGGCTTATTCTTGTGACGCTCAAATATAGCGGCATTCCACGCCAAGTCATTCATCATGGTGACGGCATCAAGTGACTGCTTCAATCCGTAGGTCATAGATGCGATAGCAGCAGCCAATATCGAACGATCCAGCCACGACCACAAACCGTCAAAAAGAACAGACACTAAGCCGACACCGCAGAAGACCACGCTGAGAACCTGGGCGACATGCATGAAAGATATATGCACCAGATAATCGCTCAGCAGGTTCTTTTCATAAAGATAAGAGCCAAAGTCTCCACGGAAAAGCGTTTCGTAGATTCTGGAGAATGCAGACCAACCTAAGGCCAAAATTAGTCCGCTAAAGGTAAGCAACCCGCTATACACAGCAGTGGAGATATCCCACCTGGCATCGCTCCAAAAATCATTCGGTACGAAATATCCGACAGCACAGCCGATACCCACGCAAACGGCGAGCTTCATCGGAACGATAGCCCATAAACCGCTCAGTTCGCTCTCACGTTTGAGCAGGTCGATAAAAGACGGAAGGAACTT
>JBDZVC010000602.1:0-2040 GCA_040255475.1 Phyllobacteriaceae bacterium | reverse complement strand
AGGATGATCGCCGGACCATCGGTCAAAAGGGTTTGCTCGCGGTCCGTGCCTGCCATGATCGTCAAAGTCGCTTTGTGTGCCACGCGTCGTGCCACATCCCGCAAGAAAAATGAAGCCGCTCCCATGAAACGAAGCGGGCACGATCTATTCCGGGCTCGCAAATTCCCTGATTGCCGATGCGATCTCCGCGGGCCGCTCGTGCAGGATCCAGTGCCCGCTACCGGCAAAGTGCCTTGTCGTGAGCCGAGGGGCGTAGCGGCCGAGTTCCGCAATGGACGAGGGGCGAAGGGCCGTGTCGTCCTCACCCCACAGCAGCAGATGCGGAACGCGGACGGTCACCATATCTTCGGGAATATCGAGGATCGGCGCGGGCGCGGGTTTTTCGCCAGGCGCAGGCACGACGACGGGCGAGGCGCGGTACCAGTTGAGCATACCGGCAAGCGCTCCCGGTTCGCTCCACGCGGCAAGGTAGCCCGCCTTCTCCTCCTCGGTCAGCCAGTCGATCGCGGAAAATTTGGACAGCATGCCGAAGAGTTTCTCGTAGCGGTGGGCCGCAAGCCGGTCCTCGGCATCGGGCGCGCGCAGCCTGTTGATGTACTGACTTGCCTGCTGCTGTTCGGGATCTTCGAATATGGCGCGCTGGAAGCAGGCCGGATGTACGCCATTGGCGATGACGAGATGCGTCAGCCTTTCGGGATGTGTGAATGCATATGCGTAGGCGACCGATGCACCCCAGTCATGCCCGGCGAGAATGAACGGCCTGTCTGGCGAGAGCTGGTCGGCAAGCGCCGCGATGTCGCCCACCAGATATCGCACGCGGTAAGCCTCGATCCCGCCCGGCTTGGAGGAGCGCCCGTAGCCTCGCTGATTTGGTGAGACTACGTGGAAATCGGCCGCCAGTTCACGTATTACCTCCCGCCATCCGACCCAATATTCGGGAAAGCCGTGCAAGCAAAGGATCAGCGACGCGCCCGGGTCGCCCAACTCCGCACAGTGAAGGGTGATCTCGCCTGCGTGATAATCCGCGAACCGCATATCCAAGATTTTACCGCCCCGTTCAGGAACCATCCGATCTTAGTCGAAATGCCCGATCGGCCTCACGGAAATATTCCAGGGCTCGATCAGGACGGCCTTTCCGCATCCGCCGCTTCCAAAAGAGCATACGCCATTTGCGTATATGACCACTGGTGCTATAGGGGCGCCAGCCTGGGGCGTTCGCCCGCTTTTTCAGCCTGTTCCGGAGCCTTTCATGAGCAAGATCAAAGTCGCCAATCCCGTCGTCGAGCTCGACGGAGACGAGATGACCCGCATCATCTGGCAGGCGATCAAGGACAAGCTCATCCACCCCTATCTCGATATCGATCTCAAATATTACGACCTCGGCATCGAGCATCGCGACGCCACGGACGATCAGGTGACGATCGACGCGGCCGAAGCGATCAAGAAATACGGCGTCGGCGTCAAATGCGCGACCATCACGCCGGACGAGGCGCGCGTCGAGGAATTCCACCTCAAGAAGATGTGGAAGTCGCCCAACGGCACGATCCGCAACATCCTCGGCGGGACGATCTTCCGCGAGCCCATCATCTGCAAGAACGTTCCGCGCCTCGTGCCTGGCTGGACGCAGCCGATCATCGTCGGCCGCCACGCCTATGGCGACCAGTACCGCGCCACCGATTTCCGTTTCCCGGGCAAGGGCAAGCTGACGATCAAGTTCGTCGGCGAGGACGGCAAGGTGATCGAGCACGAGGTGTTCAATGCGCCGGGTTCGGGCGTGGCGATGGCAATGTACAATCTCGACGAATCCATCCGCGAATTCGCTCGCGCCTCGCTTAACTACGGCCTGCTGCGCGGCTATCCGGTTTACCTGTCCACCAAGAACACCATCCTCAAGGCCTATGACGGCCGCTTCAAGGACCTCTTCCAGGAGGTGTTCGACAAGGAATTCGCCGCTGCCTTCAAGGAAAGGAAGCTCACCTACGAGCACCGGCTGATCGACGACATGGTGGCGTCGAGCCTGAAATGGTCGGGCGGTTACGT
>JBDZVC010000126.1:0-10657 GCA_040255475.1 Phyllobacteriaceae bacterium | reverse complement strand
TTCTGGTGACGGTCGGGTTCGGGGCCATCGGCCTCTATGACGATTATCTCAAGGTAACCAAGCAGTCGCATCTCGGTTTTTCCGGGCGAGCGCGACTCGCCATCGAGTTCATAATCGCCTGCATCGCCGCATGGTTCATCATGCGCGAGGGCCAGCCGCCCTTTTCTTCCTCGCTCACCTTTCCTTTCTTCAAGGAATGGATCGTCAATCTCGGCTGGTTCTTCATTCCCTTCGGCGCCTTCGTGATGGTGGCGGGCGGCAACGCCGTCAACCTCACCGACGGGTTGGACGGGCTGGCGATCGTGCCCGTGATGATCGCGGCGGCCTCCTTCGGCGTCATCGCATACCTTTCGGGCAACGCGGTCTTCGCGGAATATCTGCAGATCCATTTCGTCCCGGGCACGGGCGAACTCGCCGTGATCCTCGGCGCCGTCATTGGCGCGGGCCTCGGCTTCCTCTGGTTCAACGCGCCGCCGGCGGCGATCTTCATGGGTGACACAGGCTCCCTTGCCCTTGGAGGCCTGATCGGCACGGTGGCTGTCGCCGTCAAGCACGAGATCGTGCTCGCCATCATTGGCGGTCTGTTCGTCGCCGAGGCACTGTCGGTCATCATCCAGGTCGGCTATTTCAAGATGACGGGCCGCCGGGTGTTCCTTATGGCGCCTATCCATCACCATTTCGAAAAGCTCGGCTGGACCGAAAGCCAGGTGGTGATCCGCTTCTGGATCATCGCGGTCATGCTGGCGCTGATCGGCCTTTCGACCCTGAAGCTGAGGTAGAGCATGATCCCCGCCACCTCCTTCAAGGGAAAGGCAGTCGCCGTCTTCGGTCTCGGCGGCTCGGGCATCGCCACCGCGCATGCGCTCGTCGAGGGCGGCGCGTCGGTTACTGCCTGGGACGACAATCCGGAGAGCGTGAGCTCGGCCGAAGAAGCCGGCATCCCGGTCGGCGATCTCAGAAAAGCCGATTGGAGCCGCTTCGCCTCCTTCGTTCTCGCGCCGGGCGTACCGCTTACCCATCCGAAGCCGCACTGGAGCGTGGATCTGGCACGTGGCACCGGCGTCGAGATCATCGGCGATATCGAGCTCTTCGCCCGCGAACGCCGCAAGAGTGCGCCCGATGCGCCCTTCATCGCCATCACCGGTACCAACGGTAAATCGACCACCACCGCGCTCACCACCCATATCGTCGCTTCGTCCGGGCGCGACGCGCAGATGGGCGGCAATATCGGCCGTGCCGTCATGACGCTCGATCCGCCGACACGCGACCGCATCTATGTGGTCGAGTGCTCGTCTTACCAGATCGACCTCGCGCCCTCGATCGACCCGACCGCCGGCATTCTTCTGAACATCACGCCGGACCATCTCGATCGGCACGGCACGATCCGGCACTATGCCGACGTGAAGGCGCGCCTTGTCGCAGGCAGCCAGACCGCGATCATCGGCGTGGACGACATCTACTGCGCCGAGATCGCCGACCGGCTGGAGCATGCGGGCAAGGAAGTGGTGCGCGTCTCCAAGCGGCTGGCGCTCGTCGACGGCATGTTCACGGAGGGCTCGACCATCGTGAAGGCGTGGAGCGGGCGCATGCAGCCCGTCGTTTCGCTGGAGGGGATAGGCTCGCTGCGTGGACAGCACAACGCCCAGAACGCCATCGCGGCCACAGCAGCCTGCCTCGACATCGGCCTGACGCTGGACGAGATCCAGGCCGGTCTGAAAAGCTTTCCGGGGCTGGCGCACCGCATGGAGCAGGTAGGGCGGCGCGGCAACGTGCTCTTCGTCAACGATTCCAAGGCGACCAACGCCGATGCGGCGGCACCGGCCCTTTCTAGCTTCCGGCGCATCTACTGGATTGCTGGCGGGCTGCCGAAGCAGGGCGGGATCACGTCGCTGAAGAGCTTCTTCCCGCGCATCGCCAAGGCCTATCTGATCGGCGAGGCGGCGCCCGCCTTTGCCGCCACGCTCGGCGACGCCGCGCCCTACGAGATTTCCGGCACGCTCGATGCGGCCGTGGAGCATGCCGCGCGCGACGCGGCGGACGATCCGTCCAGCGAGGTCGTGGTTCTGTTGTCCCCGGCATGCGCGAGTTTCGACCAGTTCAGGAATTTCGAGGTGCGCGGCGATGCGTTCCGCATGGCGGTCGCTGCGCTTGAAGATATCGATATGATCGGAGGGATGCGCTGATGGTTAGCCGTCTGGATCGTGGGCCGGTAGGCAGTTGGTGGTGGACGATCGACCGCTGGTACCTTGCGGCCTTTCTTTCGCTGATGGTGCTCGGCATCGTGCTTTCCTTCGCCGCGAGCCCGGCGGTGGCGACAAGGATCGGGCTGGAGCCCTATCATTTCGTCATCCGCCAGATCATTTTCATGGTGCCCGCGCTCATCGCCATGATCGGCGTGTCGTTCCTTGATGAGCGGCAAATAAGGCGGCTGGCGATCGTGATGCTGGTCGGGTCGCTTCTCCTGATGCTGGCCGCGCTCCATTTCGGCGTCGAGGTCAAGGGCGCGCGGCGCTGGATCACCCTGATGGGCATATCCATCCAGCCGTCCGAGTTCATGAAGCCGGCATTCGTCATCGTCTGCGCATGGCTCTTCGCGGAAGGCGCGCGCCAGCCGGATATCCCCGGCAATCTTCTTGCTATGATCCTGCTCGCGCTCGCGCTGACGCTTCTCGTCGCGCAGCCGGACCTCGGCCAGACGATGCTGCTCGTCGCTACCTGGGGCGTCATGTTCTTCATGGCCGGGCTGTCATGGATATGGATCATAGCGCTCGGCGCCTCCGCGGTCGGCGGGCTCGGTGCGGCTTACACCGTGTTCCCGCATGTGGCGAAGCGCATCGACCACTTCATGACCGGCGAGGGAGATACGTTCCAGGTGGATACGGCGCGCGAGGCGCTGATGCGTGGCGGCTGGTTCGGGCAGGGGCCGGGCGAGGGCGTCATCAAACGCGTATTGCCTGACAGCCATACCGATTTCGTCTTCGCTGTGGCCGGCGAGGAATTCGGTCTGATCCTGTGCTTCGTCGTCCTCGCGCTGTTCGCCTTCGTGGTGCTGAGGGGCCTGAGGAATTCGCTTCACGAGCAGGACGATTTCAGTCGCTATGCGATTGCCGGCCTCGTCATACAGTTCGGCCTGCAGTCGATCATCAATATGGGCGTCAACCTGCAGCTCATGC
Source organism: Phyllobacteriaceae bacterium (assembly GCA_040255475.1). GTDB lineage: Bacteria > Pseudomonadota > Alphaproteobacteria > Rhizobiales > Rhizobiaceae > Mesorhizobium_L. The sequence goes on along the minus strand of JBDZVC010000126.1, from coordinate 7,484 downwards.
CGGCGAAAGGCATGACGCTTCCCTTCATCTCCTATGGCGGCTCCTCGCTCATTGCCGAGGCGATCGCCATGGGCATGGTGCTGGCGCTGACGCGCAGGCGGCCGTCCAAGCGGACGCATATCGCCTTTTCCCCGCGCGGGACCGCAGTGCCGGCAGAGTAGGCGTGGATGGGCGAGCGGACGATCCTCCTGTCGGCCGGTGGAACCGGCGGTCATCTGTTCCCGGCCGAAGCGCTTGCGCATGAGATGACGCGGCGCGGCTGGTCCGTGCATCTGGCTACCGACCAGCGCGCCGAGCGCTATGCCGGCGGCTTTCCGGCCGAGTTGGTGCATACCGTTCCCTCGGCGACGTTCGGCTCCCGCAATCCCTTCGCCATGGCTCGCGCGGGCTGGACATTGTGGCGCGGTTTTGTCCGGTCGTCATCGATCCTGCAGCGGCTGAAGCCGGCCATCGTCGTCGGCTTCGGCGGTTATCCGACGCTGCCGCCTCTTTTTGCCGCGACGAGACGCAATATCCCGACCCTCATTCATGAGCAGAACGCGGTGATGGGGCGTGCCAACCGGGCGCTCGCCGCCCGGGTCACGGCGATTGCCGGCGGCTTCATGGCGGAAGGCGAGGGAAATGCGGCCGACAAGATGGTCGTCACCGGCAATCCAGTGCGCCCGGCCGTGATCGAGGCCGCCAAATCGGCCTATCCCTCGCTCAACGGGGCAAAGCCGTTCCGGCTTCTCGTCTTCGGCGGCAGCCAGGGCGCGCAATTCTTTTCCGAGGCCGTGCCGCCCGCCATCCGGGCGTTGCCGGAGGAGGCGCGGGCGCGGCTTGCCGTCACCCAGCAGGCGCGGCCGGAAGATGAAGCGGCCGTGCGGGCGGCCTATGCCGAAATGGGCGTTGCGGCCGAGGTCGCTCCCTTCTTCGACGATCTTGCGCAGCGCATGGCTGCCGCACATCTCGTCGTCTCGCGTTCCGGCGCATCGACCGTTTCGGAGATCGCCGTCATCGGACGTCCGGCGCTGCTGGTACCCTATCCGCATGCGCTCGACCACGACCAGGCGGCGAACGCGGCGGCGTTGGCCAAGGCGGGCGGGGCGGAAGTGCATCGTCAGGACACCCTCTCGCCCGAGCGGCTTTCGGCGTTGATCGGTGCCATGATGGAGGACAAGGCGCGGCTGCTTTCCATGGCGGCCGCCGCGCGCTCCGCCGGAAAGCCGGACGCAGCGCGGTTGCTCGCCGACCTCACAGAGGCTATTGCCGGAGGGGTCGGAGCGGCGGAATTCAGGAAGGGACAGCGCGCATGAAGATGCCGGAAACGATCGGCCTGGTGCATTTCATCGGCATCGGCGGCATCGGCATGAGCGGCATCGCCGAGGTGCTCGTCAATCTCGGCTACCGCGTGCAGGGCTCCGACCAGGCGGACGGCGCCAATGTGCAGCGCCTGCGAGCGAAGGGCATAGAATGCTTCGTCGGCCACAGAGCGGAGAATCTCGGTGACGCCGAGGTCGTGGTGGTTTCGAGCGCGATCAAGAAGAACAATCCCGAACTCGTCGCAGCGCGGGAAAAGCTGCTGCCGATCGTGCGGCGCGCGGAAATGCTGGCGGAACTGATGCGATTCCGCCAGGCGATCGCCATCGGCGGCACGCATGGCAAGACCACTACCACTTCCATGGTGGCGACGCTGCTCGAAGCCGGCGGGCTCGATCCGACCGTCATCAACGGCGGCATCATCAATGCCTACGGCACCAATGCCCGCATGGGCGAGGGCGAGTGGATGGTGGTCGAGGCCGACGAGAGCGACGGCACCTTCCTCAAGCTGCCGGCCGACATCGCCGTCGTCACCAATATCGACCCCGAGCATCTCGACCACTACGGATCGTTCGAGAAGGTGCGCGAGGCGTTCCGTCATTTCGTCGAGAACGTCCCCTTCTACGGCTTCGGTGTCATGTGCATCGACCACCCGGAAGTGCAGGCGCTGGTCTCGCGCATCGAGGATCGCCGCGTCATCACCTATGGCGAAAACCCGCAGGCGGATGTGCGCTTCGTCAACCGGAGCCTCGAAGGCACGACGCAGCATTTCGACGTGATCATCCGTGACCGCAAGACGGGTTCGGTCACCGCCATCGACCGGCTGTCGCTTCCCATGCCCGGCCGCCACAACGTCTCCAATGCGACCGCCGCGATCGCCGTCGCGCACGAACTCGGCCTTACGCCCGGGCAGATCCGCAAGGGCCTTTCCGGCTTCGGTGGCGTCAAGCGGCGCTTTACGCCGACCGGCACTTGGAACGGCGTCAGCGTCTTCGACGATTACGGCCATCATCCGGTGGAGATAAAGGCGGTGCTAAGAGCCGCGCGCGATGCCTGCAAGGGCCGCGTCATCGCCATCGCCCAGCCGCACCGCTATACGCGGCTGCGCGACCTGATGGACGATTTCTCCTCCTGCTTCAACGAGGCCGATACGGTGCTCATCGCGCCGGTCTATCCGGCCGGCGAGGATCCGATCGAGGGCGTGTCGGCCGAGGCACTGGTGGCGCGGATGCGTGCCGGCGGCCATCGCGACGCGCGCTTCATCGAGGGACCGCAGGCCATCGCGCCGATCATCCGTAAGCTGGCGAAGCCCGGCGATTTCGTCGTCTTCCTGGGCGCCGGCAACATCACCCAATGGGCCTATGCGCTGCCCAACGAACTCGTAACGGAGGATGCTGCTTGACGGCGGGCGAAGCGCTCCTTGCAAAGCTCGGTGACCGGCTTTCCGGATTGCGCGGCCGTCTCATGCCCGATTCCGGGATGGAGAAGATCACCTGGTTTCGTGCCGGCGGTCCGGCAGATGCGCTCTTCCAGCCTGCTGACGAGGAGGACCTTGCCGCTTTCCTGAAGGCGGTGCCCGCGGAAATCCCGGTCATGGTGGTCGGCATCGGCTCGAACCTCCTCGTGCGAGAGGGCGGCATACGCGGCTTCGTCGTGCGGCTTTCGGCGAAGGGTTTCGGCGAAGTTGGGGCGATCTCGCCGACGACGATCCGAGCCGGCGCCGCCACGCCCGACAAGCGCATTGCCGCGGCGGCGCTCGAAGCCGGCATCGGCGGCTTCCATTTCTATCACGGCATTCCGGGCGGGTTGGGTGGCGCGCTCCGAATGAACGCCGGCGCGAACGGGGTAGAGACACGCGAACGCGTTGTCGAGGTGAGGGCGCTCGACCGCAAGGGCGAACTCCATATCCTGAAGAACGCCGACATGGGCTACGCCTACCGTCACTCCTCGGCGCCACGGGACCTGATCTTCACCTCCGCCGTACTCGAAGGTTTTCAGGAAGACCGCGGCGCCATCAAGGCGGCGATGGACGCGGTCCAGCATCATCGCGAGACCGTGCAGCCGATCCGCGAGAAGACCGGCGGCTCGACCTTCAAGAACCCGTCCGGCACCTCGGCCTGGAAGGAAATCGACAGGGCCGGCTGCCGCGGGTTGATGATCGGCGGCGCGCAGATGTCGCCGATGCACTGTAATTTCATGATCAACACCGGCAGCGCCACCGGCTACGATCTCGAATTCCTCGGCGAGACGGTGCGCGCCCGCGTGCTGGAGCATTCGGGCATCCGGCTCGAATGGGAGATCAAGCGCATCGGCGAGTTCAAGCCGGGCCGCGCCATCGACGAGTTTCTCGGGCGGATGCTGTAGCTGATCGCCACGATCCGGCGGCCTGAGCGGTCAAAGCATCTGGCCGCCCGAGACTTCGATGCGCTGGGCGGTGACCCAGCCGTTCTCCCCGACGAGCAGGCTTGAGATCGCGCCACCGACATCGTCGGGCAGACCGACCCGCCCCAGAGCGGTCTGCGAGGCGATGAAACGGTTTATTTCGGGATTGTCGCGAACCTGACCGCCGCCGAAATCCGTTTCGATCGCACCCGGCGCCACCACGTTCACCGTGATCCCGCGCGGGCCGAGTTCCTTGGCGAGATAACGTGTCAGGACTTCCACGCCGCCCTTCATCGTCGCGTAGGCGCTGTATCCGGGGAGTGCAAAGCGAGCCAGCCCGGAAGAAAGATTGACGATGCGGCCGCCGTCCCGGATCACCGGGAGGAGCGTCTGGATGAGGAAGAACACGCCCTTCAACTGAATGTTCATCAGCGTGTCGAAATCCGCCTCCGTCACCTCGGCGAAGGGCTTGTTGATGCCGATGCCGGCGTTGTTGACGAGGAAGTCGAAATCTTCGCGCTGCCATTTCTCCCTGAGCACTGCTTTCAATGCGCCTGCGAATTCATTGAATCCGGATGTCGTTCCGGTATCGAGCCGCAGAGCCGCCGCGCGGCGGCCCATTGCCTCGATCTCCGCGACGACCGTCGCCGCTTCTTCCTCACGCGAATGATAGGTGATCACCACGTCCACGCCCTTGCGGGCCAGATGGATTGCCGTGTTGCGGCCAAGGCCGCGGCTGCCGCCTGTAACGAGTGCGATCCTGTTTTCCGTTGTCATCTTCGGCCTCCTTCGTTCGATGGTCGGGAAATAGAGTGGGAAGCTGCGAAGCGCCTGCCATATCGTCCGAACAAGTTGCCTGATCCTCCAGAATGACTCGGCCATCGGATTGCGACATGGCCTTTCCATGCCTAGATACATGCCAAATCCTGCGGAGCGATGAGATGGAAGCTGACAGCATTGCCCGGCGCGTCCTCGACTTCGCCGACCGGAATGGCGCAGGCGAGTTGCCGCTCGAAACCGGTGTCGGTGGGCTGAGCGTGATGCGGCAGCGCTCGCCCGGCGTCCTCAAGCCGGTGCTCTACAAGCCCGTCTTCTGCCTCGTATTGCAAGGTGCCAAGCAGGCTCTGATCGGCGATCGTGCCGTTACGTTCGGCGAGGGACAGTCCGTCATTATCAGCATGGAATTGCCGACGCTCGCGCGTGTCGTGAGCGCGAGCACTGCCAGACCCTACGTAGCCCTGGCGCTGGAACTCGACATGGCGCTGCTGCGAGAACTGGCGGTTGAAATCGGCGTGCTGCCTGCGGTGCGCGAAACCGCTGCCGCCATCGAGGCCGGAGATGCGGACGGAGCAATTCTCGATGCGACGAGAAGGCTCTTCGATCTGACCGAGAAGCCGCAGTCGGCCCCGATCCTGGCGCCCTTGACCGTGCGCGAGATTCATTACTGGCTGCTCTCGGCACGACATGGCGCCATGTTGCGAGCGTTGACGCGAACCGATAGCCGGTCGGCCAGGATCGCCCGGGCGACTGTCCGCATCCGACGCGGCTACAACGAACCGCTTCGAATAGCCGAACTTGCTCACGATGCCGGGATGAGCGCGTCCGCCTTCCATGATCATTTCAGGTCGGTCACGGGCACGACACCGCTGCAATACCAGAAACGGCTGAGGCTGATGGAAGCCCGGCGCCTGATCCTTGCGGGCGATTGTTCCGTCTCCAGCGCGGCGTTCGCGGTAGGCTATGAAAGTCCGACCCAATTCAGCCGCGAATATACGCGCCAATTCGGCCTGTCGCCGCGCCGCGACAAGGCTGGCCATCAGGACATGGGCGAAGTCGCTTTATATGCGGCAGAATAAGCAGCAGGGGCGACTGCCGATCTGTCGCCCGCATCTTGCGTTTTTTTTCAAAAAAGTGAATCCGCGCGAATCATCGCCCCTTGCCATGGAATCAACTCTCTGATTCTTTGGGTTGAGAGCGTTTCCTGATTTGAGTCGTTTAGCGCGTAGGTCGCGTTTCCGTCTGGGGGCAAGCCGCCGGAAGACTCGGATTCAATTCCATGGGAGGCGGCATTTGGATCGCGGCTTTCGTCGAAAGCCGGAGGGTTTTTGCGCGGCCTGCGCGAACAGAAAGGCCGGAAGGCCGGAGGGGAAGACAAGGACATGCCGAGGAAGCACGTCGCCGTACTGATGGGGGGATTTTCCTCCGAGCGGCCCGTCAGCCTTTCTTCCGGCAATTCCTGCGCCGATGCGCTTGAAAAGGTCGGCTATCGTATCACGCGCGTCGATGTCTCCCGCGATGTCGCTTCGGTCCTCGGCGAACTGAGGCCGGATGTCGCCTTCAATGCGCTGCATGGGCCGTTCGGCGAGGATGGCACCATCCAGGGCGTGCTCGAATATCTCGAAATCCCCTACACGCATTCGGGCGTGCTGGCTTCCGCGCTTGCCATGCATAAGGAGCAGGCAAAGCGGGTGGCGCGCTCGGTCGGCATCCCTGTCGCGGAATCGAAGGTGATCAACCGCTTCGCGGTCGGCCGTGAACACCCGATGAAGCCGCCCTATGTGGCCAAGCCCGTCAATGAGGGCTCGAGCTTCGGCGTGGTCATCGTTGGCGAGGACCAGTCGCACCCGCCGCAGATTCTTGGCTCGTCGGATTGGCGGTACGGCGATGCCGTCATGATCGAGCGTTTCGTCCATGGAAGGGAGCTGACTTGCGCCGTCATGGGCGATGTCGCGCTTGGCGTCACCGAGATCATTCCTGTCGGCCATTCCTTCTACGACTACGATTCGAAATACGTCGCGGGCGGATCAAAACACGAATGCCCAGCAAAAATTTCACCGAATATTTACCAAAAAATACAGACACTGTCGCTCAAGGCACATCAAGCGATCGGGTGCCGGGGCGTTTCCCGCTCCGATTTCCGGTACGACGACCGCCATTCCGAAAATGGTGAGCTCGTCTGGCTGGAGATCAACACCCAACCGGGCATGACGCCGACTTCACTGGTGCCTGAGATCGCCGCTCAGGCAGGGCACGATTTTGGCGAACTATTGAGTTGGATGGTGGAGGACGCTTCGTGTCTGCGTTGATGTCGGTGATAGGCGGCCGCGCCGGCGGGATTGCCGGACCGCATGCCTTGCCGCGTTTCATGCGCGGGCCGGCGCGCTTTGCCGGGCGTCTGTTCCGTGGCGAAGTCGTCTTTCCGCGTTTCTCGGCGACGATTGCCTCCGCGTTCCTTTTTGCCGCGACCGGCGCCTACGGCGCCTATCTCGGCGGGCAGTGGCCCGCTGTCGTCCAGGCTGTGACGTCGCGCACCGGCTTCGCCATCGACAATGTACGCGTCGTCGGCAACCGCCAGACTTCCGAGATCGATGTGCTCGGCGCGCTGGGGCTCGATGGCTGGACCTCCCAGATCGGCTTCAGCGCCGAGGTGGCGCGCAGGAAGGTTCTCGCGTTGCCCTGGGTGGAGTCCGCTTCGGTCCACAAGATCTATCCGGGGACCGTCGAGATCGCCATCAAGGAAAAGACGCCTTACGCCATCTGGCAGCATGGCGACGAGCTTACCCTCATCCAGAAGGATGGCGGGGTCATCGCTCCGTTTTCGGGTGGCAAGTTCGCCTCGCTTCCGCTGGTCGTCGGTATCGGTGCCGCGACCGGTGCGGCCGGGATCGTCGCCAAGGTGGACCGGTTTCCGAATCTCGCCGGAAAGGTCAAAGGCTATGTCCGCGTCGGCGGCCGCCGCTGGGACGTCACCTTCGACAATGGCGTGACGGTGAAGCTTCCCGAAGAGGGCGAGGATCAGGCGA
>JBDZVC010000125.1:0-10663 GCA_040255475.1 Phyllobacteriaceae bacterium | reverse complement strand
ACCGCGACACCGGCATAGTCGAGCAGCAGGATCGGGTTCATCGCGCCTCCCGCCTCTCAATAGCCGAAGGACGGGAGGGGAGGAAGGCTTGGAGCCAGTGGCTGCGGCGCCTCACGCGTCCTTTTCGGCCCGAGCATCGGGCGGGCCGGGCTCGGCGGCGGGCTGCGGCGCGGCCTGTTTCGGGCCGCCCCTGGAGACACCGACCATGGCGGGCCTCAGCACGCGGTCGCCGATCACATAACCGGTCTGGACGACCTGCACGACCGTGTTCGCCGGCACGGAAGGATCGGGAACTTCAAACATCGCCTGATGGAAATTCGGATCGAATTTCTCGCCCTGCGGCTCGAGCTTCCTGACGCCATGGCGCTCAAGCGCGTTCAGCATGGCGCGTTCGGTAAGCTCAACGCCATCGATCAGCGCCTTGAAGCCGGCATCGCCCGAGGCCTTGGCTTCCGAAGGGATCGCCGCCAGCGCACGGTTCAGATCGTCGGAGACGCCGAGCATATCGCGGGCGAAATTGGCGATCGCGTAAGCGCGTGCGTCATGCACGTCGCGCGCCGTGCGGCGGCGCAGATTCTCCATATCGGCGGCGATCCGAAGGGCGCGGTCCTTCAGTTCCTCGTTTTCCTTGGCCAGCCGCATGAAGGCCTCGTGATCGGCCTGATACGGGCTGTCCTCTGTCGCATCGGCGGCGGCTTCCATGTCCGGCTCGACCTCGCGCGCGTCCTCGGTTCCGGGCTTGTTGCTCATTTTCCTACCATCGTTCGTGGGATCGGGAAGTTGCGCCCGATATCGATGTTCGGGGCGGGAAAATCAAGGGCGGAACACCCTTCCGGCCCGATCAGGCGGGAAGCCCGACGCCGCCGGCCGGTCGGGTACGCGTCTGCGCCTCGAAGCCGGCGATCATCGGCTTCGCCCTGGCGATCGCGGCCTGGACGATCGGCAACGACAGCGACGCCTTGTGGCTCGCCTCGTCCTCCCAGATTTCCGTGATCCAGATCGCGTCGGCGTCGGCGGCATCCTCGGCGACGACATAGCTCAGGCATCCGGGCATCGAGCCCGTGCTGGCAAGCAGGATTTCCATCAGTTCGCCGCGCTTGCCCGCCTGCGCCCGCATCCTGCTGATCAGTCCGAACAATTTCGCTCTCCTTCCCCGATCCGCGTTCAACCGAACATGCGGCTTATGAGCTGCGCCGTATAATCCACCATCGGCACGATGCGCGCATAGTTGAGCCGCGTTGGGCCGATAACGCCAAGCGCGCCGACCACACGCTGATCCTTGTCGCGATAGGGCGCCACCACCAGCGACGAACCGGAGAGCGAGAAAAGCCTGTTCTCCGAGCCGATGAAAATGCGCACGCCCGACCCCTCCTCGGCGAGGTCGAGAAGCTGGATCAGCCCTTCCTTGGTCTCCAGGTCCTCGAACAGATGGCGCAGAAGCTCGATATCGGCCTGCGCGGTGACGTTCTCCAGCAAATTGGCACGGCCGCGCACGATCAGCCTTGCCGGCAGGTCGCCCTCCGTCCCGGCCCATACGGCCAGTCCCTTTTCGACGAGTTCCTGGGAAAGCGCGTCGAGCGCGGTGCGCGTCTCCTCCTTCAGGCGCTCGATCTCGCCGCGCGCCTCGGCAAGCGTGCGCCCGCGTATATGCGCGTTGAGGAAGTTCGACGCCTCGTGAAGCTGCGAGGCGGTGACGCCCGCCGGGACCTCAACGACGCGGTTTTCGACGTCGCCGCTCTGCGAGACGAGCACGGCGAGCGCCTTGGCGGGCTCGAGCTGGATGAACTCGATATGCTTGAGCGGCGATTCGCTCTTGGTCGCGAGCACGAGGCCGGCGCCGCGCGAGAGGCCGGAAAGCATCTGGCTCGCTTCCGTCAGCACATGCTCCAGCGAGGCGCCGCTGCCCGAAGCCTTTACCTGCGCCTCGATGACCCGCCTTTCCTCGTCCGACAGATCGCCAATCTCCATGAAGGCATCGATGAAGAAGCGTAGCCCCTTCTGCGTCGGCAGGCGTCCGGCGGAGATATGCGGCGCGTAGATCAGGCCGAGCTGTTCCAGATCGCTCATGACGTTGCGCACGGTGGCCGGCGACAATGATTGCGGCAGGAGTCGCGAGAGATTGCGCGAGCCCAACGGCTCGCCGTCGCGCAGATAGGCGTCGACGATCAGGCGGAAGATGTCGCGCGAGCGCGCATCGAGCAATTGCAGGTTCTGGTCCATCAACGGCTTCGTCATGGTTATACAAATGCCTTCAGGCGCCTTCTGGCCACAGAAAATATAAGGGCATGGGCCGGCAACGCAACGCATGCGGGACAAATCGGCCTTTTCCTTTGCGTCCCCTTCCCCATGGGGTTACAAGCCGCCCAAACCTGTCCGGAGAAGCCCATTCATGCGTCCATCCAAGCGCCAGAACGACGAAATGCGTGCGATTTCCTTCGAACGCGGCATCGCCAAGCATGCCGAGGGCTCGTGCCTCGTCAAGTTCGGCGACACGCATGTGCTCTGCACCGCGAGCCTTGAAGAAAAAGTGCCGGGCTGGATGCGCAATTCCGGGCGCGGCTGGGTGACGGCAGAATACGGCATGCTGCCGCGCTCGACCGGCGAGCGCATGCGCCGCGAAGCCTCGGCCGGGAAACAGGGCGGGCGCACGCTCGAAATCCAGCGGCTGATCGGCCGGTCGCTGCGCGCCGTGGTCGATCTTCAGGCGCTGGGCGAGGTGCAGATTACGGTCGATTGCGACGTGCTGCAGGCCGATGGCGGCACGCGGACGGCCTCCATCACCGGCGGCTGGGTAGCGCTCAACGACTGCCTGCAATGGATGGCGGCGCGCCAGATGGTGTCGGTGCAGAAGGTGCTGAAGGACCATGTGGCGGCGATCTCCTGCGGCATCCATGGCGGGCAGCCGGTGCTCGACCTCGACTACGAGGAGGATTCGTCCGCCGGCACCGACGCCAATTTCGTCATGACCGGCAAGGGCGGTATCGTCGAGATACAGGGCACGGCGGAAGGCGAGCCTTTCTCGGAGGCCCAGTTCGCCGAATTGATGGGACTGGCGCGCAAGGGCATCCAGCGGCTGGTCAGCCTGCAGCAGATGGCTATCGCGTGACGGAAAGCCGATGATCCCCGCCGCCATCCTCGAATCGGCGCTCTATGTCGATGATCTCGACAAGGCGGAGGCATTCTATGGCAACACACTCGGCCTGGCGCGGATCGCAAAGGTCGACGGCCGGCACGTGTTCTTCCGCTGCGGCGATGGCGTACTGCTCCTCTTCAATGCCGAAGCCACGGAAATCCCGCCGCCGGCCGACGCCAGGCTGCCGGTGCCGCCGCATGGCGCACGCGGACCAGGCCATCTCTGTTTCCGCGCCAGCGGAGAGGAGATTGAGGCGCGCCGACGCGATCTGGAAAAGAAAGGCATCGCCATCGAGGCCGATTTCGAGTGGCCCAACGGTGGCCGGTCCATCTATTTCCGCGATCCGGCCGGCAATTCACTCGAATTCGCCGAATCGAAAATCTGGGGGCTCTGAATGCGGCAACTCGATTCGAAGAAGATCGTCGTCGCCACCCATAATGACGGCAAATTGCGCGAGATCCGCGAGTTGCTGGCGCCCTACGGGCTGGAGGCGACATCGGCCGGCGAACTCGGCCTCCCCGAACCGCCCGAGACCGGTACGACTTTCGAGGAGAACGCCTACACCAAGGCCTTCGCCGCCGCCGCCGCAACCGGGCTGCCGGCGCTGTCGGACGATTCTGGCCTCGAAGTCGATGCGCTTGACGGCGACCCCGGCGTCTACACGGCCGACTGGGCGGAAAAACCCGACGGAACCGGCCGCGATTTCCAGATGGCAATGCGGAAGGTCGAGGATCTTTTGCAGGAGAAGGACGCGACCGAACCTGCCCGGCGTGGCGGACGCTTCGTCGCCGTGCTCTGCCTCGCATGGCCGGACGGCCATGCGGAATATTTCCGCGGCGAGGTCGAAGGCACTTTAGTCTGGCCGCCGCGCGGCACGCGGGGCTTCGGATACGATCCGGTCTTCAAGCCTAATGGCTACACGCAAACCTTCGGCGAGATGAGCGCCAGTGAGAAACATTCCTGGGAAGCCGGCCGGGGCGATCTCGGCCTGTCGCACCGCGCCCGCGCCTTCGCGCGCTTCGCCACCGCCATGCTGGAGCCGGCATGAACCGGAGCTTCGGAACTGACCGCCCCTCATCCCCCTGCCAGGACCTTCTCCCCGCACGCGGGGAGAAGGTGAAGGCGGCGACGATGCGGCCAGCCCTCCCCGCCCCGTTTGCGGGGAGAGGATGCCGGCAGGCAGGTGAGGGGCAATTGGGCTCAGCACGATGAACGCCAACGATACGGATCCCGGCTTCGGTGTTTACGTCCATTGGCCGTTCTGCGCTGCCAAGTGCCCCTACTGCGACTTCAACAGCCATGTACGGCACCAGCCGGTGGACCAGAAGCGTTTCGCCGCCGCCTTCGCGCGCGAGATGGCGACGATGGCCGCGCGCACCGGCCCGCGCACCGTTTCCAGCATTTTCCTCGGCGGCGGTACGCCCTCGCTGATGCAGCCTGAGACGGTCGGCGCGATCCTCGACGCGGTGGCGACGAACTGGCACGTGCCGGCCGGCATCGAGGTGACGCTGGAGGCGAACCCCTCCTCGGTCGAGGCCGACCGGTTCCGCGGCTACCGCGCCGCGGGCGTCAACCGCGTCTCGCTCGGCGTACAGGCGCTCAACGATCCCGACCTGCGTTTCCTCGGGCGGCTGCACAATGTCGCCGAGGCATTGAAGGCAATCGGGCTTGCCCGCGCGATTTTCCCGCGCATGTCCTTCGACCTGATCTACGCCCGCCCGCACCAGACGCCGGAAGCCTGGGCGGCCGAACTCGAAGAAGCTATCGGCTATGCGGCCGACCACCTCTCGCTCTACCAGCTCACCATCGAGGAGGGCACGCCCTTCCATGCGCTGCACGCGGCGGGGAAATTCGCCGTGCCCGACCCGGACCACGCCGCCGAGCTTTACCGCGTCACGCAGGAGGTCACGCAAAAGCGCGGCCTGCCCGCCTACGAGATTTCCAATCATGCGCGGCCGGGCGCGGAGAGCCGGCACAACCTCATCTACTGGCGCTACGGCGAATATGTGGGCATCGGGCCGGGCGCGCATGGCCGCTTCGTGGAACAGGACCGCCGCATCGTCACCATCGCCGAGAAGATGCCGGAGACATGGCTGAACCTCGTCGAGGCCAAGGGACACGGCATCACCGGCGGCGAGCGGCTGACGCGCTCGGAAGAAGCCGACGAGTTCCTGCTGATGGGGTTGAGGCTCGCCGAGGGCATCGACGTCGCGCGCTACGAGGCGCTGGCCGGACGGCCGCTCGCTTCGGACCGCATCACCATCCTGCGCGACGAGGACCTGATCGAGCCGGTCGGCAATTCGCGGCTCAGGGCCACGCCTTCCGGCGTGCTGGTGCTCGACGCGCTGGTCGCCGATCTGGCAAGGTAAGTTTCTGCTTACCTTATGGCGTCCAGTGCCTTCCGGTGCCGGTGCATCTCCTGGAAAATGCGATAATCGCGATCGAAGCGGGCGAACGCGGCCGGGTCCGGCCGGTGCTCTACCTCGCCCTGCCGCATCGCGACGGCGGCTGCTGCAAGGCCGGAATGAAGTCCCGCCACGGCCGCCGCGGCCATGCCGGTTCCAAGAAGCATCGCCTCCTCACCCGCCGGTTCGACGATGGTACAGTCGATGGCAGTCCGGTACAGATCGGTAAGCAATTGATTACGCAAATGACCGCCGGCCAGATGCAGGCGTTCGACCGGATGGCCGGCGGCGCGGATGGCCTCGACGATCTGTCGGACGCCGAACGCGATCGCCATCGCCGTGCGCCAGTAAAGCCGGCAGAGGCTGTCGAAGGAAGAATCGAGCGCGAGCCCGCTGATCACGCCAAGCGCGCGCGGATCGGCATGGGGCGAGCGGTTGCCGTGGAAGTCGGGCAGCACATGCAGCCGCGCCGCGAAGGCCTCGCCTTCGGCCGCACGCAGTTCCGCGATCCGCGCCACGATACGTCCATGCGTCGCGGCGTCGGGCTCGGCGCCGTGCCAGCGGATAATGTGGTCGAGCAGCGCGCCGGTCGCCGAATGGCCGCCCTCGCTCGCCCAGAGATCCGGCAGGGCGACGCCATGATATGGCCCCCAGGCGCCGGCGAAGCGCACCGGCTCCGGCGAGAGCAGCATAACGCAACTCGACGTGCCCGCGACGAGCGCGGCACGGCCGGAAAGCTGGGCGGGGCTCCCGGCATACCCGCCGAGCACGCCGAGCGCCCCCGCATAGGCGTCGATCATGCCGACGGCCACCCGGCATTCCGGGGTGAGACCAAGCGCTTCCGCCGCCTCTTCCGTCAGCGGACCGAGGTCGGAGCCCACAGGTCGCGTCCGTTCGGGCAGACCGCCGCGCGCAAGCAAATCCGTCAACCCGACGGCACCGAGGAAGCCCGCGTTCCAGCCCGCCTCGCCGCCCGTGCCGAACGTCCACTTGCAGGCGAGCGTGCAATGCGAGCGCTCCGTGTCGCCGGTCGCCTTCCAGGTAAGGAAGTCGGCGAGGTCGAAAAGAAGGCCCGTCCTCCGCCAGATATCCGGCCGGTTCCGCTTCAGCCACATCAGCTTGGGGATCTGCATCTCCGGCGACATGACGCCGCTGGCGGCAGCCAGAACGGCATGGCCGGTCGCGGAACATTTGGCCGCTTCCGCCTGCGCACGATGGTCGAGCCAGGCGATCGTATCCCAGGCCTGCCCTTCGGAGGAGGAAAGCGGCAGCGGGCCCCCCTCGCCGCCACGGATGACAAGCGAACAGGTCGCATCGAAGGCAATGCCCGAAACCTCCTCGGGACGAGCACCTGCCGACGCGCTGGCGCCGCGCACCGCGTGGCAGACAGCGCGCCAGATATCCTCCGAATCGTGCTCCGCTATATCCGGCCCCGCCCTGCGGATCGCGATCGGACAGTCTGCGCGACCAAGCTGCCTGCCTGTCCTGTCCAGGATCGCGGCGCGCGCACTCGTCGTGCCGACATCGACGGCACAGACGAGAGGCGCCATCAGTGCCCCTTGCCGAGAGCGGACACGAGAGACGGCAGAAGGCGCATGTCGTCGAAGACGGCGTCCGGCTCCAGAAGCGCCAGCGCCGCGGCGAGCCCCCCGGCGAGCGCGTGAGAACCGCCCGTGAAGCCAAAGACGCGCATGCCCGCCGCCTTGGCTGCCTGGACGCCGGCCGGGCTGTCCTCGATCACGAGGCAGTCATCGGGCGCGGCACCCATGCCGCGTGCGGCATAAAGGAAAAGGTCGGGAGCGGGCTTACCTCTTTCCACCATGGTCGCACTGTATATGTGCGGTTCGAATTGGTCCAACAGCCCGGTGACCGAAAGGGACAGCCGGATGCGCTCCGGCTTGCTGGACGAGGCGATGCAGCGCGGCTCCGAAAGCTTGCCGAGCGCGTTCCTGATACCCGGTATCGGCTTCAGTTCGCGGCGGAAACGGTCGTTCAGGGTGGCCCGTGCCTGATCGAGATGGGCAGGCGTCACGACGAAGCCGAAATCGTTGCGCAGAAGCTCGATCGTCGTCGCCATCGAGCGTCCCAGGAAGAGCTTGTAGGCGGTTTCCTCGTCCATGACATGGCCGGCCTTCGCCATCACGTCGAGCAGGACGGCGATCGAGATCGGCTCGCTGTCGACCAGCACGCCGTCGCAATCGAAGATGATGAGATCGGGTGGTTTCAAAGTTCCGCGCCTTTCCGTACTTCCGGCGCTCTCATATCGCCTTAAGCATGCCGCCGTCGACATGGTAGGTCGAACCGACCGAATAGGAGGCGCGATCCGAGCACAGGAAAACGAAGAAATCTGCCAATTCATCGACTGTGCCGAAACGCTTGATCGGAGCATGCTCGTCGGCAACGGTTTGCAGATAGGCCTCCCAGTCGCCGCCTGCCGAGGCAGTTAGCTGTTTCGCCGTCTTGATCCAGTCAGGCGTCAGGATGAGTCCCGGATTGATGGTGTTGACCCTGATATTGTCCTTGATGACCTCGTTGGCGAGGTTCTTCGAAAACATGACTAGCGCGGCCTTGGTCACATTGTAGATCGGCTCGTACCAGAGCGGCTGCACGGCGCAGATGGACGCGTTGTGGAGAATGGCGCCGCCGCCGCGCTCGCGCATCATCGGCACGAAGGCGCGCGCCAGCCTGACCGCCGCCATGACGTGCAGTTCCCAATAGGCCTGCCATTTCTCGTCCGGCGCCTCCATGATGGTCTCGTTAGAGCCGGTGCCTGCATTGTTGACGAGGATATCGGCGCCGCCGAAGGCGCCACGCACCGCTTCCGCCAGGCGGTCCGCTCCCCCGACCGTCGCCACGTCGCAAGCGACCGGCAGCGCGCGCACGCCATGATCGCCGGCGATGCGATCCGCTTCCTTCGCTAGCCGTTCCTCTCCGCGCGCGGCCATGACGACATGCGCGCCTTCGCGGGCGAAAGCCTCCGCGACGCCAAGCCCGATGCCGACGCTGGCGCCGGTGACGACGGCGACCTTTCCCTTCAAACCCAGATCCATGCCCGATCTCCAGCGGCCAGCGGGCCGCCTGTGCAGCCCATCGATGCCGCCGCCCTTATCGCTTTTTCAAAGCGCTCCCGCCAGATAGTCCTTCAGCGTCTCGCGTGTGCCCTTCGCCCAGAGCGTATCGAGACTGTGGGCGAAGGCCCGGGCAAAGGTTTCGGATTTCCCGACATCGCCATAGATATCGGCCATGGCGAGCCATGCGCCCGGATTGTCCTTCGCGGCGCGTGCCGTCTTCTGCATGCGATCCCAGGCGGGATCGTTGGGCTCGATGACAGCGCCGGAATCGGTCGTGCCGTAGCAGTAGCGGCACCAGAGCGCCGATTCCAGCGCAAGGCCGGTAATGCCCATGCCGGCTTTCAGCCGGTCGGCGATGGAAGGGATGATGAATTTCGGCTGGCGGTTGGAGCCGTCGAGGCAGAGCCGGCGCACCGTATCGCCGATCTTCGGATTGGAGAAGCGCTCCACGATCAGATTGAAATAGTCGTTGAGGTCGGTGTCCGGCACCGGCGGCACGATCGGGATGATCTCGTCGCGCTCCACCTTGGTCAGGAAGGCCGAAACGAGCGGTTCCTCCATCGCCTCATGGACGAAATGGATGTCCATCAGGCCGGCCGGATAGGCGATCGCGGCATGGCCGCCATTGAGGATGCGGATCTTCATCAGTTCCCACGGCGCGACATCCTCCACGAAGGTCACGCCGACCGTTTCGAGCGCCGGGCGGCCAGCGGTGAAGCGGTCCTCCAGCACCCATTGCCGGAAGGGCTCGCAGAAGACCGGCCAATTGTCCTCGACGTCGAACTCCTCCGCCAGCAAACGGCGCTCGCGGTCGGAAGTGGCCGGCGTGATGCGGTCGACCATGCTGTTGGGGAAGGCGACCTTGGCGCCGATCCATTGGGCGAGCGCTGGATCGACCAACCCGGCGAGCCCCCGGATCGCGTCGGAAGTGACATGGCCGTTGCCGGGGATGTTGTCGCAGGACATGATTGTGAAAGGCGCGGTGCTCGCGGCCTTGCGGCGCATCAGCCCGGCGACGATGAAGCCGAAGACCGTCTTCGGATGGGCGATGTCGGCGCCGTCGGCGGCGATCGCCGGATGCGCGGGATCGAATTTTCCCGACGCCGGATCGATGAAATAGCCGCCCTCAGTGATGGTGAGCGAGACGATGCGGATCGCCGGGTCCGCGAGGCGGGAAAGCAGCGCCTCGGGGTCGGCGGCCGTGACGAAGCCGATCATCGGCGCGGTCACCCGCGCCGTCATGTGATCGCTGTCCTGTTCGACCACGGTGGTCAGCCAGTCCTGCGCGCCGAGCCTCTCGCGCATCGCCTCGTCGGAAGGCAGCACGCCGGCGCCGACCAGCGCCCAGTCATGGTCGCGGCCCGAACCGAACAGATCGTCGAGATAGACCGCCTGATGGGCGCGATGGAAATTGCCGACACCGAAATGCAGGATGCCGGGAGAGAGATCGGCATGCTCGTATTTCGGCGCGGCGACGGAGGAAGGGAGCGAATCCAGAGCCCGAGCAGAAAGTTTTATGGCCATAGCGACACATCCTTGCATTCTTCGCCGATCGGGCGTGACGCGCTCCAACCCCTCTCCCCTTGTGGGAGAAGGAGGTTTCAGCTCATCCAGTTGCCGCCGTCGACATTGTAGGTCTGGGCGACGACGTAATCGCTCTCGGCCGAGGCGAGGAAGACCGCCATGCCGGTCAGATCAGCCGCCGTTCCCATGCGGCCGTAGGGCACCGCCTCGCCGACCAGCCTTTTCTTTTCGCCCTTCGTCCGGTGCTCGTATTTCGCGAAAAGCGCATCGACGCCGTCCCAATGCTCGCCGTCGACCACGCCTGGCGCGATGGCATTGACGTTGATGCGGTGCTTGATGAGGTCGAGCCCGGCCGACTGGGTCAGGCTGATCACCGCCGCCTTGGTGGCGCAGTAGATCGCCACCAGCGCCTCGCCGCGGCGGCCGGCCTGGCTCGCCATGTTGACGATCTTGCCACCCTTGCCACGCGCGATCATGGAGCGCGCCACCGCCTGCAGCGTGAACAGCGTGCCGGAGAAATTGACCGCGAA
>JBDZVC010000124.1:0-10691 GCA_040255475.1 Phyllobacteriaceae bacterium | reverse complement strand
CAGCGGGCCCCAGACGCGGCCGCGTGCCTGCACCAGGGTGCCGCCCTCGTCGAACTTGCCTAGATTGACGGGAGCGAAGCCGAGTCGCTTGGCAAGGTCCGCCACGTCCGCGGTGGCTGCGTCGTCGTCGCTCGACAGGAACACGACCCGATGGCCGCCCTCGACGTTCGGGTCGGTGGCCAAAGTGCGCGCAAGCAGGTGGTTGAAGCCCTCGACCAACTTGGCGCCGGGGAACGACTTGGCGACGAAGGCGGAGGAGGGGAGGCCGTCGAGCGTTTCGACGGGGTCATTCGTGTTCATCGCGTCGATGATCGTTTTGCCCTGCCAATCCGGAAGCGCCTTGGCGACTTCGCGATGCCCCTCGAAGAGGACGGCCAGGAAAATCACGTCCGCCTTGAGCGCTTCCTGCAGCATCCTGGGAACGACCTTGGATCCGATCGCCTGCGCCTGCGGCAACAGGGCCTCGGGCGCTCGCCGACTGGCGACGGAGACTTCAATGTGGTTGCGGGCGAAAGCGCGGGCGAGCGCCTGGCCGATGGAACCGAAACCGATGATGGCGTAGCTCATGGAGGTGGTCCTTTTCAGTACGGGGATGGAGGGGCCTGACCCGTTCGGGTCGGCTGCCCGATCAATCTGGGCCGCTTGACGCATCAAAACAATTGACGAAAGATCGCTTAATACGATCTATTTTCTGGATAACCCGTGCTCGACAACGTCACCATCAACCAGCTGCGTGCGTTCGTCGCGGTGTGCGACCAGGGCAGCTTTTCGGGTGCGGCGCGCAAGCTCGCGCGGGCACAGTCGGCCATCAGCCACGCGATCAAGGCGCTGGAAAGCGCGTTCGATGTCGAGCTGTTCGAGCGCAACACACGCAAGGCGCAGCTCACCGCGGCGGGGCGCAGCCTGCTGCCGGACGCGCGGGCGGTGATCTCGCGCACCGAAGAAATGAAGAACCGCGCCGGCGCGATCGCCAAGGCCGGCGTGCCGCAGGTGTCAGTGGCGGTCGACGCCTACTTCCCGCGCACCCACCTGATCGACTGCCTGCGCACGCTGCAGCAGGAGTTCCCGACCGCCGCGATCAACCTGCGCATCACCACCATGCAGGGCGGCGAACACCTGGTGCTGGAAAAGCTGTGTGCGCTGGCCGTCACCATCGAGAACGTGCCGGAGGTGAACCCGGACGCCATCGAACGCCACTGGTTGCGCGAGGAGGAAATGGTGACGGTATGTGCGCCTTCCTATGCGCTCGCTTCGACACCCCAACCCATCCCCGTCGACGAGTTCGGCCGCCACACCCAGATCGTCGTTACCGACAACCAACCCGGCGCCGAAAAGACCCAGCAGGGCGTCGCCGGCAAGCGCCAGTGGCTGGTCAACGACCTCGGCGCCAAACGCGACCTGCTCAAGGCCGGCCTCGGCTGGGGGCATTTGCCACGGCACCTCGTCAGCGAGGATCTGGCTAGCGGGGAGCTCGTCGAACTTGAGCGCCGTGCCTGGCACATGGGGCCGCTCACGTTCATGGTCTCGCAGCGGCGGGGGTACGATCTTTCAGCGTGCGAGGCGAGGTTGGTTGAGCTGCTTGGCAAGGCTCAGCTTCGTGGAAATCGCAGCTGTCCAAAGGCTAACGAGGTCAGGTTCAAGTCCAGTCTGACTAAGTGAGCCTGACTCCGTTCTTCCGTTTCTTGAGGCGCGACTTCAAGATAGGCTTGATCGATCACGCCTTCATGGAGCTACGAAGACGACGTGCCGCCGTGTCGTTCGAGCCCAGGTCGAGCAGAAATGGCGATGGCCGCCTGATCAACGAAACCTCTTGGAGCCTACGTGAACAGTAATCGGTCGATCGAACTGCAGGGGGTCCCTGGAACCGATGCGGTCGCCAGCAAGCGCGGGTACTACTATCAGGACGTCGTCACTGGCCTGGCGTGGCTCAGGCTCCAGCCGGGCGAAATCCTGCGGGTCGAGGATCTGGAGGATCTCGCCGTCGATGACGGAGCCACGGTCAATGTAGAACAGGTCCGTCACGTTTCCGCAAGCCTGACGTTGATCGGCGCCATCACGTACTTGGAGCGCGTCCTTGATATCGCAGCCCGGAATCCCGGGGTCGATTTTTCATTTGTTTACAGAACCACGGCTGCCATCGGGAAGGAGAAGTCCCGCGACCATCAAGTCAACGGCCAGGCGGCACTGGAATATTGGGAAACGGTTCGGGAGGGTGGTGATTCGAGACCCCTGATCTCGGTTCTAGAAGCCCTCGCGCCAGCAGGTGGACGTTTGTCGGCATTCCTGGCGCAGAAAGCGCCCAACGATGTTGTCGACGGTTTGATTTGCAAGGTCACTTGGGCGACGAACGCGCCATCCTCTGCGCCGCTCGAACATGCGCTGACGGAAGGACTGGCTGCGATCGTCCAGCAAGAGATCGGCGGCACTTGGGCCGAAAACAGGCGACTTTTGCCTGCGGTCATTGCCGCAGTCCAACGCGCGTCGACGGAGCCCGAATCCGAGCACCGGCGGCTAACCTATGGTCAACTGCGCGACCTACTGACCACCCTAACTAACAAGACTCTCCCCATTGAGGTGTATGACCAACTGGTCAGGGATTCGGCGGTTGCGCGGAATCCACCGATCGAGGTGATCAACAATGCTACCGAGCGTCGACTGCAGGCGCTGCGCGTTACGCGCTTCTTTCCGGAGGCGCTGCCGCAGGACACGGCGAAGCAACTAGCAGGCGATGTCAGGAAAGGTGGAAAGAACCAGATCGCGAACAAGGAGTTGAGGGCACTGGCGCTGAGTTGGGCTGCCAGGGTGCTCGCGGAAGAGGATGCGGGCGCTGCGCGCTCCATGCTCGAGGAAGCGCAGTCGCTGGCGCCACAGCAACACGTCACGTTGATATCCGCCCTGATCCAAGCCCAAGAGAATTCGGGCGAGGCCCTGCGGAGCATCCAGGACGAACGCGGCGGGACATCCATGACCATTCGGTATGCTATCGCCAGGAAGGGCGAGGGGGGCGACGGATGGCCTTGGGTAACCGAATGCGCGCTCACCCCATCGGACTTCGATGCCGATGGGAATTTCCTGATCCTCTGGGATCATCTGCAGCGCAGCCGGTGGCAAGAGGCGCTAGCGTGGTGGGAAGGCGTGCCGGAGGAAGCGCATTCGGCATTCCCAGCATTGTTATGGGCCGGAGCGCACGTGGCCCTGGCGTATGGCGTCCCGGAGCCCATGCGGTGGATCGTGCTGCATGGCCCGCCGATTGCCGACGAAATGCCGTTGGTCGACGATCCGATTGGACTCAAAGCGCGTCGCGGGGCCGTCGAACTATTTGCCCAGTTTCAGGCCCGTGCCAACGAGCTTGGAATGAACAAGATCGCGACCACCGCTCAAGAGTACGGGCTATGGCTGCGGCTGCGCGACCGGGTGAGCCAAAGCGCCGCGGCCACGGAGATGGTCCAACTCTGGGATAGCTCCGGTCACGACACGCGCTGGCTTCCCTTGGCAATCTTGGCAGGCGTCCAAATCGACCAGTCCAAACTGGCCCAAGAGTTGGATAGGCGCGGGAAGCTGTACGGCAACCTGAACTATGAAGACGCGAGGGCGCGGCTGGCACTGTTGCTGTCGAGCAACGCGAAGGAATGGATCGATCACTGGTCTTCCCTTCACGAGCAGTTCAAGCCGTACTTTTCCGTGCCATTTCTTCAGCACTGCGGGATTCAAGGACTGATCCAGTCCGAGCGGCTGGAAGAAGCGGCCGCTGCACTCGAGAAAGCGGCCGATTTGCCGGATTTTGTCCGAGCCCGGTTGCAGCTGGAAATTGATCCCATAGATAACGAAGCATCATTGACGAGCCTGCGTGCCGCGGCTGCTTCAGGTGACTTTCCCGGTTCCATGCACAACCTGATTCGCGCGTTGGTGCGTTCCAAGAAACTGGATGAGGCGACTGACTTGGCGGAATCGCTGTTCAAGCGAACGCGGGACCACGACCATGCCGAAGAGTGGCTCCGATTGCTGGCTAGGCAAAACCAATGGGATCAGATCATCGACTTCCTCGATGCGAATCCGACACTGGTCGAGCAGTCGCAGATACTTTCGGGGATGTATTTCGATGCTCTTTTCCGTCGAGGAAGATGGGAGGATGCACGGGTTCTGGCCGAGAAAGCCCCGGAACTGGCTGAGCGCTCCAGTGAAATTGCACTGCAACTAGCCCTGTACTCCTGCGATTGGGATCAAGTGGGGCTACTACTAGAGCAGGCACAGGCCAATGCATCGCTTTCTGCGGAAGACCAACTCCGATTCGCGCAATTGGCTACCGCGTTCAATCGAGTCTCCACCGCCAAGCGCTTGGCGACAGCCGCCGCGTCCGCCAGGCCCGGCGATCCCAATATTTTGTTTGGCTGCTATGTCGTCGCCGTGCGTGGTCGCTGGGACAACGAGACCATCGTTGCGGACTGGTTTCGATCCGCTGTAGATCTGTCGGGCCCGGATGGCCCAGTACGTCAAGGTTCGCTGTCTGAGTTGATCGAGATGATTCCGGAGCAGCGCAAGCGCTCGGATGAATTGTGGAGTGGCGTCGTCGATGCAAAGATGTTCCTTGCGTTGGCGGCACAGCAAGCCCGGCGCCCGCTTTCCACACTCATGCTGGGTCAAGCGGAGGCGAACCGCTTGGCGCGCGAGCCGCGCTTCCGTGCCGCAATCAGCGCCTTTTTTGGCTTGGCGCGCCCATCTGCTGCTCCCCGGCCCCAGGTCATCGCGCTCGATCAGACGGCGCTCTTGACACTGGCATATCTGGAACTATTGCCGCGGCTGCTTAATGTCTTTTCGCGCATATATCTACCTCATTCCACGGGGCCATGGCTGTTCAATGAACAGAACGAAATCCAATTCCATCAGCCTAGCCGTATATACGACGCGCAGCGTCTATTGAGCGCTATTGCACGCCGAGAGGTACAAGTCACCGCAGCAGATGGCCCGTTCGCAAACGCGCTGGCGTTGGAAATAGGGCAGGACTTGGCGCAGTTCGTCCATGCGGCACAAGAAGACGCACAGGCGGGTCGCGCGGCCTACGTCATTCGACCGGCACCGCTGCACCGCTCCGGGTCGTTGGCGTCGCAGAATGCCAGTCTTGGCGAGCATGCCGTCCTGTTTCGCAGCGCCATCGAGCTGCTTCGAAGTCTCAAAGTGCACGGTGCGATAGACGAGATGGTCTATGAGCGTGGCGAATCGTATCTCAAGCGAAACGATGAAGGTTGGTCGCACGACAGCGAAATTCCTGTTGGCGCGACCCTTTATCTCGACGACGTCAGTGTCGCGTACATCCAGTGGCTCGATCTCTGGCAATCACTGGCTAGGGCCGGGTATCGCCTCTTTGTGCATCCCGGCGCGCAGGCCGAGGCGTCTGAGCTCGACCAATCCGATTCGACCAGCCAATCCGTGGCCAAGTCTATCGATGTGGTCAGAAAGTTCGTCTATGAAGGCCAGTCCTGCAAGATCGTGCGCAGCCTGCGTCGCCCTGATCGGGAGGTGAGTCGGGAACTGGGAGACGATGACGCGCCGCGTTTCCTCCTCCCGCAATTGCTGGAGCACGAAGAAGGTCTAGAAGCCATCGTCGTGGATGATCGTGCGGCTAATCGACATCCAGTGATCACCGACAGCCAGAATAAGAATGTGGCTTGCAAATCGACCTTGGAAGTACTGGATTGGCTGCTCGATGCCGGAAGCATCGACACACGGGAGTGGCAGCACGCCCGGATCCGACTGCGGCAGGCAGGATATCAGCTCATTCCCGTAACCTCCGAGGAGCTCACTGCGGCGCTAGATGCCTCCGTCGTGCGAGAAGGAGTGTTAGTTGAATCGGCCGCCGCCCGTGCGATACGTGAGAGCCATCAACTGGCCCAGGTTGCGGAAATCGTCGTGACGCCCGACGAGGCGCCTTGGCTGTCCAATCATGGACAGCAAGTAAGCGAAGCGGTCGTAGCGATATGGGAGCGCTTCGGGGATGATGCGGAATCTGCGGCCAAGTCCACTTGGCTGGTCGAGCTAAGCCGTCTGGAAGGATTTTCCGCGCGCTTGCCAGGTGAATGGAACGAATCCAGGTTCGTCACGCTGGATGCGATGACACTGGCGCGATTCCTGATGCTGTCCGTGCCGAAGTCGAGGCGGAAAGCCTATAACGGTTGGCTGGAAGATCGTTACCTGAAGGGAATGAAGCGCGATCGCCCCCAAGTGTTCGATGTCCTGTGTGAAAACGTGATCTACCACCTGGCACGAATCGACTCCATCATCGAGGAAAAGGATGTGGAGTACGTCGATCGCGAAGCCGCCATCGCGTTGCTTGCCAAGGACATGGTCGGCGGCTTACCTCCATCCGTACGAGAACGGGTCCTGGACGACGATGATTTCCTTGGGAGGCTTGGCCTCAGCCGGGCGACGCGAGTCACCGTCCATATCGAGGGAAGGCCGAGTTTCGACACTCAGTCGCTGTATGACGCGGTGAAACGGCTCTATTCCCAACGCAACGAAGTTACGGTCGATGACTCCGACGGACAGGCATGGAAGCTGTCGATTGCCGGGGGGAGTGAGGTTGTTTGCCGCCATCCGGTAGCCGGAAGGCATTTCACTGTGCGCTATGCGCCACTGGTGTCCGACGATGCTCAAGTACGGGACGCATACTTCGCCGAAATGCTTGGCTTGGTACGCCTAGAGTCGGGTGATATAGCGGACTGGGCCGCGAAGATACACGCTGGCCCCGTCAACCCTTTCCACTTCCCGCGCATCGACCTCGATCTCAATGATACGCCCAGCGCCTTTGTTGAAAAGTTCCGGGACTCCATAGAGCAGGGCAGCACTCAGCGTGAGGTACTGATCCCCCTGAGGCGCCGGTACTACGAGCGACTGGTGCCGCTTTGGTCGGGGCATGGGTCACTGGAAATTTTCTCCGAGGCCGTCCGATCGTTGCCGGCAACCAGCGATCTCGAACAGATCGGCTTCGATCTCGTGTGCTCCTCCCACGCCTGGCTTACCCCGGTAGACGCCATCGCAGGTCTTTCGCCGTCCTGCCTGCGGAAGCTGGCGGAATCCTTGTTGCCGGGCATCGATCTATGGTCGCTGACCGGACTGCTCGAAGCTATTGCGACGCGCGACGACGTATTTTCCGACCTTCAAGATTTGACCAAAGCGTTGCTCGAACACTTCATTCGTCTTGTCGACGATCAATCTCATCGATTGCGGCTCACGGTGGCGATCGTCTCCGCTGTTGATGGCAGACTCAATACGTCCGGCCTGTTCACTGACGTCCCAGTGTATTGGCGCCGGTTGGCATCCATTGCGCACGCAGCACTTATCGAACGTACCATTGCCGAGACAGACATCTCCAGCGAGGAGTTCGCCGCTTGGGCCGAGCAGACGCTTGGCCAGTTCCAGAACGCAACGCTTGCCGACATTTGGCAAGAACCGCGGTGGGGCGGTTTCATGTTGTCGGTCGAGCAGCTGAAACAGGAACTAGTCGGGCGCGTCTTGAATGCATTTGCGCCGAAGCGCGAGGAAATCGGAGAGAGCGACAGCGGCAAGCTACTGTTTGGCCCGGATCCCGAATCCCTGTTCTCGTGTGGTATCAGCGTGTTCAGCGGGTTGCCCGGCCCTTTGGAGGGAGCCTCTGAGGGCGTTCAGCAGCTGCCAGAAGAGTTCCTGGACTCTATGGCGGCAAACCTCGAGGACGCCGCCCTGCCATTGTGGAAAAGGGTACTGACGGTGGCGCACTTGGCTGGACTGGGTGGACTACCCGAGACACATGTCGAACTTCTGAAAAATGCCGTTAAGGAGCTCGATCAATCCGACACGCCGTTTGAGTCAGAACAAACGTCATCTTTGCTGTTGCGCCTGTCTTTAACTGCTGCAAGTTCACGCAACGCCGAATTTGCAACGACAGTGAAGAATCTGCTTGCGCGACATACTTCTGCGCCGCTGCCACTACGCTTCCATGCGGGTCTGATTGCCTGCGGATCCAATGCCGTTGAGCAAGAATGGGCAAGGGAAGTCAAACAGTGGACAGAGCGTCTCATGCCTCGGGATCTCTCGCGAAACGATGCCGAGCACATCCTGCATATGATTGGGGTGGTGTGCGATGTACGCCCGATGTTGCGACGTACCATGGTGAGGACAATCGCCTGCCTTCAAGGATCTGCGCAGCGGCTAGGTTGATTCTGGAGTCGCATTCTCCGACTTCGCGTGAGTCACACATGTGGAGTTGCGCAAACCCCGGCGACCGCCGCCGGCGCCGCTCGTTCTCCTCGAAGAGCGGGGTCCTCGAAGAGCGGGGTCAGGTTCAGTTACTTGTCAGAGGTGTTGCAGGTAATCAACTTCGGCCCATCCCATCCGGCAGTCGGAGATATGGGTTGTCCGGTCTCAATCGTGATCCGGCACCAAAGCCAGCCGATACCCCAGCGCTTTGGCTACTTTCATCGTATTGGCCAGACTTGGGTTGCCCTCGCCCGACAACGCCTTGTAAAGGCCCGCGCGGGTCATGCCGGTGGCTTCGGCCAGTTGGCTCATGTTCCGCGCACGCGCCACCGTACCCAAAGCCCTGAGCATGAATGCTGCATCGTTGGGTGCTTCCTCTGCGCAAGCTTCGAGATAGGCCGCGATGTCAGCCTCGGTCTTCAGGTAGTCGGCAGTGTCGTAACGGGAAAAATTCTCTCGCACACCTTTCATGATTCGTGCTCCCAATCGGATGCAATGCGTCGGGCTGTCTGTATGTCTGCGTGCTGGGTACGCTTGTCGCCACCCGCCAGCACTACTACGAGTACCGAACCATGCTGGATGAAATACACGCGGTAGCCGGGTCCGTAGTCGATACGCAGTTCGCTGATGCCGTGGCTAACCGGTTTGACATCACCGAGATTTCCATCGGCCACGCGATCCAGTCGCGCTGCGATGCGAGCCCTGGCCCGAGCATCGCGCAGGCCACGAAACCAAGTGTCGAAGGTGGCGGATTTGACCAGCTCGAACATGGATCGAGTGTAAACTGTGGTTTCCACGTGGTCAACGAGATGGATGCAGCTGCTGGCAGACGGATGAGCCCCGAAGCCTGGATCAGAGTGCGCTTCCGAGTACTACTCCTAACCCATCGTACTTTGCCGAAACGTCAGACTCACATACCCCGGCGACCGCCGCTTGCGCCGCTCGATCTCCTCCAGCGGTTCGATCGAGCGCGGTCCGCCGTGCTTCTCCCGCGTCTTCCGCTCGAACAAATCCGTCGCCTCGGCCCGCCCGCGCCAGTGCGCGCCCAGTTCCCGTTCGACGAACACGGATCAGCCCATGCGCTCCGACTCACGCTTGATCTCGTCGCAGCGGTACGCCGGTCTTGCGTTGGCGATGTGTGCGAGCTCGATACTTAAGTGGGTGCGCAGGGTCGTTCATCGCCGTATTCGCCACTTGATCCGCCATTCCGCCCGCTTCGTCGCATCCCGGTTGACCAACCCAGCCCATGTGCCCAGCCTCGTGCAGCGAGGTTGAGTCCAGGCATGACGCCCGTCGCGGGTCGATGCAGGCTGGGCGTGATCTCGCCCACTTCCTTATGTCTCCTACCCAAGGTGCCGCGATGCGCAAATACTTTCTGCTGCTTGCCTGCTTCCTCGCCGCTTCGCCATCACACGCGGAGGTCACGTCGGTCGAGGTTACGAGCCGGCAGCTCTGGGTGGGTGGGCAGGCTTTCGGCAAAGTGGGTGCGTATGAGGTGCTGCGTGGCACCGTGCACTACGCGATCGATCCGCGCAGCGCTGCGGCACGCGATGTGGTCGACATCCACTTTGCGCCGGTCGACGCGCGCGGCCTGGTCGAGTATTCCGGTCCGTTCGTGATCATTCGGCCTGTCGACGCCACTCGTGGAAACCACACGACGCTGATCGAGGTGGCGAACCGTGGGCGGACGGAGATGGACGGCGTGTTCTTCGAGACCGGGGACGGGCTGGACCTGATGTCGCCCGGCAAGGTGCGGAAGTTGACGGATCCGACCTTCTTCAAGCTCGGCTATTCGCTGGCGTGGGTGGGGTGGCAGGCGCGGATGGAGCCCGGCAAGTTCGGCCTACAGGTTCCCGTGGCGCACGTGCACAGCGCGGCGCGTGCGACCTTCGCGGCCGACGACATGATGCCGGACCGCAGGACCTTCGATTTGCCGTACAACGGCTTTTACTGCGCGCACGACGCCAAACAACCCCAGGCGGTGCTTCGTTCGCTGACCACTTTTGACGATCCGGGTACCGTGGTGCCGCGCAAGTCCTGGCATTTTGCAGCCGCGTCGGTCGAACAGAAAAACGATGCGCGCTGCGCCATCGTGCTGGACAAGCCTGCGGCAGCGGATGCGTATTTCAGCCTCGTCTACGAGGGCGAGGATGCGGCGGTGATGGGCCTGGGCGAGGCGGCCTTTCGTGATTTCGCGGTGCATCTGAAGGCGAAGCACATTCCCTCCGCCATCAATGATCGCCCCGGCGACGCCGTCGCGGTCTTCGCGTTCGGCTATTCGCAGGGCGGGCGCTTCCTGCGCGACTTCGTCTACCACGGCTTCAATACCGGACCGGACGGCCGGCGCGTGTTCGACGGCATGCTCATCACGACCGCCGGCTCGGGACGCGGCTCCTTCGATCACCGCTACGCGCTGCCTGGCGAGGCGGGCAACTCGGTGATGAGCAACTTGCGCGCCGTGG
>JBDZVC010000123.1:0-10695 GCA_040255475.1 Phyllobacteriaceae bacterium | reverse complement strand
ATTTCGACGCTCCCATAGGCTTTGCGCAGCGTGGCGAAGTAAGCCTCCTGCGAAAGTCCGGTGCACATTCCGTGCGTACGCCATTCATGGATGATGAGGCCGTAGCCCGGCATCAGGTCCGAAAGGGCTTTCATCCGCTCTTTCGGTACCTTGCGCGAGGCGTCGCTTCGGCAATCCTTGGGATAGCCGTGCTCATATTGCGGCCACAGCCCATGCACGATGAAGCCGTAGGCCGGACGCTTGCCGCACTGATACCGGTTGGCTTTGTCACCCTCCGCCGCGCAATAGCTCGGCGACCAGGAAAGCGACAGGACGTAGAAATCGAACTGGCCGGCACCGGAAGCCGCCATACCATCGAAGCCGTCCTGCGCGGCGCTATTGCCCGGCGCGGCTATAAGGCACAGGGCGAATATCGCCAGAAAAAGGGAAAGCCGCTCGAATGTCCTTCCTGTCATTCCAGCCACGTGCCGGTCAGCGCAGGACGCGGCAGCGGCCGTTATAGACCTTCCAGCGGTCGAAATTGACAAGGCAGAACTCGACATTGTGGCCGAGGCCGGCGAAGCCCGCGCGGTCCTCGATCAGATACCACATCGCATGCCGCCGCCCGTCCGAGGTGTAGGCGGTCGCCTCGCAATAGGTCCGAGTGAACTCACTGTCCGACATTGCCGGCTCGTATCGTTTCTGGCGGATATCCCGGAAATCGACGAGACCGACATCGGGCAGGCCGGGCACGTGCGTCACCTGATAACGGAACTTGCCGGTAATGCGCGACAGCACCCAGTTCTGGGCGCAGACCTCGGGGGCCCGCGCGTAGTAGGAGGGCGCTGTTGCGATGATGTCGGCTGCTCCGGCCGGCGCGTAGGTGCCGGCGAGGCAGAAAACCGAGGCAAGGGCGGCGACCGCGCGCCGGGCAATGATCTTCATGACAATTGGTCCTGATGGTCACGATGTTCGTGATTCTAGCGTGCAAACAGAGTGCTGTCTGCCGAAATCGCGGTCAACCCGCTTCACTGCCGATCTGTTCCAAGGTCCATGTTGCACCTTTGTCCTCCCCTAGCAGCCGGGTGAGTGCCGGCAATATCGCGGCCAGTTCATCCTGAAGGAGGTAGGGCGGATTGACGATGGCCATGCCGCAGCCGTCGAGTCTCGCTTCGGGAGAGGGAGCGCGGATGGAAAAAGACACGTCGAGAATCTTCGGGATGCCGGTTTCGCGAAGCGACTGGCGAAACCGTTCGACGGCGGCGCGGTCCTTTATCGGATACCAGAAGGCATAGATACCGCCCGGCCAACGGCGATGCGCCTTCTTCAGGCCGTCGACCATGCGCGCGAACTCGCCTTCCTCCTCGAAGGGCGGATCGATCAGCACGAGCCCGCGCTTTTCCTTGGGCGGCAGATGCGCTCCGAGCGCCAGCCAGCCGTCGAGTTCGATCACCCGCACATGGTGGTCGCCGGTGAAGACGTTCTTGAGGTTTTTGGCGTCCTCGGGATGAAGCTCGATCGCAGTCAGCCGATCCTGTCGGCGCAGGAGGTGCCGGGTCAAAAGGGGTGAGCCGGGATAAAGGCGAAGACCGCCTTCCGGATTGAGCGCCCGGACCGCAGACAGATAATCGTGCAGCCACTCGGCGGGAGCGCCGGTCAGCGCGGCATCGAGAAGCTTTCCGATGCCGCCATGCCATTCGCCGGTTTTCTGTGCCTCCTCGCTGCCGAGATCGTAGAGGCCGATGCCGGCATGCGTGTCGATCACGCGGAAGGCCGCTTCCTTGCGCTTCAGGTAGGCGATGATCCGTGCCAGGACGGCGTGCTTGAATACATCGGCGAAATTTCCCGCATGATAGATGTGACGATAGTTCATGACGTGGCTCTACAACGGGCGGAGGGAATGCGGTAGAGAGGAAGCATGAACACGCTTGCCAGGATCGATATCGGTCATTCGGCCTGTCCGCATGACTGCCCCTCCACTTGCGCCTTGGAGGTCGAACTCCTCGGCGGCAACCGTGTCGGCCGCATCCACGGCGCGAAGGCGAACAGCTATACGGCCGGCGTCGTCTGCGCCAAGGTCGCGCGCTACGCGGACCGTCTGCATCATCCCGACCGGCTGCTGAAGCCGCTCGTCCGGGCCGGGGCCAAGGGCGAGGGCGGCTGGAAGGAAGCGAGCTGGGAAGCGGCGCTCGACCTCGTGGCCGAGAAGTTCGTCGCGGCGGAGGAAAAATACGGCTCGGAGACGGTCTGGCCCTATTTCTATGCCGGCACGATGGGTCTCGTGCAGCGCGACGGCATCGAGCGGCTGCGCCACGCCAAGCGCTATTCCGGCTTCTTCGGCTCCATCTGCACCAATCTTGCCTGGACCGGCTGGATGATGGGTACGGGCAAGCTCGCCGGTCCGGACCCGCGCGAGATGGCGAAATCGGATTGCGTGGTGATCTGGGGCACCAATGCCGTGGTCACGCAGGTCAATGTCATGACCCACGCGATCCGGGGGCGCAAGGAGCGCGGGGCGAAGATCGTCGTCATCGACATCTACGAAAACGCGACGATGAAGCAGGCCGACATGGGCCTGATCGTCAGGCCGGGCACGGACGCGGCACTCGCCTGCGCGGTGATGCACGTGCTCTTCCGCGACGGAATGGCCGACCGGGCATATCTCGAAAAATACACCGATGATCCGAAGGGGCTGGAAGCGCATCTTGAGACGCGGACGCCGGAATGGGCCTCCGCCATCACCGGGCTTTCGGCGGCGGAGATCGAAGCCTTCGCCCGTCTCGTCGGCACGACCAAAAAGACCTTCTTCCGTCTCGGCTACGGCTTCTCGCGCCAGCGCAACGGGTCGGTCAACATGCACGCGGCCTCCTGCATCGCCGCCGTCACCGGCGCCTGGCAGTATGAGGGCGGTGGCGCCTTCCACTCCAATTCGGGCATCCTCAAGCTCGACACCGATGTGGTCGAGGGCAAGCGCCTGCGCGATCCGAAGATCCGCTATCTGGACCATTCGCGCATCGGCCCGGTTCTCGTCGGAAGGACAGACGCGCTCTATGGCGGTCCGCCGGTGATGGCTATGCTGATCCAGAACACCAACCCGGCCAATGTCGCGCCCGAGCAACGGCTGGTGAAACGAGGCTTCCTGCGCGACGACCTTTTCACCTGCGTCCATGAGCAGTTCATGACCGACACGGCGAAGCTTGCCGACGTCGTGCTGCCGGCGACGATGTTCCTCGAGCACAACGACATCTACAAGGGCGGCGGCAACCAGCACATCACGCTCGGGCCGAAGCTGGTAGAGCCGCCTGAGGGACCGCGCACCAACCATTACGTCATCGAGGAACTGGCGAAGCGGCTCGGCGTGTCTCACCTGCCGGGCTTCGGCATGACCGAACGCGAGCATATCGACCTGATGCTCGGAAAGAAAGGGCTCGGTACGTTCGACACGTTCCGCGAGGAAAAGTGGAGCGATCAGCAGCCGCCCTTCGAGGAGGCGCATTATCTGAACGGCTTCGGCCATGCCGACAAGAAGTTCCATTTCAAGCCGGACTGGACCGGGCAGGCCGCGCCGAATCGGCCGCCGCGCTCCATGGGCGTGTTCGGCCCCTATGAGCGGCTGCCGGAATTCCCCGACCATGTCGACCTGATCGAGGTGGCGGACGATGCCCACCCATTCCGGCTGGCTACTTCGCCGGCACGCAATTTCCTCAATTCCAGCTTCACCGAGACGCCGGTATCGAAGGCCAAGGAAGGCCGGCCGCAGCTTCTGATCCATCCGGACGACGCCGCCGCGCTCGGCGTGGAGGAGGGCAGCCGGGTCGAAATCGGCAATACGCGCGGCGAAGTGGTGCTGCACGCCAAGCTCTTCGACGGCATCCGGCGTGGCGTGGTGATCGCCGAAGGCATCTGGCCGAACGGCGCGCATGAGCGCGGCGAGGGGATCAACGTGCTGACCGGCTCGGATGCTCCCGCGCCCTATGGCGGCGCGGCGGTCCACGACAATCATGTCTGGGTCCGGACGGCCTGAACCGGACGCAGCTACGGCGTAAACCTTGCCAGGTATTCAAGGTCCACCGTATCGGGCTCGGTCGAAGGCGGGGCAGGCGAAATCAGCATGTCGCCCGTATCCCCCGCGTTCCGCCCGTAATGCGCTACCTTGCCGTCCTTCATAGAGGCGCGGCCGGAGGCGACGAGCGACAGCGACAGCGGGTAGAGCCGGTGCTCCGCCTTCAGCACCCGTCCCGCGAGCGCCGCTTCGTCGTCCTCCGCCAGAACGGGAACGGCGGCCTGCGCGATGATGGGGCCGGCATCGACCTCCGCCGTGACGAAATGGACCGTGCAGCCATGAAGGCGGACACCTGCCGAGAGAGCGGCGGCGTGTGTGTCCAGCCCCTTGAAGGCGGGCAGCAGCGCCGGGTGGATGTTGATCATCCGGCCGCTCCACTTCTCCACGAAACCGGCGGTGAGACAGCGCATATAGCCGGCGAGACAGACCAGTTCGGTACCGTCCGCGGTAAGCGCGGCGTCGATCGCGGCGTCGTGCGTTTCGCGGTTCGGATAGTCCTTGTGGGCGATCACTTTCGTCGGGATGCCGTTCTGCGCGGCCATCTTGAGGCCGTTTGCGGTGGCATCGTTCGAGATGACCGAGACGATCTCGGCCGGAAAGGACGGGTCTGCGGCGGCGGCAATGAGCGCCGCCATGTTCGAGCCGCGACCGGAAATCAGGATGCTCGTGCGCTTTCTGTCCATCATCACCAGCCGATCGTTCCCCGGAAGACGACGCCGGCCTCCCGGCGCGATACGACGCTGCCGATCGGCATCACGGTCTCGCCGGCCTGCTTCAGCACCGCCGCAACCTGTGCCGCCTGTCCCGCGGCGACCACTGCGACCATGCCGATGCCGCAATTGAAGGTCCTCAGCATCTCGCTTTCGGCGACACCGCCCGTTTTGGCCAGCCAGGAAAAGACCGGCGGCACGTCGATCGCCTCGAGGTCGATTTCGGCGGCGTAGTCGTGCGGCAGGACACGCGGGAGATTGTCCGGGAAACCGCCGCCGGTGATATGGGCGAGAGCCTTGATGCCGTGCGTATCCTTTATGGCGTGCAGGACCGGCTTCACATAGATGCGCGTCGGTTCAAGCAGCGCTTCGCCAAGCGCCCTGTCCGAGGCAAACGGCGCTTTTTCGGTCCATTTCAGGCCGGATTTCTTGACGATGCGGCGCACCAACGAAAAGCCGTTCGAATGGACACCCGACGATGCAAGCCCGAGCAGCACGTCCCCCTCGACGATATCGTCGGTCGGGAGAAGCTCGCCGCGCTCCACTGCGCCGACTGCGAAGCCGGCGAGGTCATAATCCTTGTCGGCATACATGCCGGGCATCTCGGCCGTCTCGCCGCCGATCAGCGCGCAGCCCGCCTGCCGGCAGCCCTCGGCGATGCCCGAAACGATTGCCGCGCCTTCCGCCGGGTCGAGCCTGCCAGTCGCGAAATAATCGAGGAAGAAAAGCGGCTCCGCCCCCTGCACGACGAGGTCGTTGACGCACATCGCCACGAGGTCGATGCCGATCGTGTCATGCCGTCCGGCCTCGATGGCTATCCTGAGCTTGGTGCCGACGCCGTCATTGGCCGCCACCAGGAGTGGATCCCTGAAGCCGGCCGCCTTCGGGTCGAAAATGCCGCCGAACCCACCGATCTCGGCATCCGCGCCTGGCCTTCTCGTGGAGCGCACCAGCGGCTTTATCCGCTCGACCAGCGCATTGCCGGCGTCGATGTCGACGCCTGCTTCGGCATAGGTCAGGCCGTTTTTCTTGCCGTTCATAACCGAGGTCCGCTGCCCCTCATGTCGATCCGGGCACATTGCACGAAGCCCGCGTCTTCGCAACCGCGCCCATCTTACCGCAAGGCTGCCTGGAGCAAAATCCGTGGACAATTGTTGAGGGGGGCATGATACCTTGAAGGATTGCCATCAAGCCGCCATTTAACGCCGCAACACGGACTGCAAGACGAATTTCCGGCACCGATCCCCGGCACCGAGGCGAAAGTGACGATACCCAACCTGATCACGGTGCTGCGCTTCTTCCTTGTGCCTTTCGTGGTGCTGGCGCTTTTGACCGGCCGCATGCAATGGGCATTCACCGCCTTTCTGGTCGCGGGCGTGTCGGACGGGGTCGACGGGTTCATCGCCCGCAATTTCGACCAGCGTTCCAAACTTGGCGCCTATCTCGATCCGATCGCCGACAAGCTTCTGCTCGTCAGCGTCTTCGTCGTCCTCGGCTACATGGGCGAACTACCTCTGTGGCTCGTCATTGCCGCCGTCTCACGCGATGCGCTGATCATCGGCGCGGTGCTGCTCTCCACGATCATGGGCAATCCGGTTGAGGTGAAGCCGCTCTTCGTTTCGAAGGCCAACACCGCCGTACAGATCGTGCTGGCGGGCTGGGTACTCGCTGAGCTCGCCTTCGGAACGGCGTTCGGACCGTTCCGTTACTGGCTGGTAATCGCGTCGGGCATCTTGACCGTCGCTTCCGCCGCGGCCTATCTCGTCTCCTGGCTCAAGCACATGGCTGGATATGCCGAAAGCGAAACCCCGAAGGGCTGACGAAAAGACGGCGCCTATCAACTGGCGTCAGCAGGCCATCTTCTGGAGCGGCGGGGCCATTCTCTTCGGCCTGTTCCTGTTCATCTTCAGCGGTATCCTCCTGCCTTTCATCGCCGGGATGGCGCTCGCCTATTTCCTCGATCCGGTCGCCGACAGGCTCCAGAAACTGGGCTTCTCCCGTCTTTGGGCGACGGTCGTCATCCTGCTCGCCTTCGTGGTCGTTCTCGTCCTGGCGCTAATGATCATCGTGCCGGTTCTGACCAACCAGTTCGCCGATCTGATGAAGAACGTGCCGGACTATATCGGCCGCCTTCAGAGCCTTGTCACGAGTTTCGATCCGGCATGGATCGAGCATACGCTCGGCGTCAGCGCCGGCCAGCTCAAGGACGGGCTGAATTCGCTGATGACACAGGCGATCGGCTTCGTGACCGGTCTGTTCAAGTCGCTGTGGAGCTCCGGCCTCGCCATCGTCAATATCGTCAGCCTGTTCGTCGTCGCGCCAGTCGTCGCCTTCTACATGCTGCTCGACTGGGACCGCATGATCGCGACCGTCGATAGCTGGGTGCCGCGCGAGCATGTCGAGACCGTCCGCGCCATAGCCAGGGACATCGACCGCTCGATCGCCGGCTTCGTCAGGGGACAGGGCACGCTCTGCCTTATCCTGGGCATCTATTACGCGCTGGGGCTAACGGTGCTCGGCCTGAATTTCGGCCTGCTGATCGGGCTGCTCGCCGGCCTTATCAGCTTCATCCCCTATGTCGGCTCGCTGACCGGGCTGGTGCTGGCGATCGGCGTCGCCTTCGTGCAGTTCTGGCCGGACTGGCTATGGGTGGCGGCAGTTGCCGGAGTCTTCTTCGTCGGCCAGTTCATCGAGGGCAACATCCTGCAGCCCAAGCTCGTCGGCAAGAGCGTCGGCGTCCATCCGGTCTGGCTGATGTTCGCGCTGCTCGCCTTCGGCGCGCTGTTCGGCTTCGTCGGCCTTCTCGTCGCGGTGCCCTGCGCCGCGGCGATCGCGGTGATCATGCGCTTCGCCATCGCGCGCTACAAGGCTTCGCCGCTCTATCGGGGCGAGGAGGAAGTGGCCGAGGATGTGGCTGCGCCTCAGGCGCGCCGCCGCCGCCCTGCTTCCCCGGACGCTTGACCCATGCCGGAGACAGGCAGACCGCGGCAGATCCCGCTCGCGCTCGGACACAAGCCGGCGCTTGGGCGTGACGACCTCATCGTGTCGCCGGCGAATGCCGAGGCGGTTTCCATGATCGATCGCTGGCCGGAATGGCCCTCCGCGATCGTGGTGCTCGCCGGGCCGGCAGGCTCCGGCAAATCGCATCTGGCTTCGATCTGGCGGGAATGGTCGGGGGCAGAGAGCGTGTCGGCCGAGAGGCTGGGCCGCATTGCCGACGCGCCGGCGGGTCCGGTTCTGGTCGACGGGATCGGCGAAGGTCCTTTCGACGAGGCCGGCCTTTTCCATCTCCTCAACGCGGTTCGGTCGAACGGTACGCACCTGCTCTTCACATCGAGGCGCTTTCCGCTGGCATGGGGTGCAACGCTACCCGATCTCGTGTCGCGGCTGAGGACGGCGACAACCGTCGAGGTGCACGAGCCGGACGACGCCCTGCTCGAGGGCGTCATCGCAAAGCTCTTCGCCGATCGGCAGGTGGAGGTCGAGCCGCATGTCGTCAGCTATCTGGCGCGGCGGATCGAGCGCTCGGTCGCGACCGCGATCGATGTCGTGGACAGGCTGGACCGCGCGGCACTGGAGGAAAAATCGCGGATCACGCGTTCTCTCGCCGCGCGGATCGTCAGCGCCCTGGATGAAGGGCAGGGTGGCCTGCCACTTCCGTGAGCAGGTACCCTGGAGGGATTTTTATCGCCAGTAGCGGTGTGAGTTGCCCGAGGACTGGCCGCAGGCAAAGCCGATCATGAAGCCGACGAAACCGATGGCGAGCGCGGCGGTCGAAACGGTGATGGGGTTCTCCTGAGCCACCTCGGATACGGTTTGTGCCTGCGCGCGCACCGCGGATGCAGCCTTGGAGGCGCGCGAGGAGGCGCTGTCGTACCAGCCTTTCGCTTCCTCGGCCGCTTCCGACGCCTGTTCGGAAAGGGTCTTGTTGATCCGGCCCACCTGCCGCTTCAGTTCGGCGATCTGCTTCTCCAGCGCCTCGGTTACTTCTTCGGTTATCTTCGGGTCCGCCATGGCAATCTCCTGTTTTCAATGAGAAAGGAGAACGGCGCTTGCCGCGGTTGGTTCCGGGCGATAGGGCGGGCAAGCCCGCGTTTCATGCAGGCATGCGATGGAGTTCGCACAAGCGGGTCGAATACTATTTCGATGCGGCGCGGTTCGGGGCTGCCGGCGCCGCTTGCTTTTCGCGCGATATTCGCAGGCCAACCGCTTCCACTTCGGCCGGTGCGAGGACGCGCCTGGCTATCGAAATGATGTCATCGGCATGCTTGTCCGGTGGAAACTCTGAATCCACTACCATGGTGACCAGCAACGTCACCTCAACCACGCTCGCCAATTAATTCCTCGTTCGATAACATCTCCCCGCCGGCCACCCTACAAGTATAGGAGGGAAAATCCAGTGGGAATACCCTAACCGCTTGGCAGTTGCAGGACCGTACGTTTGAGGGATGGTGCCGCGCGTGGGCGCAAGGGCACCGTATCGAACCGAGGAAGTATCGATACTCTCTTTGTGATTACAGAGGCTTAGGGACCATCCCTCTTTAATCTCGTCCCGTGATTATGAACCTCATGCGACCCAAATGTGGACCGAAAAAAGGGTGATAGAGTGGTCCACCCATCGTGGCAACAGTCTTTGGCATGACGATGCGGGCGCGCTATGGCTCTTCACCTATTGGTGACCTGCAAGGTTGCAGGGGGGACGGGGTAACCCGCAGTGCTGGTCAGGGCAGAGATACCTCGCAGTTGATCTGCATGCCGGCTCCCTTCACGGCGGTGATGAAGGCTTCTCGAACCCGTTCGGAGCCAAGTTTCCCCATCATCGCGGCGCTGCATTGGTTCATCGCGGAAAGCCATACCGAGCTATCGTTCGCGGACCAATGATCGAAAAGGAAATCGGAGGCGTCTGCAACATCGGCCACGACACGGAATTTCCCCGGATTGCGGAGAAAGACGGTGACAGGAGCGTTGAAGGGTTTTCTATCCATCGGTCGTCCTGCTCCTGTCTGTGACGGTGTCGTTCAGCTTTTCCGCACCGACTTCTTTTTCGCGGGGATTTTCTGCACCTGGGGACCTTCGG
Source organism: Phyllobacteriaceae bacterium (assembly GCA_040255475.1). Taxonomy (GTDB): domain Bacteria; phylum Pseudomonadota; class Alphaproteobacteria; order Rhizobiales; family Rhizobiaceae; genus Mesorhizobium_L. The sequence continues at coordinate 866 of JBDZVC010000123.1, read as the reverse complement.
TCGCCTCTCGCGCCAATCGAGCAGCCCGCAGGCGCTCCGTCTTGGCGTCACGGGCAGATGTCTCTTCGTGCATGATGGCCTGTGCCGCCCTTGTCGTGGCATCGACCCGAAGTTCGGCCTGTGACGGCTTCGGCTTAAAAACTTTGTCGGTGGGGGCAGGCTTCCTCATCCACGTCTCCTAATGCAAAAAAGGCCGGGCGAACCCGACCTTCTCCTCAGCGCCTCGATGGCCAATGCCAGTACATCCGTGGTCAGTGACCAGAAGCGCGAATTCCGTTACGCGGCTTGAAGGTTCTCGGCGGCGCTCTTGCCGTTCCGGGTGTCCTTCACAATGTCGAAGCTGACCTTCTGCCCTTCGACCAGCGACTGCATTCCGGAGCGCTCGACGGCCGAGATATGGACGAAAACGTCCGGCTGGCCGTTGCCCTGCTCGATGAAACCGAAGCCCTTGGTGGAATTGAAGAACTTTACAGTTCCAGTGCTCATGACGATTTCCTTTCAATCGGCATAGTTTTTCGGCGCCTGACCGAATGCCAAACGCCCCATTCTTCGAAATTGAGAGGTAAATCATCAGAGCGCCGCAGCGCCGAAACAAAGTTCATCAACAAGATCGACCACATTACACGTAGTGGTGCTTTGTGTTCAAAACAAGGGCGATGATGCGGTAGCGCCTTCGGAGAGGCAGCAAGCGCGAAGGCTCTTTGGGAAGGGACGGTTTGCTCCCTCGCGCCGGAGGGAAAGCCTGAGCCTTGAAACCACTGGGAAATAACGGTTCTTCGGAGGAAAATGGTGCCGCGTGAGGGACTTGAACCCACGACCTACCGCTTACAAGGCGGTTGCTCTACCAACTGAGCTAACGCGGCCCG
>JBDZVC010000601.1:0-2055 GCA_040255475.1 Phyllobacteriaceae bacterium | reverse complement strand
ACCTTGAGATAATCGTCATAGAGGCCGATGGCCCCGAACCCGACCGTCACCAGAAGCACCGTCCAGACATAGACGCTGGTGATGTTGGCCCAAAGCAGCGACGAGACGATGATGCCCGACAGGATCATCAGGCCGCCCATCGTCGGCGTGCCCGCCTTCTTGAAATGCGTCTGCGGCCCGTCGGCACGGATAGGCTGGCCCCTGCCCTGCCGCACGCGCAGCGATGCGATGATCATTGGCCCGAACATGAAGACGATCAGCGCGGCGGTGATCAGCGCCCCGCCGGTACGGAAGGTGATGTAGCGAAAGACGTTGAAGAATGTGACCTTGTCCGCAAGATCGACGAGTAAGGTAAGCATTAAATCCCCAATCCCCCGCTAAGCAGGCTCCGTCATTCCGGGCCTGCGGCCGGATAGCGCCGGATGAGCGCATCGACCAGCCGGGAGAACCCGACCCCGTTCGACGATTTGACCATGACGGCGTCCCCCGGACGGACCGTCTCGAGAACGAGAGGAATGATTTCCTCGACGCTGTCACGGTGTTCCCTCTTCACCCCTTCCGGCAGGCTGTCGGCGAGCGCCTTCATCTCCTTGCCGGCGAGCAGCACCATGTTGGTCCGCGTGCCGGCGAGCACGTCAGCCAGTTCCGCATGCAGCTTCGCCGAATGCGCGCCGAGTTCCAGCATGTCGCCGAGCACGGCGATGCGCCGTCCCTTGCCTTTCACTTCCGTCCCGTCGAGCAGCTTTATCGCTGCCTGCATGGAAGCCGGATTAGCGTTGTAGCTCTCGTCGATCAGCGTGATCTCGCCATCCGGATGCTTAAGCCGATGGCGCAAGCCGCGTCCACGCTCCGCGGAAAGGTCAGCGAGCGCGCCGGCGACCTGGACCACGTCGGCGCCCGCCAGATGGGCCGCGCCGAGCACGGCGAGCATGTTCTGCACGATATGCCGCCCTGGAACGCCTATCACCGCCTCGATCTCATGGCCGGCGATGTTGGCGATGATGCGCGAGGCGGTAGGACCGAGCTCGCACTTTTCCAGCCGGTAATCCGAACGGGGATTTTCGCCGAACCCTCTGATTTTCTTCACTCCAGCCTTTCGCGCAAGCTTCTGTAGGAGCGTGAAATGGGCGTCGTCGCGGTTGATGAGCGCGGTGCCGGCGGACACGACGCCCTCGAATATCTCCGCCTTGGCATGGGCGATTTCGGCGAGATCCTTGAAATAGCCGAGATGGGCAGCCGCTATCAGCGTGATGACGGCGATGTGCGGACGCACCAGCTTCACGAGCGGCCGGATCTCGCCCGGATGGTTCATCCCGATCTCGAAGATCGCATAGTCGCAATCGGCCGGCATGCGCGCCAGCGTCAGCGGCACGCCCCAATGGTTGTTGAAGGACTTGTCGGAGGCATGCACCTTGCCGACAACCGAAAGCGCGTGGCGCAGCGCCTCCTTCGTCGTCGTCTTGCCGGCGGAGCCGGTCACCGCGATGATCTTCGCCTCGGAACGCGCGCGCGCCGCGGCGCCAAGCTTTTCCAGCGCCGCCAGGACGTCCGCCACCACGATCATGGGAACGCTGAGCCGCCCGAGCGCCGGCAGCTTCTCTTCGGCCACCACGAGAAGCCCCGCGCCCGCGACATGCGCGGCGGTGGCGAAGTCGTGGCCGTCATGCCGTTCGCCCTTGATGGCGAAAAAAGCGTCGCCGCGCTGGAGCGTGCGCGTATCGATGGAGATGCCGGGGACGCCCTCCGGCAGCCGGCCGAAGGGGCGGCCGCCCATCGCCTCCGCCATGGTTTCGGATGTCCACAGGACACTCATGCGGCAGCGCCCCTCAAGGCCAGCCGGACCTCTTCGTGATCCGAGAACGGCAGGGTGCGGCCCGCGACGGTCTGGCCCTCCTCATGGCCCTTGCCGGCGACGATGAGCGTATCTCCGGCATTGAGCATCCCGATGGCCGAGCGGATCGCCTCGCGGCGGTCGCCGATCTCGATCGCGCCGGGCGCGGCGGCAAGGATCGCGGCGCGGATCGACGCCGGCTCCTCGGAGCGCGGATTGTCGTC
>JBDZVC010000600.1:0-2064 GCA_040255475.1 Phyllobacteriaceae bacterium | reverse complement strand
GGAACTACGAGCTTTTCTACGAGGCCTATACGGGCACCAACCAGGCGCTGATCGCCGACATCATCGACCTCGGCACGAAAGCGACGCAGGAAAGGCTCGATCATATCAGCGCCCGGCACCTTGGCCGGGGGCGTGCCGAAGACATCGTGGAAAGCGCCCGCAACGAGATCGCCGGCAAGATCGACGAGGTCATGCTGCTGCTCCTCAAGGAGCGCAAGTCGCTGGAAAGCTACGGCAAGTTCCTCGATGAGACCTCTTCGGGCATCGGCGACAGGGCAGTATTGACGAAGGATCTGCTTGCCAGGATCGTCGGCGTGATGGCGACCGCCACCGGCACCACGATCGATCACGGCAGACAGATCGCGCGCTCCATGGCCGACAAATCGGTAGAGCTGGAAAAGGTCAAATCCACGCTCGAGGAATACAAGCGGCTGGCCGACACCGACCCGCTTACCCAGATCCGCAACCGTCGCGCTTTCGACAACGCGCTGGCGGGCATCTACACCAACGGCAAGGCGATGCTGTCCGGTTCGCTCATCATCGCCGACATCGACGACTTCAAGCGCATCAACGACGGCTACGGCCATCCGACCGGCGACCATATCATCCAGAGCGTCGCCGCCATCCTGCAGGCGATCGTTCCGGGCAGCGTTTTCGTCGCGCGCACCGGCGGCGAGGAATTCGCATTGATCACGACCTGCGGCGACGAACAGGCTGTCGCGGAACTTGCCGAACAGGTGCGCATGGCGATCGAGCGCGGCGACTATTCGTGCCTGCAGACTGGGGAGTCCTGCGGGCCGATCACCGTCTCGATGGGGATGTGCATGGCGTCCGAGGCAGGCTCGCCCGACGACCTCTACGCCAAGGCCGACCGCGCGCTCTATGCCTCGAAGACCGGCGGACGCAACCGCGTGACGCTGCACTCCTCGCTTGCCAGAGGCGAGTTCCGCAAGGGCTGGATGCTCTACAAGAACGATTAGGTCCCTCGCCGAGAAACGCCGCTACCGGCTGATCCGAAAACCGCTTTCCATAGCTTCAGGCGCCGCCGGTTCGGAGGAAAGCTTCGTCACGGACGCGCCCGGCGGACCTAACTGGAGCCGCTCCAGCATTCTGTCCACGCGCTCTTCCGATCCCTCTATGTGCGCCATCACCGCGCCGTCCGCCTCGTTGCGCACCCAACCGGCCAGTCCGAGCGACCGGGCCTCGCGAAGCGTCCACGCGCGGAAACCGACGCCCTGGACCCCGCCTTCGATCCTGACAAGGAGGGCCTTCGTCTTCATCTCCGTCGATCCGATCGCTCATTTGCATTCCAGTCTTTTAATCTGTCCCTTCCTGCCCTGAATTCAACCGCGCTTTTCCGAAGGTGCGCGACGGGCCCAATTCGGCGCGCCGCGCTTGAATTAATTGAACGTTCGTTTTATTATTGACATTGGAGGGTCTTCAATCATGGCACGAACGATAGGCTCCGATGGCGGACGGACCGAAGCGGCGTTGCGCGAAGCGGCGCTGACCCTGATGGCGCGCCACGGCTATGACGCGGTGACCATGCGCCAGCTTGCCGCCGAGGTGGGCGTGCAGGCCGCGGCGCTTTATCGTTATTTCCCGACCAAGGAAGACCTTCTCTTCACGCTCATGCGCGAACATATGGAAGGGCTGCTGGCTGCCTGGGAGACGGCGCGCCCCGCTTCCCACGACCCGACAGCACGGCTTTCCGCCTTCGTGCGCAACCATATCCGCTTCCATGTCGAACGACGCCATTCGACCCATGTATCGAACATGGAACTCAGGAGCCTGTCGCGGGAGCGGCTGAGCGCTATTCTCAGACTGAGGACGGCCTATGAGAAGGAGCTGCGGCAGATCCTGCGCGACGGTGCCGAGGACAGCCCGTTCGCGGTTGAGGAGCCGGCGCTGGCCGCGATGGCGATCATCCAGATGATCACCGGCGTGATCGTCTGGTTCCGCCCGGACGAGCGGCTGTCGGTGGAGGAAGTCGCCGAAACCTATCTCGACATGACGCTGCGCCTCGTCGGCGCGAAGACGGCAACGACAAAAGAGCGGGAGAAG
>JBDZVC010000122.1:0-10797 GCA_040255475.1 Phyllobacteriaceae bacterium | reverse complement strand
AAATCGAAAAGAAAATGCTTCAGTTGCAGCAAGAGCAGCAAAAGCACGGCACTGTCGCTCACGGTTGCCCCCGTCTTGTCCCCGGCCGACGATAGAGCGATGGCGCTCCACCCGCAATGCGCGCTTTCGGGTCTACTTCCTTTCCGCGACGAAGACGCCGTCCCAACCCGGCTCGGGTGGCGTCTTGGCGAGGACCGTAAGCCGGTCGCGATAGACCGCGTAGAGCCCGGCAAGCTGGTCCGGCGCGATCGCCGAAGCGTCGGCGAGCGCGGCAAGCGCGCTATCCATGTCGCCGCGCCGATAAATATCGAGAAAGCGCTCATGCGCCTCTCTGAAAGCACGAAAGCCTTCATTTCCAGCAAGATGCGCGTCGCCAACCAGCGTGAATATCCGGATCGGCTCTTCGCGGCCGACGACCCGCACCAGATCGGCTTCGATAAAGGCAAGGTCCGGCGCCTCCTCGCGAATCCTCTCCGCCACCAGAATATCGACGCCGTACTGCTTGGTGAGACCCTCGATGCGCGAGGCCAGATTGACGCTATCGCCGATGGCGGAATAGCTGAAGCGCTGCGCCGACCCGAGATTGCCGACACAGCATTCGCCTGAATTCAGGCCGATCCCTATCCTGAGCCCGAGCCCGCGCTCACGGTTGAGATCGTCCACCGCACGACGCATGGCGAGCGCCGCCAGACAGGCCTTGCGTGGATGATCAGGGATATCGAGCGGCGCGTTCCAGAACGCCATGATCGCATCGCCGATATATTTGTCGATGGTGGCGTCGGCCTTGAGCAGCACGTCCGTCGCCGGGGTCAGGAAATCGTTGAGCAGCCCGGTCAGTTCGTCGGGATCGAGATTTTCCGACAGCGTCGTGAAGCCGCGGATGTCGGAGAAAAGCACGGTCAGGTCGCGGATTTCGCCTCCGAGACGCAGTTCTCCCGGATTTTCGGCGAGGCGGCCGACCAGAGCAGGCGAAAGATAGTGGGCGAAGGCGGAATGGATGAAGCGCCTCTCCCGGTTGGCGAGCAGGAGCAGCGCCGGGGTCGTCGCGGCGAAGACCAGCACGACGGCACCCATAGGAAGTATCGGGTCCATCAGGAGACGCCAATGGCTGAAGGCGACCCAAGACGAACCCGCTGCCAGAACGATGAGGACAAGCGCGGCAATGCTGTTGACCACCGCGCCGAACCGCCACTCGACCAGAAGCAACAGCAGGCCAAGAAATGCCGCAAGCGCGATCTCGGCGCCTCGCAGCCAATCAGGCCGTGTCAGGAAGCTTTGCCCGACGATCTGGTCGATGATCTCGGCATGCACGCGGACGCCGGGCGTCGCTTCGTGGAACGGTGTGGCGACGAGGTCCCTCAGGCCGACAGCACTCGTGCCGACAAGGACGATATGACCGGAAATCTCCTGTCCGAACGCCGGCGCCTTGGCCGGATCGAGTATATCGGCGGCGGGAAAAGTCTTCATCCGGGGCAAACCGGAATAGTAGATGCGGAACGTACCGTCCGGCCCGGTCGGCATGGCGAAATCGCCGTCCTTGAGCGCGGTCATCGCGGGGCGCCCGGTATTCGCCTCTCCGCTGGCGCCCGTGCTGCGGACGATGAAGCTGCCGGCATCCTGCGCCACCCTCAGCGCCTCGATCGACAACGCCGGATAGAGACGGTCGTCCGCTCTGGCCAGGAGCGGCAGCGAACGCACCACACCGTCTCCGCTCAACGGAAACGAGAAGAAACCGATACCGGTCGCAGCGGCATTCAGTTCCGGAAGATTGCTCACCCCGCCTCTGAACGCGGGAAGATAATCTTTCGGGCTCTCGCCGCCGAACGCGAAACCGGCTTTCGGCTGTGGCAGGGCATTGGTGTTTTCATTGCTGATGGCGATGCCGGCTACCACCCTGTTGCGGGAAAACGAGGCCGCCAGCGCTGCGTCATTGTCCAGTTGCTCATCGCCGGCGGGCAATTCGATCCGCGCGCCCTTGTCGCGAAGCTCGTCGATCACGCGCGAGGGCGATGTGCGGTCGGGCTCCGGAAAGACCATGTCGAAGGCGATAGCGGCTGCGCCGAACTGGCCGAGCCGGTCGACCAGAGCCGCCACGGTCGTACGAGGCCAGGGCCATTGCCCGATCTTCGTGATGGAGCGCTCGTCGATGTCGACGACGACAACCGGTGCGCCGGCCTCCTCGCGTGGTTCAAGGCGCTGGTAGCCGTCGAAGACGAGATCGCTCAGATGCGCAAGGGCCGACGGGCGCGCAAGCGCTACGCCGATGACGAGTGCCAGCACAACCAGACCGACGCCCCAGACGATCAAGCCTTTGTGCCGTTCGGCGACGGCGGAAGCCTCCCTGCGCCGCAATCTCAACATGCGCCGTCCAGCTGGCGAATGGCTTGCGGCAGACTTTGCCGGATACGGATCTCCGATCGCAGGCCCCTTCGTTTCATTTACCATGCCCTCGACCGCGATTGCGCCGGACAAAGTCGGAAATTGGGTAAAAGATCAATCGCAACCGAAATAAGAACAGCAATCGGAGCACGGCGTGGAGAGCGAGCCCCGGCTGTGGTCCTGGTTTCCTTGCTGCAGGATCGTTTCGCCGGGCGTTGGGAACGGCGGCGGGAAATTGCCGAAGGAAGGCGGGATGTCCGAATTCGACTGAGGCAGATTGCTCTGCTGGATCGTGGAGTTTGTCGGCAGATTGTTGGCACCGCCATGTTTTCCGCTTTTGCCGCCGATAAGGCCGCGGAAAAGTTTCAGCCAATCCTTCGGCGTTCGGCGAATATAAGGCTTTCCATCCTTGCCGATATAGATCGAGTAGCCGTTCGTATAGAGCCGCGGCGCCTCCCCGCTTGCGTGAAAGAGCTGAACCAGCCGGCCAAACACGAGATCGATATGAGGCGGGACCTCGTTGCCCTGCTCGAAAAAGAAATCGACGATACCTCCGCGAATCCCGACCGTGCCGATCGGGGTATTCAGCCGCACGCCGTCCGCCGATTTCGAGGCCCGTCCGCCGATGAAGCGGAACACGCCCTTGCCGAGCGAAGCGGTGATCTTCGCGGTTCCCCGGTTGGGATCGTAAACGAAGGAATCGATCGTCAATCTTGAATTCGGCCCGACGGTAAAGGTGGTGCCGTCCGCGAGGAGTACCTGCAGAAGACCGGCGCCATCCGTATCGATGCGCTCATTGTGGACGAGCCTGTCGCCGATGGACAAGGTCCGGGCCGTCGCGCCGGGAGCCGTTCCCTCTGCCTGCTGGTTGACAGCCGCGGCGACACCGATCTGCTCCGCGAAGGCCGGCGCGCTTGCCAGCGCGAGGCAGGCGGCGAACGACAAGAGCAGGAAAACGTGCCGCGCCACGGTCAGAACCTCTTCGCAATGGCGAGCGATACATTCATGCCATCGAAGGAATAAAGCTCGTAATTGGATGACACTTTGCGGTAGCCAACCGAAGTCTGGAGCGCCCATTTATCTGCCAGGGGCACGGTCAGCCCGCCATAGATGAAAGCCTCCGTATCCCGCTCCTTCATGGAAAGATATATTGAGGTGTCCGGTTCGTCGAACGTGCGGCGAAGTATGCCGCCCCAGACCGTCGTCGTCCATCGCCCCGGCAGCGTCGAGATCGGAGGATCGAAAGCGTAGCTTAGCCCGAGTGAACCCCCGGCTTCCCAGAAGCTCTGATCGCCGGTATCCGCGTCATGGCGCGCGGCCTCCCCAATGCCGAAAACCTTGAAGCGACCGTTGAAGGCATGTTCGAAATATCCGGACATATCGAACCGGTTGCCGGTGCGCTCGGAAGCGGTCGGCCGGAAATCGGAATTGTCGTAATCCAGGTAATGATATTCGAAGCGCAGCTCGCCCCGGTTGAGCGCGTCGAAGGTCTTGCCGACCTTCGCTCCGGCGCCGATCGAGCGCCGATAGGTATCGCCGTCGAGGACGACGCCTCCCAGTATGCCGTAGACTGAAAGGTCGGCATTGGGGATGCCGAAGCGCCCGAGGCTGAAGTCGGGCCCGAAGGTAAGCTCTGCCAGAAGCGTATTGTTCCCGTGCAATTCGGAATAGAGGGAGCCATAGGTCACGAGATTCACATCGAAGGCGTCGCCCTGGCTCGGCAGGAAATAGCGATAATGAAAGTTCCCGGCTACGAAGCCGCTGGTATCCGCCTTGGCGAGGAGGGAACTGTCGATCGGAACCGTGAAGGGAAATCCGAACGGGTCCAGCGTAACGGAATCGCCGCGCGGTCCGCTGTTGGCATTGGTGTGGTACTGGGCGCCCGTCATCACCGTGCCGCTGAAAATGCTGGTCTGCGTCTTCTCGTCGATCGCGGTCAGAAAGAGTTTGGCCTTCTCCGTGACGGCCGGCGGCACTTCGGTGAGTTCCAGCACGCCCTCGAAATAGCCGCGTGAGGTCCAGTATGAGCCGAGCCGGAAATAGAGCACGCCGAGTTCCAGCTTGAGGCGCGCCAGATCGGGGGCAAAAATCAGCATGCGTTCGAGGGTAGAAATGGCGCCCTCAAGGTCGCCGGCCTGTGAAGAGAGCGTCGCATATTCAAAGGCGAGGTCGATATCGGCCGGGTTCGCCATCATCTTTTTGAAAAGCACCGCGCGCCGGGCATTGAGAGCCGAAGAATTTGTCGTGCCGGCTTGCGGGGGCACGTTCAGGCTGGATACCGGCAGACCGACCTCAACCGATTGCGCCATGGCTGGTCCGGCCGCCGGGAGGGTGGCGCCACAGACCAGGCCAACCAGCAGCAGCAACGGACTCGCTATCAGGTTTTCGAGAACCCCGGCCGCAGTTTGACGAGCGGCCCTCATCTGCCCGAAAAATCCCGAACGAAGAGCACGACCCACGCCGCATCGTGGGACAATTCCTGGACCAATGGATGATCCCCCCATTAATCCGGCGTCGGCTCACACGTAGCCGACTCCGTACCGATCAACATCTGTCGGATAATTGCCGCTCGACGATTCTATGAGCTTCGGCGCAAAAGCGCAAACGAGTTTTACCTGGAAAAGGCTAATCCACATGAAGTTCAGCCGCGGCACCACGGCCGACGATCAACCGGCAAGCGCCGCCTCGACGTTGGCATAAACCGGGAAAAGCCGAAGGAAGCCGCTCATCTCGAAGGCGAGCCTGATCCTGCTGTTCAGCCCGCTCAAGGCCATGCGGCCGTCATTGCGTCGGATCTTCTTCGCCGAAGACAGGAAGACCGAGAGACCGGTGCTGCTGATATATTCCAGCCCCGTCATGTCGATGATCAGATCTACGTCGCCCCTGTCGATGACGGCACTCATGTAGCGATCGAACTGCGAAGACGTGGCGCTATCTATGCGGCCATTCGGGGAAACGACCAGAAAGCTTCCTCGACGGCTCTCGGTGATCTCCATTGGATTTCTTCGGCCTCGGTGCTGGCACGCGCGATCGCGTAGGATACCGGGTTGACGGGCAAACCACGGTAAGTGGTAATTGGCACAAAATACCGCCCCGAGGCAATTGCCGCCTTCGGCACGGGAGAGGCAGGGAACCGGATGTCCAACGCGTCGAAGGAGGATGCACTCGCCCGTTCAATCGGTGCCGGGCTTCTACCGCAGGCCTTTCCGTTTCGGCGCGACATCGAATTCGCCGCCGTGCGGCACGATTCGATCGACCGGATATGCTTTTACGATATCTGGTGGCCAAGCGACGCTACCGTCTGTTTTGTCGTCGCAAGCCTGTCCTCGGGAGGCATTGACGGCGCGCTTGCGGCGGCATCCCTGAAACATCTCCTGCGCGCCGCCATATACGAGTTCGCAGACCCGCGGACCGCTCTCGCCGCCTGCCGGCACCTTGTCGATCCGGACATTGGAGTAGCGGTGGCTGTGCTCGACCTTCGATCTGGAACAGCCCATGTCGCAGTCTTGGGCAAGGCCGCGTTCGGACGGGACGCATCCGTGGTCACCGACAGCGCCGCCATCACGCTGCAGCCTGGCACCTATCTGTGGCTTGCCTCAGGCTCACCGCCACTTGCCAGCATTGCCGAGACAAGCTCGGACCGATCGGTGGCGGAAACCGTGGAGGCTGCAAGCGCTGGTCTTCAGCCGGGCGGGGTTTTCGGGCTGGTCCTTTTCAAGGGACGGAGCCGGCGACCGGAAGACGGCATGTCGGAGACGATTTCGATCACCAATGAAAACGGGCAGATCGCCGAAGCGATTGCGCAAATGGAAAAATTCCGAGAGCGTTGCGGCATCGACGAAGATGCGTTCGCGGGGCTCGATCTCGCGGTAGACGAACTCCTGACCAACGTTGTCAGCTATGCATTCCGGGATGGCGCATGTCACCGGATCGATATCGAACTCGATTTTTCCGACAGAAAGCTGTGCATCGAAATCCGCGACGACGGGATCCCCTTCAATCCGCTCGATATTCCGCCGCCCAAGCTCGACAGTGAGCTTGGCGAGCGCGAAATTGGTGGCCTCGGAATGCATTTCGTTCGCAACATTGTCGACAAGATCAGCTACCGCCGCGAGGCGAATTGGAATATATTGCGCCTGACAAAGAACATGGGCGTACCACAGGGAACGGGGGAAGGCTGCGCATGAACGCGGCTCGCTTGGGCGATCAGATTCTTCAGGACGCGCCGCATTGCCATGCGCCGATCCATCCGGCCGCGCCTACGCCGACGCCGACCCCACACCCGGCGATGCCGCTTATGATCGTGAAGGGCGAGCCGACTGTTCTGATCGGCAAGATGCCGGCCGCGCGCGTGATGGATATGTCGCAGCCTTGCATGCTGGTGAGCTGCGTTCCCGGCGGGCCGGGCAATATCGCCAAGGGTTCCGCCACGGTGATGATCGGCAAGATGCCGGCGGCGCGCGTGGGAGACGTTACAATGCATCCGAGTTGCGTAGCGCCCATTCCAAGCCCGACGGGCAAGATCCTGCCGCCGGGATGCCCGACAGTCATCATCGGCGGATAATCGAAGGCCCAACCGCCCAAGACACCATGGGCTGGTTTTCGCGGCAATATGAGTGGAAGGGCGGCCCGGTCGGTTCGCCGGTAGAATCTTTCGACTGCGTCAGGGTTGAGACGAAGCATGTTTGTATCGCATTTCAGTTCGCTTCGGCCTGTCTGCCCGAATTGCCGCGCACGGAAGGAAACCGTGGAACTGGAACTGGCGACTGTCGAGGAGTGGCAGGGCGACGACGTCGTTTCCGGCATCATCCTGTGTGGCGCGTGCGGGGCCGAATATCCCGTGATCGACGGCTTGCCGATCCTTGTTCCCGATGTCCGCCGCTATATCCAGGATAATCTGTTCTACCTTCTTGCCCGTGCCGACCTGCCGCCGGCCGTGGAAAGCCTGATCGGCGATGCCAGCGGGCCTGGCAGCATGTTCGATTCGGCAAGGCAGCATCTCTCTTCCTATGTCTGGGACCATTGGGGCGAATTCGATCCCGACGAGCGCTTGCTCGAAGGCGCTGTCGCCCGCCCGGGCGCGATCGCGCGAGCGCTGCATTCCGTAATGGCAATGGCAGATGACGATCTCCCTCATGGCCCCATCCTCGATATCGGTTGCGGTGTGGGGCGGTCGGTGCACGAACTCGCGACGGATGGCGAGCGCATGGTGCTCGGCATCGACCTGGGTGCCTCGCTGGCGCGGGCAGCTCGCCGGGCTGTGATCGGCGGCCAGGTCGACTACGGCCGCCGCCGGATAGGTCTTTCCTATGACCGGCGGCGCTTCCAGGTCCCATCGACGCCCAAAGGCCGGGCCGATATCTGGATCTGCGATATTCTGTCCTTGCCGTTTGCCGACGAAACCTTCGCGCTCGTGGTCGGCCTGAACGTGCTCGACTGCCTGGGAGACCCACGCGGCGGGCTGACCGAGATGGACCGTGTCATCGCAAATGGAGGCGAACTCCTGCTGACTGTTCCCTTCGACTGGAGTGCCGTCGTCACGCCGGTCGAGGGATGGATCGGCGGCCACTCGCAGCGCGGCCCGCATCAGGGGGCCGGCGAGGCGATCCTCGATCATCTCCTGACCGAGGGGCCGCTGGCTGCGGGCACTCTGCGGCGCAAGTCATCCACAGCAGAGATTCCATGGCACGTGCGCCTTCACGAACGATCCTGTATGAACTATCAAACTTATGGAATTGCCGCGCGGCGGTGCGGCTGACGACTCGACACGTGCCAGATTGGCGCGGGTCAAGGGTGGAAGGGGCCCCTCCCGGTGAAGTTGACGCTTTCCTTGCGCATGTCGCCGCTTCCCGAAGGCGTGGAGGCGCAGCATGTGCTTGAGGAAGGCAGGATGACAATCGGGCGAGCGCCCGACGCCACGTGGACGATCCCGGATCCTGCACGGATCATCTCAAAACGGCATTGCCGTATCGACGCGGTGCCCGGCGGCTTTACGATTACGGACATCTCGACGAACGGAGCGTTCGTGAACGAGCAGCCGATCGGAAGCCAGTCCACCCGGCGGATCGCAGACGGGGACCTTGTCCGGCTGGGCGACACCCTCATCGCGGTCAGAATAGAAGACGGGGATCGGGCAGCATCGAATGGCGCGCCGCTTCCTGACGGACCGTTCGGCAAAGATGAGCCCCGCGCCGTACCCGAGCCAAAAGTCGCCGAGCCGCTGCCGGCCGTCGGTGCACCGATCGCCGAAGACTGGTGGAAGGAAGCACCCCACGCCGCAGTCGACAACTCGGCTACACGTTTCGATTCCGGCTCGCCATCGCCGATTGCCGACGCTATCGTCGTCGGCCTGATCGAGTCTTTTCCCGGGCTTGACGTCACGACGTTTGCGCAAGGCGTGGATGTGGCGGGCGCTGTCGTCAGTGACCGGGAATGGCAGGCTTTCTACGACCGGCTGCGGTCATATCTGCGGGAACGATATCCGGAGAGCGTGTAGGCCGTACTGAAGACGGCTACTGTATGGGTGGGGTGTTTGTATGGTCCGCATTCTCCGGCTGCTGGTCGTCGTCATGCTGGCGTTTGGCTTGGCCTCGTGCGGTATGCTCGGCAAGAAGAAGCCGCCGGCAAAGGAAATCGAAATCAAGCCGGCGCCCCAAAACGCCGGTCTGGATTTCCTGGTTGCCGCCTCGCCGCTCGTCAATCCGCAACCGGACGGTCAGCCGTCGCCGACGGTTGTTCGCGTATATCTATTGTCGGGCGACACCGCCTTTGCGAATGCCAGCTTCCGCCAATTGTGGGAAAATGACGCCAAGACGCTCGGGCCGACCATGCTGGGAAAGGCGGAACTCATCGTTCAGCCGGGCAGCGTCGCGCATGTGAAGGCGCCCATGACGGAGGGAACAGTGCTGGTTGCGGTGGTCGTCGGCTTTCGCGACTTTCAAGACGCCAAATGGCGTGCGATGATACCGCTCCAGGGCGAAAAGCAGCTAAAATTGAAGGCGGACCTGAAATCGCTTTCGGTGGATCTCGGACCACAGGATTGACTGTGGCCGAGGGCTAAGCTCACGACGTAAGTCGAGCAACGGGGGAAGAGGCACTTCATGCCTGTCGACAGCAAGGTGATCTGGTCCGAAGGAATGTTTATTCGGGCTCAGCACTTCCAGCAGGAAGCACGCTACGTGGAAGGGATGGCGCGGCACCTCTTCCGTGGGCTCCGTGGCTATGGTTGGGGGCTGTCCGAATTGAAACTCAACCGCGATCTCCTTTCGATCGGCAAGTTTTCCGTGGAACGCGCTTCCGGCATCTTTCCTGACGGCACGCCGTTCAATTGGCCCGACGACATCGACGAAGGCGCCATGCAACCGCTCGAACTCGACGAGAGCGCGCGAGGCCAGATCGTCTATCTGACGCTGCCGACCCGACGGCCGGGCGGGATAGAGGTATCCAACGGCTCCTCCGATGCGATAACGCGCTATGTCGGTCATGACCTCGCGGTCTCCGACGCGACCGCGAGTGACGAAACCACCGCCACGATCATGATCGGCAAGCTCCGCATTCGCTGCGCGCCGCAGAGCAGCGAGCGCAACGGGTTGCTTGGCCTCGGCGTCGCCCGCATCAGCGAAGTGCGTTCGGACAATACCGTCATCCTGGACGAAGCGTTCATCCCGCCGCTGCTCGACATGCGGGTATCCACGGTGGTGAACGGCTTCGTCACCGAGATCGTCGGATTGCTGAACCATCGCGGCGAGGCCATCGCATCGCGGCTTGCCGCCGGCAGCGAGGGCACTTCGGGTGAATTGTCGGATACGCTGATGTTGCAGGGCGTCAATCGCTGGCAGCCGGTCTTCACCCATATGGCAACGGCATCGACCGTTCATCCCGAGACCGTCTATGTCAACATGGTTTCGCTCGCGGGCGAGCTCGCGACTTTTGCCCGCGCCAATCATCGGCCCGCGGATTTCCCCGCCTATGACCACGACGACCTGCAGGCGACGTTCGCGCCGGTGATGACATCGCTCCGTCAGGCGCTGAGCGCCGTTCTGGAACGCGGCGCACTGACCATTCCGCTTGTCCAGCACCGCTACGGCATCCGCGTCGCCGAGGCGCCCGACCGCTCGATCTATTCTAAATATACGCTCATCCTCGTCGCACGTGCGGACATGCCGGCAGAGACATTGGCGAAGCGCCTTGTCGGACAGGCCAAAGTCGGGCCGGTGGAGCAGATCCGGGAATTGGTCAACGCGGCCCTTCCCGGTATCAGGCTTCGCGGACTGACGGCGGCGCCGCGCCAGATCCCCTACCACACGGGCAAGGCCTATTTCGAATTGGACAGGACGAGCCCCGTCTGGAAGCAGATCGCTTCCTCCGGCGGGCTGGCGATCCATGTGGCCGGGGACTTTCCCGGCATCGAACTTGAAC
>JBDZVC010000599.1:0-2076 GCA_040255475.1 Phyllobacteriaceae bacterium | reverse complement strand
CGCGTCGAGGACGTGATGGTGCCGCGCGCCGACATCAAGGCGGTGGAGCTTTCCACCACGCTCGGCAATCTGCTTTCGCTGTTCGAGGATTCCGGCCATTCGCGCATGCCGGTCTATGGCGAGACGCTCGACGATCCGCGTGGCATGGTCCATATCCGCGACGTGGTCGCCCACGTCACCAAGGCGGCGCGGCAGAAAAGGCCGCGTGGCCGCAAGGCTGCCGCTGCTGCCGGGGCGCTCGATCTCGGCAATGTCGATCTGAGCCGCACCATCGGCGATATCGGCCTCTTGCGGCCCGTGCTCTTCGTGCCGCCCTCCATGCTGGCCTCCGACCTGATGACCCGCATGCAGGCCGCCCGCATCCAGATGGCGTTGGTCATCGACGAATATGGCGGCACCGACGGGCTGGTCTCGCTGGAGGACATCGTCGAGATGGTCGTCGGCGACATCGAGGACGAGCACGACGACGACGAGCCGATGATCACCAGGACCGGCGACGGTGTATTCGTGGTGGACGCCAAGGCCGAGATCGACGAGGTCGCCGAGATGATCGGCGATGCCTTCAAGCCCGGCGAACACGGCGAATATGTCGATACGATCGGCGGCATGATCTTCAACACGCTGGGGCGTATCCCGGCGCGCGGCGAGGTGGTGCAGCCCATCCCCGGCTTCGAATTCCATGTGCTCGACGCCGATCCGCGCCGTGTCAAGCGCGTCAGGATCGTCCAGACGCGCACGGCCCCCGAACGCCGCCGGCGCTCGGCTCTGCCCGCCGGGCAGGACAAATAGGCCCCGGATTTTCTCTCGGGGTTCGGGAGGTTTTAGCAAATATCGTCGTCATCCTCGGGCTTGTCCCGAGGATCTGCTTCGAATGGTATAGTTGCGGCTTGATACTGGCCGCGCCAACAGAAACATATCCGACCCCGGTCGTGCCCGTATGCGCCGCACACCGTCCGCCGGGATGATAGTGTAGCGCCCGTCAGGTGATTCGCGACGGGCGGGACGTATGGAGCGCCTTGCAGGCAAGATCATGTTGCTCGGGGGCTGGCGCCGTTCGGCTCTCGCCTTTCTTGCCGGCGCCTTCGCCGTTCTTGCCCAGGCGCCTTTCGATTTCTTTGCCGCCTGCTTCGTCTCCTTTCCTGTTCTTGTCTGGCTGCTGGACGGCACCGCCGGAGAGCCCGGCGCGGGCATATTGAGGCGTTTTTCGCCCGTGTTCGGCACGGGCTGGTGGTTCGGCTTCGGTTATTTCATCGCCGGCCTCTGGTGGATCGGCAACGCCGTGCTGGTCGACGGCGAGGGCTTCGAATGGGCACTCCCCTTTGCCGTTGTGGCGTTGCCCGCCGTGCTCGCGATCTTCTACGGGCTGGCGGCGGTGCTGGCCCGTCTGCTGTGGACCGACGATCTCGGCCGCATCGCGGCGATCGCCTTCGCCTTCGGCGTCGCCGAGTGGTTGCGCGCCACACTCTTCACGGGCTTTCCGTGGAACGCGATCGGCTATGCCGCGATGCCTGTTCCGCTTCTCATGCAGTCGGTGTCGATGGTCGGCCTGTTCGGGATGAGCGCGCTCGCGGTCTTCGTCTTCTCCGTACCGGCGCTCTTCGCTGGTCGTCGGCATCGCGCGACCGGTATCGTCCTGGCGCTCGTTCTTGTCGCCGCCGATCTGGGCTACGGCTATTTCTGCCTGTCCATGCCCGCTCCCGTCTCGGCCAAGAGCCTTCGTGTGCGCATCGTACAGCCGGTGATCGACCAGACGGAGAAATGGGACAAGACGGTCCGGGACCGCATCTTCAAGCATCTGATCGATCTGACGCAGGCGCCCCCGGCAAAGGGCGCCGGCAAGCCGGACGTGATCGTCTGGCCGGAAACCGCTGTTCCCTTCCTCTTCACCGAGCGCCCCGACGCGCTGACGAAGATCGGGGAGGTGCTTGACAAGGGGCAATTGCTCCTGACCGGCGCGGTTCGTGCCGAAACGGGAGCAGGCGCCGCGCCCCGTTTCTATAATTCCATCCTCGCCATCGACGGCTCCGGCGAGATAACGGACGCGGTGGACAAGCTTCACCTCGTCCCCTTCGGCGA
>JBDZVC010000121.1:0-10857 GCA_040255475.1 Phyllobacteriaceae bacterium | reverse complement strand
TGGATCAAATCGATGCTGGGAAGCCACCATCGCATCAACGAGATATTGGCCGAGCAGGGAACGCCGCTGGCGAAGCTGCCGTTTCGCGGCGCCGTCTACCGCGTCGCGCATGGAGGCTCGCATAGCGGTACGCCCAGTCTCCTCACGCGCTACTTCTTGAGTTGGGGCGCGCTGAAGCGGCCACGCAGGATGCTGCGCAACCTGTCAATGCTGCGATTGGTCGACGGCTCCGCGCAACGGGAATTTTTCGGGAAGGCTGCCTGAGTTCGCCTGGACTTTTGCATTCGACGGGATGACGCGATGAATTCGATGCTTGCAGGTTCAGCGAGCGTGCGCAGGCTCATCCGGAGCGTGGGAAATCTGGCGCGCTCCGATGTGGGGCCGCCGCCTGCTGGGTACCGACCCCATGGGATAGAACTCTTCTGGTGGCGCTCGGCGGCCGGCGTGAATTTCGGCGACTATCTCTCTTCCGTGATCGTGACCAAGATGGCTGCCGATGCGGATTGCTTTCTCGATGAGGAGCGACCCACTCCCGCGCGCCTGCTGGCGATAGGCTCCATCCTGCATTTCGCACGTGACGGTGACGTGGTCTGGGGCTCGGGCGTGAATGGCAAGATCCCGGTCGAGCGTCATACGTTCAGCGATCTCGATGTGCGATCGGTTCGCGGACCGCTGACCCGCGACTTCCTTCTACGCCGGGGGATAGAGGTGCCTGAAATCTTCGGCGATCCGGTGATACTGATCGCAGAATTGCTCAAGAGCCGGTTTCCTTGCCCGGTCGAGCAAACTGATCCGGTCGCCTTCGTTCCCAATCTGCACGATCTTTCTGCCATGCAGGACTGGGAGAACGTCATTTCGCCGCTCGACCCCTGGTGGTCGGTCGTGGATCGGATATCGAAGGCGCGTCACGTCATCTCGACTTCCCTGCATGGGTTGGTGGTGGCGGATGCCTTCGGCGTTCCCTGTACCTATTTGCGTTTGTCGGAAGAAGAGAATCTATTCAAATACGAGGACTATATCCTTGGCGTCGGCCGCTCCGCATTGCGCGTCACGCAGTCGCGCGAAGAGGCTATCCGGGCAAGCCCGCTCGATCCGATCCGGTTCGATGCCGCGCCCCTGAAGGCGAGCTTTCCTTACGATCTCTGGAACCGTTGAGGACTATTCCAGGGTCTGCAGGAAACCTGTCACCTCGGCGCCGACACGCTGCCATTTATAGGCAGAAAGGTTTGGGGCAGGGCCCGTAAAGTCAAGTGCGGTAAGGAAGCGGGTTATATGGTCCGCCGTGACCTCGCCGTCGAAAAGATGCACCCATTCCTCGCCCACTTCCTGTTGCAGTTCCGGCAGGCTACCGATCCGGGGCGCGAGGATGGGCTTGTTGCGTCCCAACGCATGAAGAGCAACCCCGCTGTTCAGGATGTTCCGGTAGGGCAGCACCACCGCGTCATGCTCGTCGATCGTGCGCTCCAGTTCCTCGTCTGGCACGAAGCCGTTACGGATATCGAGGTCGATCCGCATGTCCTCGCCCGCCGCCGAACGGATCCTGCGCTCGAGTTCCTCGTCCTGGCATACGCCGGTCACGGTCAGCGAGAATGGGGTCAGTTCGACCTTGCGCGCTTCTGCGACCAGCCGGTCGACATTCTTGTAGTCGCGGATCATACCAAAAAAGAGCAGTCGATTCCGGCGCTTGGCAGCCACGAAGTCGCCAGGCGGTCCGATGAGCGGTTCGTAGCATCCGTGTACGGTGACCAGAGCGGGCAGAGGACGGGTTTGCGGGTAAAGGCGGTAAAGTTCGTCAAGCGAGTGCTGCGAAAGCAGGATCACTCCGTTGAGCAGTCTCAGGAACAGCCGTGTTGTCAGTTCCGACTTCATGCTGCCGCCGTCATGTGGCTCAAGATTGTGCACGACCCAGACAAATTTCGTCCGGTGGAGGAGCTTGTCGAGCAGCATCCTCGCCAGCAGCGAAAGGCTTGTCTTTCGACTGGTCGGCCGAAAGAACTCAGTCGGCCAATGGAAAATCACGATATCGTAGTGACCACGCCCCAATTTTTCCCATTCGAACGCCTCGCGTTCGAAGCTTGCGTCATCGATATGCCTGGAGAAAAGTCCGGCGAAGCTGTTGCCGGTTGCCGAAATGGGCTTGAGCCCGAGCACAGGCTTTTTCATGCAGCCTGTTCCCGGCTTTTTCGAAGACCTGGACGGTCTCTTGCTTCGCTTCTTTCCTGAAACAGCAAATCCCATCGCCTTTCTGTCGGGTTGGCTATCCGCAACCTGCTTATGGCTTAGAAAAGGCAATTTCCGGACGATTCTAAAATTCGCATGCCGGCGTGCCGGATGGTACGGACGGCATGTGCAACTGATATGAAGACGGGCCTGTCAAAGATGCGGGTTGCGCGGTCGGTAGCGGGCGATGAGGGCCTTGTTGGTCTCCGCCGCGCCAGGCATATTGGCGCTCAGGTAAATCGGGGCGCTCCTGGCAGAATCCTGCAATCTCGCGGCTGCTTCCGCCATGACGGCGTTGATGAGGGCCGCGCCGATCGAAGTCGAGATGGGGCCAACCCGCAACGCGCTGTCGGGCAGTTCCGTGATCGCATCGCCGGGTGGTGCGCCATTGTCGAGCACGATATCGGCGATCTCGGCGAGGCGGGGACGGCCTTGCGCCGCGGCCTTCGAATAGTCTTCCGACGTAATGGCGATGACGGTCGCGCCACGCTCCTTGCCGAGCGTCGCCGCCTCGACCGGCGCAGCGTTGACGCCGCTGTTCGAGGCCACGACCAGTACGTCGTTCGGTCCGATCGGATAGCGCGCGAAAATGGCCGTGACGACGCCCGGCATGCGTTCGAGCGCCGTGCCGGCGACGGCGCCGTCGTGCAACATCGTTGCGGATGACAGGATCGGCACGGTCAACGCCAGACCACCGGCGCGGTAATGCGCTTCCTCGGCGAGCATATGGCTATGCCCTGTGCCGAAGATGTAGACCAGACCGTCGGCGAGCGCGGTTTTCTCGACGGCCTCTGCCGCTTTGGCGATCGCGTCCACGTTCCGGCCTAGAAGATTGCCGATACGCTCGGCCAGTTCGTTCAGATAGGCTGTCGCCGTCGGTATCCCGCTCATCTACCCAGCTTTCCGTTCTCCATATTTGGGCCGAAATAAAGTGTCGATCCCGTCACGGGCAAGGAAATCCGGTTTGATCGCAGCGCCGCCGAACGGGTAATAACTGTCAGCCAGCCTGCGTAACCGCCCCGCCCATAGCTTCGTTGCCGGCGCTACGCACAGGTGTGACCATGGCCGAGACGACGGCGTCCATGGTCAATTGGCCGACCGGTCTGTCATGCGCATCGACAACTTTTGCAATATGCGCGCCGGCATTTGTCATTTCCTGCAGAGCCTCTTCCAGGGTAGCGCTCGCCGCGATTGCCGGCCCGCTCGTACAGGTAGCCTCTCCATCTTTCTCGACAGAGCCCATTACCGAGGAGGCGAGCAGGACGCGCCCGCGATTTACCTCCTGCACGAATTTGGCGATGTAATCGTCGGCGGGCTTCAGCACGATTTCCTGCCCGGTTCCCTGCTGGATGATCTCCCCATCACGGAGGATGGCGATGCGGTCGCCGAGCCTCAGCGCCTCGTCAAGATCGTGGGTGATAAAGACGATCGTCTTGCGGATTTCCTTCTGCAGTTCGAGCAGGATGGATTGCATGTCCGTGCGGATCAGCGGGTCGAGGGCGGAGAACGCCTCGTCCATCAGGAGGATCGGCGCGTCGGTGGCGAGTGCGCGTGCCAGCCCGACGCGCTGTTGCATGCCGCCCGATAGCTGGTTCGGGTAGCGGTCCTCGAAGCCTTTCAGCCCGACGCGCTCGATCCACCGCATTGCCGCCTTGTTCTGCTGGGGACGGGGCATGCCGCGCACTTCCAATCCATAGACCGTATTACCAAGCACCGTACGATGCGGCAGGAGCGCGAAACGCTGGAACACCATCGCGGTCCTGTTGCGGCGGAAGTTCCTCAATTCCGCCTCGTTCATCTTCACCACATCGGCGCCGCCGACAAGGACCTCGCCTGCCGTCGGGTCGATCAGCCGGTTGATGTGGCGGATGAGCGTGGACTTGCCGGAGCCGGACAGCCCCATGACGACTTGGATGCCGCCCGCCGGCATGGAGATACTGATATCCTTCAGGCCGAGTACGCGGCCGTGGCGCTCATTGAGCTCCGCCTTCCCCATGCCTTCCTTGACGAGCTTGACATAGGAAGCCGCGTCGGGGCCGAAGATCTTGTAGAGCGACTTGACCTCTATACCCGCTCCGGCGCCCTCAGCCATGTACGATTTCCCGATGCTTCTGTAGCCGGTGGCCGAAGGCCTGGCTGACGCGGTCGAAGATGATGGCGATGCCGACGATGGCGAGCCCGTTGAAGACGCCGAGGGTGAAGTACTGGTTGGCGATTGCCTTCAGCACCGGCTGGCCGAGACCCTCGACGCCGATCATGGCGGCGATGACGACCATGGCGAGCGCCATCATGATGGTCTGGTTGATGCCCGCCATTATGGTCGGCAGCGCAAGCGGCATCTGGACGTTCTTCAGTTTCTGCCAGCTTGACGAGCCATAGGCGTCGGCCGCTTCGAGGACGTCCTTGTCCACCAGCCTTATGCCGAGATTGGTGAGCCGGATCACCGGCGGAATGGCGTAGACTACGACCGCGATCAGTCCCGGGACCTTGCCGATGCCCAGGAGCATCACGACGGGAATGAGATAGACGAAGCTCGGCATGGTCTGCATGACGTCGAGCACCGGATTGATCATGCTCTGGAACCGGTCGGAGCGTGACATGGCGATGCCGATCGGGATACCGATCACAACGGAGAGCAGGGTGGCAACGAAGATCATGGAGATGGTCTTCATTGTGTCGTCCCACATATCGAACAGGCCGATGACGACGAGCGTGACAACCGAGCCGAGCACGACCTTCCAGTCCCGGCTCGCCAGCCATGCGATGGCGGCGATCAGAAGCAGGATGATCGGCCACGGCGTATGGGTCAGGAAGCGCTCTGAATGGATGAGGAAATATTGCAGGGGGCTGAAGAAGGACTCGATCGGATCGCCCCAGGCGCGCGTGAAATCGCGGAAGCCGCCGTCGATGCTCTTCTTGATCGCCCGCAGGAGATCGTCGTTGAGATGCGGGAAGGTCGAGAACCAGTCCATCTTGGGTGCCCTGTCGTTCAGCGTCGCCGGCATCGGCGCAAGTCGGCTGGGTGATGCGGAAAGTTATGCGCCAATCGCCTCCGGCTTCAAGGGCGAAGCGCGCCGGTTGCCGATGCCCGTCATGAAAACAAAAGGAAGCGGCGGGAATGCCGCCGCTTCCGATCGCTCGTCCCGGCCGAAATCAGTCGACGGCCTTCTTGATCTTCTCGGCTACGTCCGAACTGACCCATTTGGTCCAGATATCCGGATTGTTCTTCAAGAAGTACTTTGCGCCTTCCTCGCCGGTGGCCTGGTTGTCGGTCATCCAGGCGAGCAGCTTGTTGACCGTGGCGTTCGACCAGGTCCGCTTCCTGAAGTAATCCATGGCAGGCCCGGCGCGTTCGGCGAACTTCGTCGTCACGAGCGTCTCGACATGATCTTTCGGCCAGGCGTTCGGCTTCGGATCGGGACAGTCGGCTACCGTGTTGCAACGCTTCCACTCGGCCGCGTCGTAGGGGACGCCGTATTCGAGCTTCACCATGTCATATTTGCCGAGGATCGCGGTCGGCGCCCAGTAGTAGCCGAGCCAGCCCTCCTTGCGCTCATAGGCCTTGGCGATCGAACCGTCGAGACCGGCTGCCGAGCCGGTGTCGACAAGAACGAAGCCGTGCTTCGCCGCATCATATGCCTTGAAAAACTGCGCAGTCACACGGGTGCCGCCCCAGCCCTGCGGGCCATTGAAGACCGCGCCCTTGGATTTGTCCTCCGGGGCAGGGAAGAGTTCAGGGTGCTTCATTGCGTCTGGGATCGTCTTGATGTCGGGATGGGCATCGGCGATATATTTCGGGATAAACCACCCCTGGATTGCACCATCGGAAAGTGCCTGTCCTGTGGATACCAGCTTCTTTTCCTCG
Organism: Phyllobacteriaceae bacterium; assembly: GCA_040255475.1. Classification (GTDB taxonomy): domain Bacteria; phylum Pseudomonadota; class Alphaproteobacteria; order Rhizobiales; family Rhizobiaceae; genus Mesorhizobium_L. The sequence continues at coordinate 4,772 of JBDZVC010000121.1, read as the reverse complement.
ATGCCGCGATGCACGACGTCCGGCAGCAGATCGACCCAGCCTTCGGGTGCCACGTCCGGCTCGCCCTTCTCGGTCATCGACGTCAATGTCGGGACGGTATCGCCGATGACGAGGCTTGCATTGCAGCCATAGCCCTCATTCAGGATCAGCTTGTCTATATTGGCCAGAACCTCGGCCGACTGCCAGTTCATATTGGCGATGGTGACGTCGCCGCATTCTGCGGCCGACGCCGCGCCTGCGAAGCCGCCCAGCGCCAAGGCAAGGACGGTCGAAGCAAGCAGCTTCTTCATGGATGATGCTCCCCTGGATTGATCCAACGAAATTGTTCACGCTTCGCTTTTGCACGGTCCGGGCCGTTGCCGCCAATCGCGATCCTTCCAGCCAACAGGTCGGACCGTCACGGACGCTGCCTGGCAGCGACGAAAGCTTGTCTTTTTGCGACGGGCATAAAGTTCCGATCGTTTTCGCGGCCTCGCCACGCCTACTGGCCGGAAACCGGGACGTCGTGTCGCGAACGAAATGACTGCGTCCTTTCGGATTGCCTGTTCCTTCGTGTTGCGGAGATCGATTCCAATAGCTTAAAGAACCATATGCCTGCCTCTCAGCCACAAAGGGAATGATGGAGCCTTCGGCGCTGGTCCTGATCATTGCCCTGCCGTTCATCGCCGGCGTAGTGACGCTCGTGCTCCGCTCCGATTCACGGGCTCTCGCCACCGCTATCGCGGGCCTGACCACGCTTGTCTGTCTCGTGCTGACGGCCTTGCTCTACCCTTCCGTGAGCGGCGGAGGGGCGATCCGCCAGGAAATCGAGTGGATACCGTCCCTCGGCCTCGACTTCGCGCTCAGGATGGACGGCTTCGCCTGGTTCTTCGCCTCGCTTGTCAGCGGCATCGGACTGCTGGTCGTCATTTACAGCCGCTACTACATCTCGCCTGAGGATCCGGTCCGCCGCTTCTATTTCCTGTTCCTGGCGTTCATGGGCTCGATGCTGGGGATCGTGCTTTCGGGTAACCTCATCCTGCTCGTCGTCTTCTGGGAAATGACCAGCATCTTCTCCTTCCTGCTGGTCGGCTACTGGCATCACAATCCGGCGGCGCGCGACGGTGCCCGCATGGCGCTGACCGTCACGGCGGTTGGAGGGTTGGCGCTGCTCGCCGGCATCCTTCTGATCGGCCACATCGTCGGCAGCTACGACCTCGACGCCGTTCTAAACTCGGGCGACCTGATCCGCACGAGCCCGCTCTATGTTCCGGCACTCGTCCTGATCCTTCTCGGCGCGTTCACCAAGAGCGCGCAATTCCCGTTTCATTTCTGGTTGCCCAACGCCATGGCCGCGCCGACGCCGGTCTCCGCCTTCCTGCATTCGGCGACGCTGGTGAAGGCTGGTGTCTTCCTCATGGCGCGACTGTGGCCGGTGCTTTCCGGCACGCCCGAATGGTTCACCATCGTCGGGCTGGTGGGGATGGCGTCGTTCGTGCTCGGCGCCTATCTCGCCATGTTCCAGCAGGATCTAAAGGGCCTGCTTGCCTATTCGACGATCAGCCATCTCGGGCTCACGACGCTGCTGCTCAGCCTCGGCAGCCCGTTGGGGCTCGTCGCCGCCATCTTCCACATGCTGAACCACGCGACGTTCAAGGCGTCGCTTTTCATGGCAGCCGGTATCATCGACCATGAATCCGGTACGCGCGATCTGAGGCGGCTGAGCGGGCTGTTCCGCTACATGCCGATAACCGGCACGCTGGCCACGGTGGCGAGTGCTGCGATGGCCGGTGTTCCGCTTCTGAACGGCTTCCTGTCGAAGGAGATGTTCTTCGCCGAAGCGGTAGCGACCCACGCCGATTCGTGGGTAGACGTCGCCGCACCTTATGCGGCAGTGCTTGGAAGCGCGCTTGCCGTCACCTATTCGATGCGGCTCATCCATTCGATCTTCATGGGCGCGCCGCCCGAAAGCTTCCCGCGCGAGCCGCACGAGCCGCCGTTCTGGATGCGCTTTCCAGTTACCTTCTTGGTCATCGCATGCCTTGTGGTCGGCATCGTGCCGGGCCTGACCATCGGGCCGTTTCTGAAGGTCGCAGCCTCGGCGGCGCTCGGCTCGCCTGCGCCCGAATACAGTCTTGCAGTATGGCACGGCTTCACCGTTCCCTTCGCGATGAGCCTGGTGGCGCTCGGGGGCGGGGCGCTGCTTTATATACTGATCGGCAACTATCTCGAGAGGGCGAAACGGCCGCCGCTCTTCGGTCGCATCGAAGGCAACCGCATCTTCGAAGTCGTGATGATGGCCATATCCTGGCGCGGAGCGCGTTTCATGGAGGCGGTGCTCGGCACGCGGCGCCTGCAGCCGCAGATGCTGGCTCTCGTCACCGTCGCTGTCCTGGCAGCTCTCCTGCCGCTGTCGGGCGGCTTCGGCTTTGGCGGCTTCCGAGGAGGGGTGATCGATCCAACCTTTGTCCTCCTCTGGGCGGTAGGGATGTTCTGCGCGGTGGGGGCTGCATATCAGGCCAAGTACCATCGCCTTGCGGCGCTTGTCCTGATGGGCGGGACCGGACTCGTTACCTGTGTTACCTTCGTCTGGCTTTCCGCGCCCGATCTGGCGGCGACCCAGCTTGTCGTCGAGATCGTCACGACTGTTCTCATCATGCTCGGCTTGCGCTGGCTCCCGAAACGCTCGGAGGCCCTTGTCGAGCCGACCGGCGCACTGGCGCTTATGCGCCGTGCCCGCGACCTGATCGCCGCCGTCGTTGCCGGAGCGGGCATGGCAATGATTTCCTACGCGGTCATGACCCGCACGCCGCCGGAATCGATCGCCAATTTCTTCGTGTCGAAATCCTACAGCGAAGGCGGTGGCCGCAATATCGTCAACGTCATCCTCGTGGATTTCCGCGGCTTCGACACGCTTGGCGAGGTCACTGTGCTGGGTATCGTCGCGCTGACCGTATTTGCGCTTCTACGGCGCTTCCGCCCTGCGCCTGACAGCATCGAAAGACCGGAACAGCAGCGCATCCAGCACGCCTATGACGAGGAAGACCCCGACCGCCAGCCCGGCGCGACCGCGTCGGACTATCTGTTCGTGCCGTCGATCATCATGCAGTGGATGTTCGCGGTGGTCATCGTGCTGGCGGCCTATCTTCTTCTGCGCGGGCACGACGCGCCGGGCGGTGGCTTCGCGGCGGGTGTCGCACTGGCTGCCGGGTTCATCCTTCAATACATGGCGGCAGGAACCAACTGGGTCGAAAGTCGGCTGCGTGTCCTGCCCGTCAAGTGGATCGGCGGCGGCCTTCTACTCGCCGCGTTCACTGGCGCGGCCGCCATCCTTTTCGGCCGCCCGTTCCTCACCTCCTATTTCCGCTATGCCGAACTGCCCCTGGTCGGGAAGGTGCCGATGGCGAGCGCGGCCTTGTTCGATCTCGGCGTTTTCGCGCTGGTCGTGGGCGCGATCGTGCTCATGCTGATCGCGATCGCCCACCAGTCCATCCGCCGGCTGCGCGCCGCCCGCGTCGAGGAGCAGCAATGATGGAACTGACGCTCGCCATTGCTATCGGCGTGCTCGCGGGCTCCGGTGTCTGGCTGATCCTGCGTCCGCGGACCTATCAGGTCGTGATCGGCCTTTCGCTACTGTCTTACGCGGTCAATCTTTTCATCTTCTCGATGGGCCGCCTTCGCGTCGGCGCGCCGCCCGTACTGGGCGCAGGCGGTGCCGCTGATCCGGCCGGTTACGCCGACCCGGTTCCGCAGGCGCTGGTGCTTACCGCGATCGTTATCGGCTTTGCCACTACGGCGCTCTTCCTTGTGGTGCTGATTGCCTCGCGCGGGCTGACCGGCAGCGACCATGTTGACGGACGGGAGCAGCGCTGATGGAGTGGAGCCGGCATCTCCTCGTCCTTCCCGTCCTGCTGCCGCTGGTCACCGGAGCCGTGCTCCTGCTCATCGACGAGACGCGGCGCACGCTGAAAGCGCTGGTCAATTTCTCCTCGACCCTGCTCCTGCTGTTCGTCACACTGGCCCTGATGCGTATCGCCGATACCGCACCGGCGGAAGGTGTGGCGCTGTCATGGTCCTATGCCGTCGGCGGCTGGCCCGCGCCCTTTGCCATCGTGCTCGTGCTCGACCGGCTGGCGGCGCTGATGCTGGTGCTGACATCGGTGCTGGCGCTCGCCTCCCTCACCTTCTCCATGGCGCGCTGGCACAGGGCCGGTCCGCATTTCCACACGCTCTTCCAGTTCCTGCTCATGGGGCTGGGCGGCGCCTTCCTCACCGGTGACCTGTTCAATCTGTTCGTGTTCTTCGAGGTCGTGCTGGCGGCTTCCTATGGATTGCTTCTGCATGGCGGCGGCGTCTTCCGCGTCCGCTCCGGCATGCATTATATCGCGATCAACCTTGCCGCCTCGCTCCTCTTCCTGATCGGCGTCAGCTTGATCTATGGCGTTGCCGGCACGCTCAACATGGCCGACCTCGCGCTGCGGCTGCCTTCGGTTGCGGCGGGGGACCGGACGCTGTTGCAGGCCGGCGCGGCTATCCTCGGCGTCGCCTTCCTTGTTAAGGCCGGCATGTGGCCGCTCTGCTTCTGGCTGCCACCGGCCTATATGGCGGCCGCGGCTCCCGTCGCCGCGATCTTCGCTGTGCTGAGCAAGGTCGGCATCTACGTCATCCTGCGCCTCTCTCTCCTCATCTTCGGCAGCGCCGCCGGGGAACTGACCGGCTTCGGTGGCACGGTGCTCTTGCTCGGCGGCATGGCCACCATCGCCTTCGGCGCTTTCGGCGTGCTCGCCTCGCAG
>JBDZVC010000598.1:0-2086 GCA_040255475.1 Phyllobacteriaceae bacterium | reverse complement strand
GTCTCGTGCAGGATGTCGGTGCGCTCGACCATGTATTCGCCGGTCAGCGTGTCGACCGAGACTTCCGAACAGGCGGCGCCATAGGCGAAATAATAGAAGGGATGGCCCATGCCCTTCTCGCGGTCCCAGTGGATTTTCGGCGTCTTGTAGAAGCCGGCGGCCGAAAGCTGGACGCGCGCCTCATAGGCCTGCTTCACCAGTTCCGCAAACGGGATCTCCGCGTTGCCGATGCGCACACGGTTCGGCAGGAAAACGATCTGGTCCTTCGCCACGCCATGCGTTTCGGAAGCGAAATCAATCAGGCGGTCCTTGATCTGGCGGGCGCCGTTTTGTGCCGCCATACCGTTCAGATCTGAGCCTGAAGAGGCGGCTGTCGCCGAAGTGTTCGGCACCTTGCCCGTCGTGGTGGCGGTGATCTTCACCTGGTCGAGGTCGATCTGGAATTCCTCGGCGACGACCTGCGCGACCTTGACGTAGAGGCCTTGGCCCATCTCGGTGCCGCCATGGTTCAGGTGCACGGACCCGTCCGTATAGACATGCACCAGCGCGCCGGCCTGGTTGAACTGGGTGGCGGTAAACGAGATGCCGAACTTGACCGGCGTCAGCGCGATGCCACGCTTGATGATATCGCTGTTGGTGTTGAAAGCGGCGATCTGCCGGCGCCGACGGTGATAGTCGGAGCTTTTCTCGAGTTCGTCCACGATGCGCCCGATGATGTTGTCCTCCACCTTTTGGTGGTAGGGCGTCACGTTACGCGTATCGGTGCCGTAGAAGTTCTTCCTGCGGATTTCGAGCGGGTCCTTGTGAAGTGCGAACGCGATCTCGTCGATGATGCGTTCCGCACCGACCATGCCCTGCGGGCCGCCGAAGCCGCGGAAGGCGGTGTTGGAAACGGTGTTGGTGTAAAGCGGCGCGGAAACGGCCTTCACTGCCGGATAGAAATAGGAATTGTCGCAATGGAACAGAGCGCGGTCCGTTACGGCTCCGGAAAGATCCGCGGAAAAGCCGCATCGCGCCGCGTAGCGTAGCTCGACGCCCAATATGTTGCCCTCGTCGTCGTAGCCTGCCTCGTAGTCGATCAGGAAATCGTGGCGCTTGCCGGTGGCGGTCATGTCGTCGTCGCGGTCGGGCCTGATCTTCACGGCCTTGCCGGTGCGCTTGGCGGCGATCGCGGCCAGTGCCGCGAACTGGTTGCCCTGCGTTTCCTTGCCGCCGAAGCCGCCGCCCATGCGGCGCACCTCTATGGTCACGGCATGGTTCGGCACGCCGAGCGCATGCGCCACCATGTGCTGCACCTCGCTCGGGTGCTGGGTGGAGGAATAGACGGTAACGTCACGATCCTCGCCAGGAATGGCGAGTGCGATCTGCCCTTCGAGATAGAAATGGTCCTGGCCGCCGACGCGCATCTGCCCCTTCACCTTGCGTGGCGCCTTGGCGATCGCGGCGGCGGCCTCACCGCGCTTCAGCGTCAGCGGATCGGTCACCAGCTTCGGTTTCTTCGGATCCGCTTCCGCCACATCGGTGATGAAGGGAAGTTCGTCATATTCGACCTTCGCCAGTCGACAGGCGCGGCGCGCTTCCTCGCGCGTCTTCGCGATGACGCAGAAGATCGGTTGACCGTGGAACTGCACCTTGCCGTCGGCCAGCACGGGTTCGTCGTGACGCCCGGTCGGGGAAATGTCGTTTTCGCCCGGTACGTCCTTCCCCGTCAGCACGTCGACCACGCCGGGCGCGGCGCGTACCGCCGACAGATCCATGGAACGGATCGTGGCGTGGGTGGCCGTGGAAAGGCCGAGACAGCCATGCAGCGTGCCGGCCGGCTCGGGCATATCGTCGATATAGAGAGCCGTGCCGGTGACGTGCTTGTGCGCGGAATCATGCCGCTGCTTCGTATGGACGCCGCCGGCGATTGCGATCGATTTGAGGTCTGGTGCCGTGTGCTTGTTCATCATGCTGCCTCGTAGCGGCCGACCTGCACCGGGCCGGCATGGCCGGACGTCTCCAGGAAGAAGCGGATAAGCAGGTTCTTCGACGCCAGCATACGATATTCCGCCGAGGCGCGCATGTCGGTAAGCGGGCTGAAGTC
>JBDZVC010000597.1:0-2093 GCA_040255475.1 Phyllobacteriaceae bacterium | reverse complement strand
TCTTACGCTTCGATCGGATCTCGAGCGGCGCGGAGAAGGCGCGCGGGTGCTGCAATTGGCGCTTTTCCGGGTCGACGGCGCCGTCAGCCGGATCGCGGTCGGCACTGCGCGCCCGCTGCGCGACCCGGACCGGATCGGCATCCTTTTCCATGAAAGGCTTGCCGCCCTCGAAGATCGGATCGAAGTGGGCTTCGGGTTCGATCTGATCCGGCTCTCCGCGTTCTCCGTTACCCGCTTCGAAGCATGGCAGGCGGACCTTTCCGGCGAGGATGCCTCGGAGCAGGAGCGGCTGGTTCTGTTCGCCGACCGCATCCGCGCGCGTCTCGGCGAACATGCAGTGCTGAAAACCATCTCCGTCGAAAGCCATCTCCCCGAACGTGCGGCAGAGGCCGTTCCCTTTGCCGGGAAGGCTGCCGTGTATGAAACAACCCCCGCCCCTAACCCCGCCACACGAGGGGTAGGGGTTAGGGGCGGGGGTAAGCCGCATATCCCCGAACGCCCGATTCGTCTCTTTTCCTCTCCCGAGCCGATCGAAGCGGTGGCGGCGGAAGTTCCGGAAGGCGCGCCCGCTTCCTTCCGCTGGCGGCGCGCATTCCATCGCGTCGCGGCATCCGAGGGACCCGAACGCATCGCACCGGAATGGTGGCGTGGAGACGGAAATGAAGGGACACGGGATTATTTCCGCGTCGAGGACGAGGAGGGGCGGCGCTTCTGGCTCTACCGGCAGGGTCTCTACGGCGAGGTGCCGCAAGGCCCGCGCTGGTTCATGCACGGCATCTTCGCATGAACGCCCGATCTCCTATAACGCAGCCGCCCTATATCGAATTCGGCGTCCAGTCGAATTTCTCCTTCCTGCGCGGCGCTTCGAAACCCGAGGAACTGGTGGTCACCGCCTGCCTCCTCGGCCATGCGGGAATGGGCCTTGCCGACCGCAACAGCGTCGCCGGCGTGGTGCGCGCCTGGAGCCAGTCGAAGCACATCAAGCTTTCCGAGGATGCGGAAGCGGTCTGGCTTCCCTATCACCCAGGCTGTCGGCTGGTCTTCGAGGACGGAACGCCCGACATTCTCGCCTATCCGCAGGACCGTGAAGGCTGGGGCCATCTCTGCCGCATGTTGACCCAGGCCAATCTGCGCGAGAAGGCCGAAAAGGGCGCCACCCTTCTGAAGCGCGACGACCTCCTCGAATGGGGCGACCGGCTGTCGCTCGCCATATTGCCGGATCTCTCGGCGTCGCCGGAAGACAATCTGGCGCTGATCCGGCGATTCAAGGATCGTTTCGGCGGCGATCTGTGGCTTGCCGTCGCGCCGGATTATCACGGCGACGACCGGTTCAGGCTGGAGCAGGCGGCGGCAATGGCGGAAAGCGCAGGCGTTCCGCTGATGGCGACCAACGACGTTCTTTATCACTCCGCGGAAAGGCGGCCGCTGCAGGACGTGCTCACCGCGATCCGCCTCAACACACCCGTCGCCGAAGTCGGTCTGGCACTTTCCGCCAATGCCGAACGCCACCTGAAGACACCCGGTGAGATGGCGCGCCTCTTCCGCCGCTATCCCGAGGCGCTGTCGGAAACGCTGCGTTTCGCGGCGCGCCTGACGTTCAGCCTGGACGAACTGAAGCACAATTATCCGGAGGAAACGACCGAGGAAGGCGTCGATCCGCAGACGGAGTTGGAGCGGCTGACCTGGGAAGGCGCGGAAAGACGCTACCCCGAAGGCATGCCGGAAAAGGTGAAGAAACTGATCCGGCACGAGCTCGCCATCGTCGCCGGAAAGAAATATGCGCGCTACTTTCTCACCGTCCACGACATCGTGCGGTATGCCCGGTCGGAGGAGGTGGATATCCTCTGCCAGGGGCGCGGGTCGGCCGCCAATTCCGTCATCTGCTTCTGCCTTCATATAACGGAGGTAAATCCGGCCCTCACCGACGTACTCTTTGAGCGCTTCGTCTCCACGGAGCGCGACGAGCCGCCCGACATCGACGTCGATTTCGAGCACGAGCGGCGCGAGGAGGTGATCCAATACATCTATTCCAAGTACAGCGAGAAGCGGACGGCGCTCGCCGCCGCCGTCACCAGCTATCGCGGCCGCTCGGC
>JBDZVC010000596.1:0-2096 GCA_040255475.1 Phyllobacteriaceae bacterium | reverse complement strand
CCGGCAGGCGAGCCCCGATTCCGACGTGTTCCTGGTGACGCTCAACCCCGGATCGGTAGTCACCTTCGTTGCCGAACTGACTGCGCCCACGCTGCCGCAAATCTATCTGTGGGCGCCGGGCGCCTATAAGGACACCGTCAACTCCTATACGCTCTATCGCGGCATCGTCATCGGCATTTCGGGGCTTTTGGCGCTGTTCCTGACCATTCTCTTCGTGGTCAAGGGAACTTCGCTCTTTCCCGCGACGGCGGCGCTCGCCTGGGCCGTCCTCGCCTATATCTGCATCGATTTCGGCTTCCTGTCCAAGGTCATCGCCATATCGCCGGGCAACGAGCAGGTCTGGCGGGCCGGCGCGGAAGTGGGTCTGGCGACGACCTTCGTCATCTTCCTTTTCGCCTATCTCAACCTCAATCGCTGGCACGGCCATTTCAGCTATGGCGTGTTCGCCTGGATGGCGGGGCTTGCGGCGATCGCCGGCGTCGCCGTCTACGATCCCGAGATGGCGGCGGGGCTCGCCCGCATCTCGCTTGCCGCGACCGCGGTCGTCGGCCTGGGTCTCATCGCCTTCCTCAGCTTCCGAGGTTACGACCGGGCGATCATGCTGATCCCGAGCTGGCTCATGGTGCTGGTGTGGCTCGGCGGCTCGTGGATGGCCATCACCGGAATGCTCAACAACGACATCGTCCAGCCGGCGCTCGGCGGCGGGCTGGTCCTGATCGTTCTCCTCATCGGCTTTACGGTGATGCAGCACGCGCTGGCAGGCGGCGGTGTCCATCAGGGGCTCTTCAGCGATCTGGAACGGCAGGCGCTCGCCATAACCGGCTCGGGCGACATCGTCTGGGACTGGGACGTGGCGCGCGACCGTGTCGTGACGCGGCCGGACGTGAGCGGATTGCTCGGCCTTCCGGCAGGCAGCCTGCAGGGCGCAGCGCGGACCTGGCTGCCCCTGCTCCACAGCGAGGATCGCGACACATTCCGCACGACGCTCGACGTGGTGCTGGAACACAAGCGTGGCCGGATATCGCAGGACCTGCGCCTGCGCGGGGCGGATGGCCATTACCGCTGGTTTACACTCCGGGCACGGCCGGTGATGGGATCGGACGGCGAGATCATCCGCTGCGTCGGCACGCTCGCCGACGTGACCGAGCAGAAGAAGGCCGAAGAACGGCTGATGCACGACGCCGTGCACGACAATCTCACCGGACTGCCGAGCCGCGAGCTTTTCCTCAACCGGCTGGAGGCGATGATCTCCATCGCGAGGATGGAACAGAGCGTCCGCCCGACCGTCTATTTCATCGACATCGACCGCTTCAAGCAGGTCAATGACAGCCTCGGCATTTCGGCCGGCGACACCATCCTCCTGACGATCGCGCGCAGGCTGCACCGGCTCCTGAAGCCACGCGATTCGCTTGCGCGGCTGGGCGGCGACCAGTTCGCGCTGATGCTGCTTTCAGAAAGCGAGCCCGGCCGTATCGCCTCGGTAGCGGAGGCGATCAACCACGCGATCCGCTCTCCGATCACCTTCGCGAGGCGCGAAATCGTGCTCACCGCTTCGATCGGGCTGGTGAGTTGGACGGGAACGCAGGCGAGCGCCGAAGACATGGTCAAGGACGCCGAACTCGCCGTGCATCAGGCGAAACGGCTCGGCGGGGATCGCATCGAGCCCTTCCGGCCCGCCTTCCGCGCGGCCGGATCGGACCGCCTGCAACTGGAATCCGACCTTCGGCGGGCGCTGGAGCGCCACGAGATCAAGCTCGCCTACCAGCCGATCGTGCGGCTGGAGGATCGTTCGGTGGCGGGGTTCGAGGCGCTTCTGCGCTGGGACAACCCGCAGCGCGGCACGATACCGCCTTCCGATTTCATCCCCATCGCCGAGAGTTGCGGGTTGATCGTTCCGCTCGGCCTGTTCGCCATGCAGCAGGCGGCGGACGACCTTGCGGGATGGCAGAAACTGGTCGGCGACGTGCCGCTCTCGGTGTCGGTCAACCTGTCCAGCCGCCAGCTTCTGAGGCGCGACCTCGTCACCGACGTGCGCTCCGTGATCGCGCGCTCGAATCTCGAGCCGCGCTGCTTCCGGCTCGAACTGACCGAGTCGC
>JBDZVC010000595.1:0-2097 GCA_040255475.1 Phyllobacteriaceae bacterium | reverse complement strand
GCAACGTCTTCGAGATCGACCGCAAGCGCTATACCTGCGCCGGCGGCACCACTTCCATCGACCTTATGCTGGAGATCGTGCGATCCGATTTCGGCGCCAGCCTCGCCAACGAGGTCGCCAACCAATTCCAGCACGAGCGTATCCGCTCCGCCGGCGACCGCCAGCGCGTCGGACCGGAACGCGACCTGACCGGCAAGTCGGAGAAGCTGAGGAAGATCGTCGAGCTGATGGCGGACAATCTGGACGAGCCCTTCTCGGCTGTGCAGCTTGCCAAGGCGGCGGGTCTGTCTGTCCGGCAGGTCGAGCGGCTCTTCCTCCGCCACCTCAATATGACGCCGGGCCGCTACTATATGCGGCTGCGCCTCGAGCGGGCGCGCGAATTGCTTCGCCAGACCAATCTGCCGATCCTCGACGTGGCGATCGCCACCGGTTTCACCTCGCACTCCTATTTCGCGCAGAGCTACCGGCTTCAGTTCGGCCGGCCGCCGAGCGAGGAACGGCGTACGACCTATTGAGGGACGCCGGTTCGTGGCGATGAAGCGGATGAGGAGAGGAGGGATGCCATGCCGCCCGTGAGTGCCGGCGCAAAACCCCGCTCGCGGCGGGGCGGCGGCCGCCCGACCATTGCGGACGTGGCTGCGAAGGCCGGCGTCGGGGCGATAACGGTCTCGCGCGCGCTGCGCGAACCGGAGCGCGTGTCGCCGGAACTCAGGCGGCAGATCATGGCCGTCGTCGACGAACTCGGCTACGTGCCCGACCGCAACGCCCGTGCGCTGGCCTCGGCCCGCGCCGACGTCATCGGCGTGCTCGTTCCGTCGCTCACCAACAACGTGTTTGCCGAGGTCGTACGCGGCATTTACGAGGGGCTGGACCAGAGCCATCTCCAGGTGCAGATCGGCAACACGCACTATTCGCAGGAAGCGGAAGAGGAACTGCTTCAGACGTTCCTGAGCCAGAGACCTTCGGCGCTGATCGTTTCCGGCATCGACCAGAGCCCCGCCGCGATAGCGCTTCTGGAGGGGGCCGACTGTCCGGTCGTCCAGATCATGGAAACCGGCCCCGATCCGGTCGATATGATGATCGGCTTTTCGCACTATGAAGGCGGCCGGGCGGCGACCCGGCACCTCGTTGAAGCCGGCTATCGACATATCGCCTTCATCGGCGCGCGCATGGACCCGCGCTCCGAGCGCCGGCTGGCGGGCTACCGCGCCGCGATGGAGGAGGCGGGTCTGTTCGATGAGCGCCTCATGACGACCACGGTACGGCCGTCGAGCGTGACGACAGGCAGCGAGCTCTTCCGGGAGGCGCTGGCAAGGGTGCCCACGCTCGACGCAGCCTTCTGCAACAATGATGACATGGCGCTCGGCGCGCTTTTCGAGTGTCACCGCCAGGGCCGGGCGGTCCCTTCGGAGATCGGTATCGCCGGCTTCAACGACCTCGAAATGATGCAGGTCGCCTACCCCTCCGTCACCAGCCTGCGCACCTATCGTTACGAGATGGGACGCCGTGCGATCGCCATGGCGCTGGAAGCGATCGCCGGCCGTCGGCCCGCCGAGCCGGTGGTCGACCTCGGCTTCGAACTTATCGTCCGCGAAAGCACGAGGCGCTGATATGCCTGACAGATCGGCTTTCGACGCGCCTTTACAAGATTTCTTGGTAGCGCTACCGTTCCCTTGCGTAACCAACCGCCAGACATCCGCTCGACGCGGCCCCGACGTTAGGCCGCCGGGCGGATTGCGGTGCATCCGATACGACGTCATCATTCGAAAGAACTGGGAGGAATGAAACCATGAAGAGACTTTCAGGCGGCTTTCTTGCCGCCGCGGCGGTGGTGCTGATGAGCACGACGGCGTTCGCGGAGCCGAAAATCGTATCCGGCCCAGCCGCGGAACCGGACTGCTTCGCGCCATGGTCGGCCGACACGCAGTTCATGCAGTACGAGGCCAAGAAAGGCCCGTACCGCATCGCGCTCGCCAACGGCTATATTGCCAACACATGGCGCATCCAGATGATCCAGACGGCGAAGGCCTATGCCCAGCAGCCGGACGTGAAGGCCAAGCTCAAGGAGTTCAAGGTCGTCTCCACCGGTGAGGACGT
>JBDZVC010000594.1:0-2105 GCA_040255475.1 Phyllobacteriaceae bacterium | reverse complement strand
TGCAGCGACCCTTTGTCGCTTTTATGATTTGGCGCGGTTCATGGCAACCCTGTTTAGATGCCGGCAAACGGAACCGTAAGCGAGAGCCAACCGGCAAGGCTTGGTTAACCAAGCGTCGTTACCAATCGTTAATCAGCGTATCCGGCTTTCAGTGTTCGCTGGTGCGGCCTGCCAAAAAGGACATTCATGCGACGGCTCTGCGGCCCCTTATCGGACTGTTTACGACGGGCCGGCCTGTTCCTTCCGATCGTGCTTCTGCTCGGTTTCGCAGCCTTGTTCGCGACGCAGCCCCGGGCCCACGCGGATATCCTGAAGGCGCATGATTTCCTGATCGCCGGAGACGCAGTCAGGACACGCATCGTCATGCAGCTTGACGACAATGCCTCCCTCAACTGGTTCCTGTTGAGGTCGCCGCACCGGCTGGTGGTGGACCTGCCGCAGACGAGCTTCGCCATCGTGCCCGCCGACCTCAAGCCGCGCGGACTGGTGACGAATGTCCGCTACGGCAAGATCAGCAACGACCATTCGCGTATGATCCTCGCGGCGAAAGGGCCTTTCACGGTGGACGATATTTCCGTCGTCAAGAACGAATCCTCGCCCGGCTACCGGTTGGTCATCGACATCGTCGCATCGTCGGAGGCGGCCTTCGAGACTGCGCTGGCGAAGCAGGCCGGCGGGGCGCCCAAGGCGGCCGCCGCAACCGACGACCCTGTGGACATGAAGCCGAAATCTCCCGGCAAGCCCTTCACGATCGTCATCGACCCCGGCCATGGCGGTATCGACGGGGGGGCCGAAGGCGTGTCCGGTACGATCGAGAAGAACATAACGCTCGCTTTCGGCCGGGAACTCAGGGATGCGCTGGGAAAAACCGGGAAATACCGCGTCTACATGACCCGCGACGACGACCGCTTCCTGCCGCTCGACGAGCGTGTGCGGATCGCCCGGCAGGACGATGCCGATCTTTTCATTTCCATTCATGCCGACACCATTTCGGTCAAGGGACTGCGCGGCGCGACGGTCTATACCGTTTCCGACAAGGCATCCGATGCCGCCGCCGCCGCGGTGGCCACGCGCGAGAACCTCTCGGACGATCTGGCCGGCGTCGAGATCACCGAGGCCAACCATGACGTGGCCGATATTCTGGTCGACCTGATCCGCCGCGAGACGCATTCCTTCTCGATCCGCTTCGCGCGCTCCCTCGTCGGCCAATTGTCGAATACGATCGAAATGATCAACCATCCCCACCGCTCTGCCGGATTCAGGGTCCTGCGGGCGCCGGACGTGCCGTCCGTCCTCGTGGAACTCGGCTATCTGTCCAATCCGAAGGACGAGGCGGAATTGCGCGATCCGAAGTGGCGTGCGAAGGCGGTCGACAGCATGTGCAAGGCGATTGCGCTGTTCGCCGATGCCAGGGCGAAGGCAGGAGGGTGAATTCATTGGCGGGGATCGATGCCATCGTGGCGTTGCAGCGGCACAACAGTTCGCGGCCTAATAGCGGCCAATTGCACGCCTGTGGCCTTATTGCCGCATTTTGCCCACAACGGCGGAGCATGGACCGCCAGATAATTGTAGGGTGGCGTGGGCGCGAGTCTCGCTGGATGCTTTGTGTGTCTGGTCATGCCCGACGCATGCTGGAGCAGGCATGATACGACTTCTGGGCTATTTTTTTGGCGTTGGGATAATGTTGGCGCTGCTGGCGGCTGCCGGCGTGGCTATCTATGTCGGCAATCTGACCAAGGAATTGCCTGATTACGAGGTGCTGGCGAAATACGAGCCGCCGGTGACGACCCGTTTCCACGCGGCCGACGGTTCGCTGATGGCCGAATACGCCCATGAAAGGCGGCTCTACCTGCCGATCCAGGCGATCCCGGATCGCGTCAAGGCCGCGTTCATCTCGGCCGAGGACAAGAATTTCTACTCGCATCCGGGTATCGACGTTCCCGGCATCATCCGCGCGGTCGTCACGGATGTGGCCAATTTCGGCACCGGCAAGCGGCCGGTCGGCGCCTCGACGATCACGCAGCAGGTCGCCAAGAACTTCCTGCTTTCTTCGGACCAGACGATCGCGCGCAAGATCAAGGAGATGATCCTCGCGTTCCGCATCG
>JBDZVC010000593.1:0-2120 GCA_040255475.1 Phyllobacteriaceae bacterium | reverse complement strand
TCTATGAGGACATCGTCGCCAAGGCCGCCAAGGGCACGCTCTTCATCGATTCCTCAACCATCGATGTCGGCTCCGCCCGGCAGGCACATGCGATCGCCGCCAAGCACGGGATGTTGTCGGTCGATGCGCCGGTTTCCGGCGGCGTCGGCGGCGCGACAGCGGGCACCCTGACCTTCATGGCCGGCGGTTCCAAGGAAGCCTTCGCCAAGGCCGAGCCGATCCTCCAGGCGATGGCCGGCCGCATCGTCCATTGCGGCGAAGGCGGCGCCGGGCAGGCCGCCAAGATCTGCAACAACATGATCCTCGGCATTTCGATGATCGGCGTCGGCGAAGCCTTCGTGCTGGCGGAAAAGCTCGGCCTGTCGCACCAGGCGCTTTTCGACGTCGCCTCCACCTCGTCGGGCCAGTGCTGGTCGCTGACGACCTATTGCCCGGTGCCTGGCCCGGTCCCCACCTCGCCCGCCAACAATGGCTACAAGCCCGGTTTCGCCGCGGCCCTCATGCTGAAGGACTTGAAGCTCAGCCAGGAGGCGGCGCAGGCCGCAGGCGCGGCAACGCCGCTCGGTGCCGAGGCGGCGCAGCTCTACGCGCTCTTCAACCAATCGGGGCACGCGGGCGACGATTTCTCCGGCATCATCAACTTCCTGCGCGGTGGGCAGAAGTAGCCGCGATACATGCGGACACATAACCTCCTTGGAGTGGACGAATCGGCTTGCCAATTCGTCCATTTCTTTCATGGACTTGCCGGCATCCCGCGTGGGTTGCAAAAGCAGCCGAAGGGCTCATTTTTTCGCCTATGAGGCTAACAAAAAACGCCATGTTTAGGTTTGCTTAAGTTCCTGATAACCGCACGGTAACGATGTCGCCTTAGAACGGATGGCGAGGCGGAAATTCGCAGCCCGCCCGCCGCTCCGGATCAGGTCTTGCGTACCGGAGCCGTATCTTTCGCAGCGTATCTTGTACGCGAAGGGCCATGCGTATCTGGCAAAGCCGCGTTCGTCCGGACCGGAGGAACGCGGTTTTTCCATTCGGAGCGCGTCAGCTCCGCGGCTTCAGGTTTTCCGGATCGTAGAGCGGCTTGTAGCCGACCGCCGCTACCTCGACAGGATAGGTTTCGCCGAAATACTCGACATCGAGCTTGCGCCCCTCCTGGCAATAGGCCCAGGGCAGATAGGCGAGCGCGATGTTCCTGCCAAGCGTCGGCCCGTAGGCGACCGACGTCGTATAGGAGCGGCGGCCGAGTTCGTCCACCAGCGTCTCGCCGGTATCGGGATCCATGACCGGCATGATGCCCACCGGATAGCGGGCGACGCCCTTCTTGTCCGTATTCTCCGTCATCACCAGCGTGCACAGCATCGCCGGCTGGTGCTCGCGGGCACGGTATTCGGCATGCCTCGCCTTGCCGCGGAAATCGGCCTCCTTGACCTTCGGGCGGGCAAGGTCGGCCTCGTAAAGGTTATACTCCGTCAGGAGATCGGCGTTCTGGAGCCTGAGGCTCTTCTCCATGCGGCGCGTATTGGCGTAGGTCTCGACGCCGAAGGCCATGACACCGGTCGAGCGCAGCGCGTCCCAGACGGCGAGCCCGTCTTCATAGCGCATGTGCAGTTCCCAGCCCTGCTCGCCGACATAGGAAATGCGGAAGGCCATCACGTCCTTGCCGGCGATGCGGATCGTGCGGATCGCGGCGAAGGGGAAATTCTCCGGCGCCAACCCCTCCGGGTCCTCCACCACCTTCTGCAGCGTGGTCCGTGCATTCGGTCCCCAGCAGCCGATGGTGACGTATTTGTCCGTGACGTCGGTGACGGTCACGTCGAAGCCTTTGTCCTGCGCGACCCGCTTCACATAGTTGAAATCGCGCGGGCCGGCGTCGGCGCCGTCGACGATACGGCAACGGTCCGCCAAGCGGATGACGGTGAGATCGGCGCGCACCATGCCCTCATCGTCGAGGAAATGGGTGTAGATGCCCTTGCCTATATTGGCATCGCCGCCGATCCTTGCCGCGCACAGCCATTCCATCAGCGCGACATGGTCGGGCCCGGTCACTTCGAACATGTAGAAATGCGACAGGTTGACGATGCCGCAATCCTCGCTCATCGCCAGATGCTCGGCATTGGAGACGC